>JBFHNV010000214.1:0-10533 GCA_041593595.1 Gammaproteobacteria bacterium
CGCCCGCGAACAACGTGCTGCTCACGGATCTCATCCCGGGCGCCGCCGGCTACGTGCCGGGCAGCCTGCGGTGGAAGCGCAACGCCGGCGTGTTCAACGCGCTGACCGACGCCAGCGACGGCGTCGAGGCGAGCGGCGCCGACGGGCGCGCGGTGGACACCGGCGGCGGGCCCGCCGTCGACCAGGTGGAGCTGCGCGTCGCGAGCCTCGGTCCCGGCGAGGACCTGACGCTGCGCTTCCAGGTCAGCGTCAACGCGGCAACCGGCGGCCAGACGCTGAACAACGCCGCCACCGTGTCGGCCGGCAACCACCCGGCGGCGGACTCGCCGCTGCTGCAGATCCCCATCGACGGCGACGCCACCGTCACCGGCCACCTGTTCCTGGACTTCAACGACAACGGCAGCCAGGAGGCCGGCGAGCCGGATCTGACCGGGGTGGACGTGGTGGTCACCGACGAGGACGGCGGCGTGCAGGTGGTGAGCACCGACGTCAACGGGGACTACACGGTCACGGTGCCCGCCGACAGCGGCGGCGCCACCACCCTGGACGTGGACGAGACCGATCCGGACTTCCCCTCCGGCGCGACCCTGTGCAGCGCGTCCCCTGCCCCGCCGGACGGCTGCGTCGATCCCCAGAACGTCACGGCGGTGAGCGGCAACACGGTGGCGGCGCGCAACGTGGGCTACGTGCCGCTGCCGGTCACCGTCACCAAGACCTCCAGTGCCGGCGGCAGCGTGGTTCCGGGGGACCCGGTGACCTACTCGATCCGGATGAGCAACCGCTCGGGCGTCACCCAGACCGGGGTGACGGTGCAGGATCCGTTGCCGGCGGGCACCGCCTACGTGGCCGAGAGCACCGCGGTGACGGTGCCCGCGGTCATCGCCACGATCCGCGACGACTTCCTGGTCACCGGCGGCGGCGCGGGCGCAGGCAGCGACGGCACCCAGGGCTGGATCGGAAGCTGGACCGAGATCGGGGAGAACGACGGCTTCGGCGGCGGCGACGTCCAGATCCTCACCGACAACAGCTCCGGGCGACTGCGCATCCAGAACAGCAACGCCGGTGGCGAGGGGGCGCTGCGTGCCGTGGATCTCTCCGCGTACCGGCAGGCGCGGCTCACGCTGCTGTTCCGCCGCGAGGGTCTCGACAACGCCGGCGACTTCGTCACCGTCGCGCTGTGCGACGCCGCCGCGAGCCCCTGCGGCGCCGCCGCGGCCAGCGGCACCCAGGGCTGGGTCGAGGTGGACCGGTTCGCCGGCCCCGGCAACGACGCCACCTACCAGTACCGCAGCTACGACCTGGACGGCTTCGTCGCCCTGTCGTCGAACGTGCAGGTGCGCTTTCTCGGCAGCCCGACCCTCGGGAACGCCGATCGCGTGCTGTTCGACAACGTGCAGATCGTGGCCACCACGGGTGCGGTGCTCCACGAGTTCAGCGACGGGGTCAACGGCCCGAGCTATGCCGGCAGCGACGGCACCGCCGGGTGGAGCGGCGACTGGACCGAGATCGGGGAGAACGACGGCCCCGGCGCCGGCGACCTGCGAGCCCTCACCGATCAGGCCAACGTGCGCCTGCGCGTCCAGGACAACAACAACGGGGGCGAGGGGCTGTATCGACAGCTCGACCTGCAGGCGCTCGGCGCGAACCGGGCGCTGGTGAGCTTCTTCGCGCGCCGCGACGCCCTCGACAACGCCAACGACTACGTCACCTTCGACGTGTCCGCGAACGGGGGTGGCACGTTCAGCGAGGTCGACCGCTTCGCGGGTGGCAGCAACGACGGCGATGCGGTCTACGTCAGCCACGACATCTCGGGCTTCGTCGCCGGGAACACCCGGCTTCGCTTCCTGGGCAGCCCGTCGCTCGGCAACAACGACCGGGTGCTGTTCGACCAGGTCTCGGTGTTCGCCACCTCGGACATCGTGCGCACGAACCAGGCCGCCGATCCGGACCCGCTCGCCGACGGCGTGCCACCGGCGCTCGTGACGCTCGCCGACGGCATCACCCTCGCGCCGGGCACCACCGCGACGGTGACCTTCCAGGTCCTGGTGGACGATCCGCTGGCCGCGGCCGTCACGCAGATCACCAACACCGCCACCTTCGACAGCGCCGAGACGGGAAGCCCGGCCTCGGGCACGGTGATCGACACGGTGCAGCGCCTGGACGTGGGCATCGAGCCCAACAGCGCCGGCACCCTCGTCGCCGGCCCCGCGGCGCAGACCTTCAGCTTCACCCACACGATCACCAACCGCGGCGCCAGCACCGACTCCTACGCCATCACCGCCTTCAGCGACGAGGGCTGGCAGGTGGATCTGGTGGATCCGGCCACCGGGGTGGCCATCGCCACCGACGGCAACGGCGACGGCGTCTGGGACGGCGGTGCGACGCCCAACACCGGCTCCCTGGCCGCTGGCGCGAGCCGCAGCTACCGCCTGCGGGTGACGGTGCCCGCCGCCACCGGCGCCGGCGTGGTGGACGCGCTCGAGCTGCGCGCCACGTCGGATCTGCGCGCCACCGTCACCGGCAGCGCCTTCGACACGCTCACGCTCACCGACGGCGGCGTCGCCGGTGCCGGCGACGTGCTGGTCACGCCGGACAACAGCTCGTCCGTGGCGTCGCCGCCCGGCCCGGGGCCCGCGGCCGTGGCCTACACCCACACGGTGACCAACCGCACCGGCGGCACCCGTGCCTTCCAGCTGCAGGCCGCCAGCAGCCGGGGCTACGCCACCCGCATCTACCAGGACACCAACGGCGACGGCGTCTACACCCCGGGCACGGACACCCAGATCGCCCAGACCGTGTCCCTCGCGAACGGCGCCTCGCAGCGCGTGTTCGTGGTCGTGGACGTGCCGGCGGCGACGCCGGCCGGCACGGTGGACACCACCTCGATCGCGGCATCGTTCTTCGACGACGGGGGCACGCCGAACGACATCTCCGACGACGTGAGCTTCGGCGGCACCGCCACCGACACCACCACCGTGACCGCCGCCGCCACCACCGGCGACAACACCGTGGGCTTCACCCTGTCCGGCGGCGGCACCCGGGTGGTGACGCCCGGCGACACGGCCATGTACCCGGGGGAGCTGCGCAACATCGGCGACGTCGCGGATCGCTACGCCTTCACACTGTCGGCGTCGGTGTACGCGGACGATGCGAACCCGCCGCCGGGCTTCAACCAGCCGGACGACGGCCTGCCCCACGCCACGCAGCTCGTGCTGGACACCAACGGCAACGGCGTCATCGACGGCGGCGACCTGGTGGTGGCGGTGGACACCGACGGCGACGGCGACTGGGACGTCATCGACCCGGACGGCAGCGGCCCGCTGCCGCTCGCGGCACCCGGCCCGACAGGGCCGTTCAATCCCGACGGCGACGCCACGCCGGATCTGGACGTGACCGCCGGCGTCACCGCCCCGTACGAGCTGCGCCGCCCGGTGGATACGGGCCAGGGCCCCTACAACGACCCGGTGACCTTCACGGCCACCTCGAATGCCAGCGGCAACGCCAACGCGGTGACCGCCACCACCTCGGTGCAGGCGGCGACCCTGGCGGTCGTCGGCGAGCTCATCGCCTACGCCACGTCCCAGGGCGTGACGGTGCAGTGGACCACCGACAGCGAGCACGGCACGGTGGGCTTCACCCTGGAGCGGGAACGGCGTCGCGGCGGCTGGAAACCGGTCAACGGGCGGCTGCTGCCGGCCCTGCTGCACAGCCGCCACGGGGGTGTGTACCGGCTCGTCGACCCCCGGGTGCGCGCCGGCGATCTGGTGACCTACCGGCTGCTGGAGCTGGAGGCCACCGGGGCCACCATCGCGCACGGACCGTACACGGTCACGGTGGCGGATCGCCCGCCGGCGGACGTGGACGCCCACGGCGCCGGCGACCGTCCGCTGCCGGGCTACCAGCGGGTCGCGCGCACCCTGGACGCCCTGCAGCAGGCGCGCCGGCAGCGCAAGATCGACGCGCGCATGGAGGCGCTGCTGGCCCGCGCCGCGCGTCGCGGCACGGTGGTGAAGGTGGGCGTGCGCGAGACGGGCCTGTACCGCGTGGCCGCGGCGGACATCGCCACCGCCATGGGCGAGACGGAGGACGCCGTACGCCGCCACATCGCGGCGAACCGCCTCGCGCTGAGCCGCGGCGGCGATCGCGTCGCCACCCTGGCCGAAGGCGACGGCGCGCTGCTGTTCTACGGCGAGGCCATCGACAGCCCCTACACCCGCGACAACGTGTACCTCCTGAGCGTCGGTCGGGGGCTTCGCATGTCGCGTCTGAACGCCCGCGCGCCCGCCCCGGTGGCCGGGCAGACCGACACCGTCACGGCCCACGCGGAGGACAACCGCTACTACCTCACGCACCTGTTCGACGACCCGGACGGCGACTACTGGATGTGGGACTTCCGCTACGAGGACATGCTGTTCGACTTCAACGACGCGTACTTCCCGGTCGCCACGCCGCACGTCTCCTCCGCGGGGACCGCCACCGTCACCGTGCGACTCCACGGCGGCCTCGAGGCGCTGCACCGGGCCCGCGTCACCCTGGACGGCGCACCGGGCGCCGGCGTGGAGACCGAGTGGCGCGGGCTCGTGCCCCACACCGTCACCTTCCAGGTGGACGCGGCGGCGCTGCGCGACGGGGAGAACCGGGTGCGGGTGGCGGGCCTCGGCTCCGGCGATGCGGCGATGCCCAGCACCTTCTACGTGAACGACGTGGACATCACCTATCCTCGCCGGCGCCTGGCGGTGGCCGGCGCGCTCGCGGCGGATCACGCGCCCGGCGGCGTGACCACCGTGGACGGCTTTGCCGGCGCGGGGGTGATGGTGCTCGACGTGAGCCTGCCGGCGCGGCCGCGCTGGATGGACCGCATCACCGAGGACGCTGGTGCCGCCGGCGTCCGGGTGAGCGTGGCGCCCCGCGGCGGGGCGGTGACCCGCGTGCTCGCGATCGCCCCCGAGGCGGTGCGCGCGCCGCGGTTCCTGGTGGCCGACCGGCCCTCTATTCTGCGCCGCCCCGTGCACGCGGTGGACTGGCTGCTGATCACCTCAGGGGACATGGTGGACGCGGCCGCGGTGCTGGCCGATCACCGCCGCGCCCAGGGCCTGCGCACCCTGGTGGTGGACATCGAGGACGTGTACGACGAGTTCGCCCACGGGGTGCGCGACGCGGACGCCATCTGGTCCCTGCTCAGGTACGCCCACGATCACTGGCGCGCCGCGCCGCGCTACGTGGTGCTCGCCGGCGAGGGCTCCTTCGACTACAAGGACCATCTGGGCCACGGCGACAGCATCATCCCCACCCTGCTCGCCCCCACCCGCGACGGGCTGTTCCCCTCGGACAACCTGTTCGCCGACGTGGCGGGCAACGACTTCGTGCCGGAGATGGCGGTGGGACGGCTGCCGGTGATCGACGCCGCCGAGCTCGCGACCGTGGCGCGCAAGATCATCGACTACGAGGCCGCCACCGGCGCCTGGACCGGGAGCGCGGTGTTCGGCGCCGACGCCGCCGACGCTGGCGGCGACTTCGCCGACGCCAGCGAGCGCATACGCGCCACCATCCCGGGCGGTGCGCTGGCGGTGGAGACCCTCTACATGGATCCGCTGACGCTGCCCGCCGAGCTCGCCCGCGACCGGCTCCACGCGAGCCTCAACGAGGGCCGTGCCTTCTTCAACTTCGTGGGCCATGCGGGCAGCGGCAGCATCGGGAACCAGAACCCGGGGCTCATCCACGCAGGCGATCTGCTGGCGCCCGGCAGCCTGGACAACGGCGCCACCCTGCCGGTGGTCACCGCCTTCACCTGCCTGGTGGGCCAGTTCGGTTTCCCCGGCGACGACGGCGTGGGGGAGCTCCTGCTGGTGACGCCGGACCGCGGCGCGGCAGCGGTGTTCTCGCCCTCGGGGCTGTCCCACACCCACCTGGCCGGGCGCCTCGGCGAGGCCTTCTACGACGCCACCTACGGCGACGGCGAGCTGGTCATCGGCGAGGCGGTGCTGAAGGCGCAGCGCCGCTACGCCGAAGGCGGCGGCGACGCCTACCTGCTGGACATCTACAACCTGCTGGGCGACCCGGCCACGATCATGAAATGAGAGCCCCCGAGCGGATCACCGTGCCTGCCGCGACGGCGGGCGATCCCTTCACGGGCTCCGAGACGAGTGCGCCGACGCGGGCGCGGCCCGGGCGCGGGCCCGCTACACTGGTGCGCACGCGGGCCGGACACGCGCCGCCGCGCGGGAGACCATGAACGCCGCCCTGTCGCACCGCTACGCGCGCCACGAGGACGTGGTGACCCGGGAGATCCTGGGCGAGACCCTGCTCGTTCCCATCAGCGCATCCATCGCCGACATGCAGAACATCTTCGCCCTGAACGGCACCGGCGCCTTCGTCTGGGAGCGCCTGGACGGACACACCACCCTGGCCGGCATCCGCGACGCGCTGGCCCGCGACTTCGACGTGGCGCCGGACGCGGCCTGGGGCGACCTGGCAGAGCTGGTGGGCGATCTGGACGCGGCAGGCCTGGTGCGCCGGCTGGAGTGACGCCGTGAGCGCCTGCGTCATCGATGGCCGGGACGACGAGGCCTACTTCGACGACTTCACGCGCCGCGCGGCCGAGGCGCGGGTACCGCTGGACGCGAGCATCGAGCTCACCCACCGCTGCAACCTGCGCTGCGTGCACTGCTACCTGGGCGATCAGGACACGATCCGCCGGCACCGCCGCGACGAGCTCGACACCGCCGAGGTGAAGACCCTGCTGGACGAGCTGGCCGCCGCCGGCACCCTCAACCTCACCTTCACCGGTGGCGACCCCATGGTGCGCCGCGATTTCTCCGAGCTCTACGAGCACGCGGTGCGCAAGGGTTTCCTGATCACCGTGTTCTGCGACGGCGCCGTCATCGGCGAGCCCGTGCGCCAGGTGTTCCGGCGCTTCCCGCCGCGCAAGGTGGAGGTGAGCCTGTACGGCGCCACCGCGGCCACCTACGAGCGCATCACCCAGGTCCCCGGATCCCACGCCCGCTGCCTGGAGGGGATCCGGTGGCTCACGGGCGAGGGGATCCCGTTGACGCTCAAGACCGTGCTCATGCGCGACAACCGCCACGAGCTGGACGCCATGCGCGCCCTGGCGGACAGGTTCGGCGCGCCGTTCTACTTCGACACGGCCATCTTTCCCTGCCTGCCCCACGGCGACAACGGCGCGCGCGCCAACCGAGCGCCGGGCATGATCCCGGTGGAGGTGCGGGGCCCCGAGGCACCCCTGGCCCAGCGTCTGGAGCCGCAGCGCGCCGCCACGGCGCACCTGGCGGACCCGCGCCGGGTGGACGAGATGGTGGATCTCTACCTGCGCACCCGGGACCTGCCGCCGAGCGATCGCCTGTACCGCTGCGCCGCGGCGCGCACCACGGTGCACGTGGACCCCTACGGCAACGTGCAGCCGTGCACCATCAGCACCAACGGCGGCTACAACCTGCGCGACGGCGGCTTCCTCGCCGGCTGGCACGGCCCCCTGGCGCGCATCCGCGAGCTCACGGCACGTCCTGGCTCCGACTGCCGGACCTGCGACAAGCAGGCCCTGTGCGCCGGCTGCCCGGCGTTCTTTGCCGCCGAGAACGGCGCCGGCGACGTGAAGTCCGACTACGTGTGCCGCACCACCCATCTCATCTTCGAAGGCCTCCGGCCGGCCATCGCCGCCCGGCTGCAGGAGCGAGCATGACGCCCGAGCGCAAGACCCCCACCCGCCGCGCCTACGAGAAGCCGCGGCTGCGCCGCATCCGCCTCGCCGCCGACGAGGTGATGGCCAAGGGCTGCAAGATGGCCATGCCCTCGGCGGGCAGGCAGAACACCGGCTGCATGTCCGGCGGCTGCTTCAACAACGGTTCCTGAGCGCCGCGCGCCAGCCGTGGGACCCGTCCCGGCCACGACGCCCGCGGCGCTCGAGCTGACCGTGGCCGGCGTGTGCCTCGCGTTCGAGGCGCACGGCGGTCTCGCCGTCGCGCCGCCCGCCTTCCAGTACCCGGCCTTCCGCGGCGGCCCGGCCCGCCGGCGCATCCCGGTGCGCGTGCGCGCCACGCCGATGGGTATCGGCGCGCCGGACATGGACACGGCCTTCGACACGGGCGACGCCTGGCGCCTGCTGGCCGCGGGGCCTCGCCGGCGCCTGGAGATGTCGGACCGGGCACGCGCCGGGCGCGGCGTGTGGCAGGTGGACTGGACGCAGCCCCTCACCCGGGCCGAGGCACGGGTGGATCCGGCACTGGTGGACGGCGGGGTGATCCGGCACCTGGCACAGTACCCCCTGGATCAGGTGCTGCTCACCGAGGCGCTGCTGGACGACGGGGGCGTGCTGCTGCACGCGGCGGGCGGCCTGACCCCGGCGGGCGGGCTGCTCCTCGCCGGCGTGTCCGGCGCCGGCAAGAGCACCGTGACCCGGGCGCTGCACGGGCGTGCGGGCTTCCGCTTCTTCAGCGACGACCGGCTGTTCGCGCGCCGCACCCCCACGGAATTCGAGATCCACGGCACACCGTGGGCCGGCGACGCCGGCGTGGCGGTGCCGCTGCACGCCCCGCTCGCGGGGATCTGCCTGCTGCGCCAGGCCGGCCATGTGGCACTCGAGCCCCTGCGCCCTGCCACGGCACTGGAGCGGCTGCTGCCGCTGGCCACGCTGCCCTGGTACGACCGGGAGCGGGTCGGCGCGGCCCTGGAGCTCTGCGCCGCCCTGGTCACCGCCGTGCCCTGCTTCGATCTGGCCTTCACCCGGGACGGCGCGGCGCTGGCCGCGGTCCTGTCGGATCTGCCCGATGCCGCCTGAGACCGGTGGCGACCCGCGGGGCCGCCGCCTGGCGGCGGATCTCCTGCGCGCCGGCGTCGCGGTCAGGGTGCAGGTCCGCGGCGCCAGCATGGGGCCGACCCTGGCGGACGGCGACCAGGTGGAGATCGAGCCTCTCGCCGCACCCCCACGCCGGGGCGAGATCGTCTACGCGGAGCTGCCCGCAGGCGGCTACGTGCTGCACCGGGTGCTGCGCACGCCGCGCGACGGCTGCGTGCAGACCCGCGGCGACGCCTGCTGGCGCCTGGACGATCCCCTGGCCCCGGCGCAGGTGCTGGGGCGGGCGCGGCGCCACCGTCGTGGCGATGCAGCGTGGCGGTGCCTCGGGCGCCCCGGCGTGATCCGCGTCCTCGCGGCGCTGGCCACGTCGTGGCTCGCTTACCGACGCCGAGACACCGCGATCCGGGTCGACGAGGGGCGAGTTCCGCGCTGATCCCCCCTCTCCCGGCGCCCTCCGGGTCGTCCCTCAGTCGGTGCGGCCGGGTGCGAGGGCGACCGGAGCCCCAGGGGCGGGCTCCGGTGCCTTCGCGACAGGGCGTGACGGGCGCCCCGGCTCGAGCCCGCGCTCCGTGCGCGGTTCCTGCTCTTCGACCAGCGACCGGTCGCCGGCGGGGTCCAGCGCCCCGCGCAGCTTGTCGGTCTTGTGATACAGGGGCCCGAAGCCGCGGGGTGGCTCCGTCCCCGGCTTCAGGCTGTCCATCTTGCGGCGGAACTCGTCGGTCACCTCACGCGCCTGCACCGCGCCGCGCACCGCCCGGGGCGTGATCAGCACCACGAGCTCGGTGCGCGTCAGCTGGTCCGTGGTCGCGCCGAAGAACCATCCCAGCACGGGCAGATCCCGCAGGCCCGGCACCCCCGTCCCGGTGCTGTTGTCGTTCTCCCGAATGAGCCCCCCCAGCACCACCGTCTCGCCGCTCTGTACCGCCACGGTGCTGTTGATCTTGCGCTGCTGGATGGTGGGCGTGAGCGGCGAGGCGGCGTTCGGCGCCACGTTGCTCACCTCCTGCTCCACCTCCATGATGACCAGCCCCCCGGCGTTCACCCGCGGCGTCACCGACAGCAGCACGCCGGTGTCCCGGAACTCGATGCTGTTGACGATGTTCGAGGTGGTGGTGGTGGCCTGCTGCTGCTGGGTGGTGATGGGCACCTGGTCACCCACCTGGATGGTGGCCTTCTGGTTGTTCAGCACCATCAGGCTCGGGCTCGAGATGATCTTGGCCTTCGATTCGGAGGCCAGCGTGTTGAGCACCGCGCGCACCACCGCGGCGGAGTCGGTGATGGCGTAGCTGAACCCCGGCACCTGGGCCGCGAGCCCTGCGGGGTCATTCAGGTCCAGCGTCGCGGTGCCGCGCCGGCCGGCGCCGAAGCTGTTCTTGAAGAACCACTCGATGCCCTGGCTGAGCTGGTCCTCCAGGCGCACCTCCGCGATGGTGGCTTCGATCAGCACCTGCAGCGGCGCGATGTCGAGCTGCCGGATCGCGGCCTCCACCTGCTTGTAGTCCTGGGCGCTCGCCAGGATCAGCAGGGCGTTGTTCACCTCGTCGGCGATGATGCGTACCCGGGTGCCCCGCCCCAGCGCGACGCCGGCGCCCGCCGCCGGCCCCGTGTCGGCGCGCGCCGGCGCCGCCCGCGGCGCAGGTGCCGGCGCCGGCGCCGCCGTGCCCGGGGCCGCCGCAGGCGCCTCGGTACCCGGCTGCGGCTCCTCGCGGCGCGACGCCACGACG
>JBFHNV010000215.1:0-10510 GCA_041593595.1 Gammaproteobacteria bacterium
CGCCGGGCAGCGCGCTGCCCGGCGGCCCGGCCGGTCTGTGCGTCACAACCCGAACAGTGCGGGGTCTGCCTCGATCTGCTTCTTGATCGACTCGATCTCGCCGCGGATGAAGGCGTCGAATTCCTCCGGGGTCGCGTAGCGCAGCTTGGAGCGCTCGCCCAGCTCGTCGAGCCGCTTCGCGAACCCTTCGGAGTTCGCCGCGGTGCGCAGGGCGCTGGCCAGCTTCTCGAAGCGCTGCGGATGGTTGTCGCGGCACGCTCGTGCGACGAAGAACCCGAATGCACCGCCGATCGGCGGAATATTGGAACCGAGCACGTCGTTGACGGCTGGCGCGCCGTTGGTCAGCTCCGGCCAGCGGTTCTCCGGCTGGAAGACGCCGAGCGCACGCGCGTTGTCGGCGATCTTCTGCCCGGCGAACACGCCACCCATCGCGCCCTCGACCTCGCCGGCGATCACCGCGTTGCGCGCCTTGCCGCCGCCGTCGTAGGAGATGATGTTGAGATCGATGCCGGCTACCTCCTCGAGCTTGAGCACCGCGAGGTGATCGGCGTTGGTCAGGTTGGCGACGCTCACGCGGATCTCTCCAGGGCGCTTGCGCGCGTCCTCGACGAACTCCTTCAGCGACTTCCACGGTGCGTCCTTGTGCACCCACAGGGTGGACGGCTCCGTCGTCATGCCCGCGAGCGGGTAGAAGCTCTCGTAGGAGTAGGCCACCTTGCGCGTCAGGTACGAGAAGATGATGTCCGGAATGGCGTGGAACATCATCGGCTCGCAGCTGTCACCGTTGCGGGCCACGTAAGTGGTACCGATGGTGAATTGACCGCCGGCGCGGTACTCGACGGCCACCGGCGCGCCCAGCGCTTCCTCGAGGTAGGGCTGGATCTGGCGGAACGTGGTGTCCAGGCCACCGCCCGCGCGGGTCGGGATCACGAGCTCGACCGAGTCTCCTGGCCAGTCTTCGGCCGCATGCGAGGCCGCGAGCGGCACGCTGACGATCGCGGCGAGCGCGAGCAGTCGCGCGGTTTGTTTGAATGTGCGTCGGGTTCTGATCATGGATTGCTTCTCTTCTCTGGGGTCCTGGGTTCTCTGGTCGTGTTTCTTCTGTGATCGCCTTCTTCCTTGCCTTCTATCGTTCACGGCTTGACGGCCGTCGTGACGGGCGGCGTCGACCCGTCCAGCGCGCGGTCAGGCATCCGCGCGAATCCCTCCTGCGACGGCCGGGTCCGGCGGTCGCTCCCGCGTTCGGGCGCGGGGGCGGCATGTCGAGCCCGTGCCTGCCCGAGTCAATGCCCGAGCTCCCTGCTCATCGCGGCGGCGCAGGCCGAGAGCGCCTCCAGCAGCTCGGCGACACGCCGCTCGTCGAAGCGTGCGGTCGGCCCCGCGAGCCCCATCGCAGCCGCGACGCCGCCGCTGTGATCGCGCACGGGAACGGCCACCGCGCACAGGCCCGCCTCGCGCTCTTCATGGACCAGCGCGTAGCCGCGCGAGCGGATGGTTTCCATCTCTGCGCGCAGCGCGTGCGGGTCGCAGATGGTCTGAGGCATGAATCGCTGGAGGCCCTGCTCGATGACGGTGTCGCACAGCGCGGCGCCGCCGAACGCGAGCAGCACCTTGCCCGTGCCGGTGGCGTGCAGCGGGCCGCGACGCCCGACGCGTGCCGCGAACTGGATGGCGCGGGTGCCGTGTGCCACGTCCAGGTAGAGCACCTCCGTGCCGTGCAGCACGCCGAGCAGCGCGGTCTCGTCCGTCTTGCGCGCGAGGCGCCGGAGATAGCCCCGCGCGACGCGCGGCACGGTGCGCTCGTCGGCAACGCGCGAGCCGAGCTCGAAGAGCCGCCAGCCGAGGCGGTAGCGACGCCGGTCCGTGTCGAACTGCACGGCGCCGCGCTCTTCCAGGGTGGCCAGCAGCGCGTGCACGGTGCTCTTGCCGAGACCGGTCCTGCGTGCGAGCTCGGATACCCCCGCCGAGCCCGCCTCCTCGCCGAGCACGTCCAGCAAGTCGAAGGCATGCAACACCGACATCACCAGCCGTCTCGGCGGGCGCGTGGCCAATGTTCGCTCCTCGCGAACGCATTCCCCCATAGGCGAACAGTGTAGGCTTCACTCTCGCGACTTGTCGAGTGCACGCGCCTGCTGGGGGCGACCGTGCAGGCATGCCCTATCGTTACGGCTTCCCGGCAAGGAGACGAGAATGGAGATCCGACTGCTCGGCTCGCAGATCGGCGCCGAGATCCGGGGCGTCGACGTGAAGACCCTCGATGACGCCGGCTTCGGGCACATCTACCGGACGTGGCTCGCGCACAACGTGATCGCGGTGCGCGAGCAGCAGCTGGAGGTCGAGGACTTCCTGCGCTACAGCCGGCGCTTCGGCAAGGTGCAGCCCCACCCGTCGAAGAGCACCCGCCATCCGCAGTGCCCCGAGGTCACGGTGCTCGGCGTCAACAAGTTCGATGCGAACGGCAACCTGATCGAGGCGGTGTACAAGCGTGGCGGGCATGAATGGCACACCGATGGCGCCTACGACGAGGACCCCTTCAAGGCAACGCAGCTCTACGCGCTCGCGATCCCCAGCCGCGGTGGAGACACGCTGTTCGCGAGCGCGTACGCCGCGTACGACGCGCTGCCGCGGCGGCTGAAGGAGCAGCTGGAGGGACGGCTCGGCGCCTTCGTGTACGGCGGGCGGGCGCGCTACAACGAGCTGCTGGATCCCGAGGACCGCGACGAACCGCCGGCGCTGCACCCGATCCTCCGCACCCACCCGGAGACCGGTCGCAAGGCACTGTACTTCGACCCGGGCAAGATCTTGCGCATCGAAGGGCTGGACGCCGCCGAGAGCGACGCGATCATCGACGAGCTCACCGAGCGCATGATCCAGCCCGATGCGCAGTACCGGCACCGGTGGTCGGTCGGAGACGTCGTGATCTGGGACAACCGCTGCTCATATCACATCGCCGCCGGCGACTACCCGCCCGAGGAGGATCGCATCCACTGGCGCGTCTCCATCAAGAGCGGCTGAGCGCGCGGGGGGCCGGTCCACCTCGCTCGAAGCACTCCGCGCCACGCCGACAGGTGACCGGCGGCGTGTTCAGGTCCCCAGTCCCGCCGCCAGGTCCTCCAGGTCTGCGGCCACCAGGTCCCAGTCGTCCTCCGGCTCCTGGTCGCGCTGCTGGTCCGCGCCGAACTCCCTGCGCCCGCGGATGAACGCCGTGCGCAGGCCGAGCGCCCGTGCCGCGGCGAGATCGTAGTTGTGGCAGGCCACCAGCATGGCCTCGCCGGGCGCGACGCCCAGCATCTCCACCGCGCCCAGGTAGACCCGCGGGTCCGGCTTGTAGCTGCGGAAGAGCTCGGCGCACAGCACGCAGTCCCAGGGCAGGCCGCCGCGGCGCGCCATCTCCGTGAGCATCCCCACGTCGCCGTTGGACAGCGTGGCCAGGGGGAACCGGCGCTGCAGCCGGTGCAGCCCCGGCACCGCGTCCGGCCACGGACGCGATCGGCGCCACAGGCGTACCAGCTCGCCGCGCGCGGCGGCGTCCAGGCCGCCGAGGCCGAAGTCCGTGGCGATGGCGTCGAGGCGCTCCCGGTACAGCGTCTCCACGTTCGCCCACCCCCGCCGGCCCTCGCGCACCGCGTCCATGCCCGGCCGGTAGCCTGCCTTCCAGGCGTCCACGAAGGCCGGCCAGTCGGCATCGATCCCGCGCGCAGCGCCGAAGGCGCCCACGTCCCCGATCAGCGCACCGCGCCAGTCCACCACGGTGCCGAAGACGTCGAAGAGCAGGGCGCGCGGCGCGATCACCGGATCAGGAGCGCTCCAGGACCAGCGGGCACCAGATGCTCGCGCCGAAGCGCCCCTGGAAGGGGTACGCGGGCCGCGACGCCGCCAGCAGACGGACGGCGGAACGGCCCGCGCGGCCGTCCGCTCCCGTGATCACCGCGTGCCCCATGGTTCGCGGTTCCCCCCGCGCCCGGCTTGTTGCCAGTATGCCATGCACGACCGACTCGCCCCGTTCGCCCCCGCCTCCGGTACCCTTGCGCCGGCATCACGCCCGAGCCGTCCCATCCGGAGGAGAATCCCGTGATCCTGATCGGCCGCTACCTGTCCCCCTTCGTGCGCCGCGTGGGCACCACGCTCAAGCTCTACGGCATCCCCTTCGAGCATCGCCCGATGCTCGCCTTCGGCGACGACAAGCCGAAAATCCGCGAGTGGAACCCGGTGGCGCGGGTGCCCACGCTGCTGCCCGACGACGGCGAGCCGCTGGTGGACAGCAGCGCCATCCTCGACTTCCTGGACGAGCAGGCGGGGCCCGCGCGCGCCCTCACGCCGCCGTCGGGGCCCGATCGCCGGCGGGTGCTCAAGCGCGTGGCGGTGGCGCTGGGCGCGGTGGAGAAGGCGGTGCTCACCGTCTACGAGGTGCGTTTCCGCCCCGAGGCGATCCGTCACGCGCCGTGGGTGGACATGTGCGGGGGGCAGGCCCGGGACGGCTTCCGCTGGCTGGACCGCGAGTCCGACGCCGAGTGGCTCGCCGGCGATCACATGACCCAGGCCGACGTGACCGCGGTGTGCGCCTACGACTTCGTGCGGGTGGCCAACCCGGACCTGTTCGCGACCTTCGAGTGCCCGCGCCTGGACGCGCTCAGCGCGCGGCTGAACGCGCGCGACGCGTTCCGGGAGACACAGCCGCAGACCTGACCGGCGGCGAGCGCCGTATCAGCCGCGCAGCGTGCGCGCGAACGCGCGCACGTCCTCCACCAGCGCGTCGGGCTGCTCCAGCGCCGCGAAGTGGCCGCCGCGTGGGAACTCGGTCCAGCGCGCCACGTTGTAGAGTCGCTCGCAGTAGGAGCGCGGCGGCCAGTTCAGGAACTCCCGCGGAAACACCGCCATGGCGCTCGGCACCTCCACCCGCCTTCCTTCCGGCGAGAGGATCCGTCCGCCTTCCTCGCGCCGCCCGTAGTAGATCCAAGACGCGGTGTTGAAGGTGCGGGTGACCAGGTAGACCATCACGTTGGTGAGCAGCAGGTCCTTGCCGTACACGCCGTCGAGATCGCTGCCCGCCAGGTCCGACCAGCCGTGGAACTTCTCGATGATCCAGGCCGCGACGCCGACGGGGCTGTCCATCATGGCGTAGCTCAGGGTCTGCGGTTTCGTGGCCTGCTGCGTGCGGTAGCCCTCCTCCAGCGCCTGATCCCGCGCGAAGCGCTCGGCCCACGCCTGCTCCTCAGCCCCCTTCGGCCCGTCGGGGTGGCGCATGATCATGACGTTCACGTGGATCGCGCGGCACGCCGGCGCGTGGTCGAAGCCGAGCCAGGTGGACACCGCCCCGCCCCAGTCGCCGCCCTGGGCCAGGTAGCCGTCGTATCCCAGCACGCCGCTCATCAACGAGTTGAACAGCCTCGCGATGCGGCGCGGCCCGTACGGGCGCGGCGGGCGTCCCGAGAAGCCGAAGCCCGGCAGCGACGGCGCGACCACGTGGAACGAGTCCGCCGCATCGCCGCCGTGGCGCTCCGGGTGCGCCAGCGGCCCGATGATGTCCAGGAACTCCACCACCGAGCCCGGCCAGCCGTGGGTGATCACGAGCGGCACGGGCGCGGGGCCGCTGCCCTGCTCGTGGATGAAGTGGAGATCGATGCCGTCCACCGGCGCGGTGAAGTGATCGAGGCGGTTGATCTCCGCCTCGTGCTTGCGCCAGTCGTACTCCTCGAGCCAGTACGCGCACAGATCCTTCATCCAGTCCAGGTTCGCGCCGTAGGCCCAGCCGCCGTCGTCCGGCATCTCGTGCCAGGGGTAGTCCGCCACGCGACTGCGGATCCAGGTCAGGGTCTCGTCGGGGACCTGCACGCGGAACGGCTTGACGTCACTCATGGTCGGATCTCCCGGGCGCGGCGCAACGGGGCGCCGGATCGATTCTGCACCAGCCGCGCCGCCCCGCGCACGCGGTCCCGGCGGGCAGCTCGGCGCGCCCGCAGGCGCGCCCGGCTCGCCGCCCGCGGCGTCACCGGCGCGGCCCCGCCGCAGTGCAGCGCGAAGCCGCCGTTCCCGTCGGCAGCGGGAGGCGCGACGCGACGGCCGGATCGCCGTGCCGGCCTGCCCGGTGTTCAGTTCCGGACACCGCGGCCGATCTGTCAGGGAAGTCAGGGCGTCCGGTCCCTGAGCCTGTCCTGGCACCGAGGAGCGCGCGTGAGCGACAACCTTTCCTGGGCCGCCGGCATCGACGCGGCCGAGTTCTGGTCCATGGGTGGCTTCTCCGGGGGCATCGCCCTGGTGAGCATCGTCGCGCTGGTGGTGTGCCGGCGCCGGGCGCAGGCAATCCTGGACACGCCCACCGCGCGGGTGCGCTCTGCGCCCCAGGGCTACGTCGAGCTGCGGGGTCAGGCGCGTGCGGACGGGCCGGATCTGCTTCGCGCGCCGCTCACGGGGCGGCGCTGCCTGTGGTACCGGTACACGGTGCAGCACCTGGAGAAGCGCCAGGACAGGGAGACCTGGGTCACCGTGCGCGAGGGCACCAGCGAGGAGCGCTTCCTGCTGGTGGACGCCACCGGGCAGTGCGTGATCTTCCCCGCGGGCGCCGCGGTGTCGGTCACCCGGGCGGATCGCTGGTCAGGCGAGACCGAGCAGCCCACGGGCGCGCCGCGCCGGGGCGCCACGCGCCCGATGCTCGACTCGCTGGGCGCCGGGCACCGCTACCGCTACAGCGAGGAGCGCATTCACGACGGCAACCGTCTGTACGCCATCGGCTGGTTCCGCAGCGTGAACGCAGGTGACGAGAGCCCCCTGGCCCGGGAGACGCGCGAGGCGCTGTCGGCAGCCAAGTCCGACGGCGACGCGTTGCGGCGGCGCTTCGACCGCGACGGCGACGGGGCCGTCGACCTCGAGGAGTGGCAGCGGGCGCGCGCCGTGATCGCGGACGATGTGATCGCAGCGCGCGCCCGGCGAAGCGCCACGGGCCACGTCGTGCATTCCCTGGTGAAGCCCACCGAGCGGCGCCAGCCCTTCCTGCTGTCGACGAAGCCCCAGCGCGAGCTCGCGCGCCAGTACGTCATCGGCAGCTGGGCCTGCGGGCTGCTGGCGGCCACGTTCTCCCTCACCACCGCGTTCCTGCTGCTGAACCGTTGACCCCACGCCCGGACGTCTCCTGCATTCCCGCCATCCATGGCGGTCAGATGCCGGGGGCGACATCACCGACCCGCGGGTGATCGCGGCCATCCTGGCCCACCTCGAGACCCCTACCGCCCGGGCCCCGCTGCCGGTAGGACATTGACCGCACCCGTTGGCCATGCCCATCGCCGGTGCGCTTCAAGCGCACCAGGGATGCGCGCGCTCGCGCGTCGTGATCGTCAGCTTGGCGGCCACGACATCGTCAGTGAAGCCACCTTCGCCGCGTCAGCGTGCGTCGATCTGCTCCGCGCCACCCGGGTCCCCGCAGAGCCTGCGATGACTTCGCTACCGCCCGATACCGGCGCTGCTTGGCCAAATGGGCTCTCGTATTGCCTGACCGCCAGCCGGCGGACCGCCCATCTCCACGGCGTACTTGCCGCGCGCGATGCGCTATTTAGTGTCCCGTCCCGTAGATTGATTGCGTATTCCCGGCGAGCGGAGGACGGGTCCGGTCCGGCACCGGCCGTCGAGACACGCCATGAATCCATCCCTGTACGCCCGACGGCCGCGCGGGTGCCCCGGCCCGTGAGCCCCGGCGACACCTGGATGACCGCGGCGGTGCTCGCCGCCGCCTTCACCCACGCGGTGTGGCACGCGCTGCTCAAGGCGGGTGGTGACCAGCTGCAGACCATCGCCGCCGTGTACGGGGTGACCGCCCTGCTGTGCGCCTTCGCGGCGCCCTTCGTCGCCCTGCCGCCGCCGGCCGCGTTCGGACTCATCGCGCTGTCGGTGGCGCTGCACTGCGGCTCCTACGTGTACATCGCACGCGCCTACACCACCGGCCACCTGGCCCATGCGTTCCCACTCTACCGGGGGCTCGCGCCGGTGCTGGTGGCCGCGGGCGCGTGGCTGGTCACCGGCGAGCGGCTCGCCCCCGCGGCCACCGCGGGCCTCGCCCTCGCCGCTTCGGGTGTGGCCTGCCTCGCGTTCGAGCGCGGGCTGCCCTGGCGCGGTCACGCGCCCATCGGCGCGCTGCTGCTCTCGGCGCTGTTCGTCGCCGCCTACACGGTGGTGGACGGCCTCGGGGTGCGCGCCTCGCCCTCGGCCGCGGGCTACGTGGTGTGGCTGTTCCTGCTGAACGGCCCGGCCATCTGGCTCATCGCCCGCGCGGCGCGGCGCCGCGGGGCCTCGCCCACCGGCCTCGGACGCCCGCGGCTCGCCATCGCGAGCGTGCTCGCCCTGATCTCCCACGGGGTGGTGATCTGGGCCATGAGCGTGGGCGCGCTGGCGACGGTGGCGGCGCTGCGCGAGACCTCGGTGGTGTTCGCCGCCCTCATCGGCACCCTGGTGCTGCGCGAGCCCTTCGGGCGCACCCGCATCCTGGCCGCGACGCTGGTGGCGCTCGGGGTGGCGCTGCTGCACGGCGGGCGCTGAGGCCGGAGGCCGTCTCCGCGCTGGCAGCCACCCCGACCGCGAGTTCTCGGGGACGCATCGCCGCGGCGCACGGCAGACGGACGCCCGGGCGCGCCGCGCGTCGTGCCCTCCGGCGGGCTACCGCCCCACCTGCCGGCTCGCGCACACTGATGCCCCCGTCGACCGCCGGAGACCCCGCAGGATGAAGTTCATCCACCTCACCGACACCCACCTGGTCGCCCGCGGACGTGCGCTGCACGGCCTGGACCCGGCGGCGCGCCTGGAGGCCTGCGTCGCCCGCCTCGCCGCGCGCCACGCCGACGCCGCCTTCTGCATCCTCACCGGCGACCTCGCCGACGGCGGCGACCCCGCCGCCTACGCCTGCGCCCGCGAGCTGCTCGCGGCCCTGCCGATGCCGGTGCACGTCATTCCCGGAAACCACGACGACCGGGCGGCCTTCGTCGCCGCGTTTCCGGACGCGCCGCGCGACATCCACGGCTACGTGCAGCAGGCCTTCCGGCGCGACGGCATCACCTTCGTGCTGCTGGACACGCTGGAGCCGTCGCAGGGCTCCGGCGGCGCGTTCTGCTCGCGCCGGGCGGCCTGGCTCGCGGAGCGGCTCGCGGAGGCCGGCGACGCGCCCGTGCTGCTGTTCATGCACCACCCTCCCTTCGACATCGGGCTGCCAGGGCTGGACGCCATCGGCCTCGCCGACGCCGCGCCGTTCACCGAGGCCGTCGCCGCGGCGGGCAACGTGCGCCACCTGTTCTTCGGCCACGCGCACCGCCCGATCTGCGGCCGGTGGCGCGGGATCTCGTTCTCCACGCTCTACGGGACCAGCCACCAGACGCGACTCGACTTCGACGGCGGTAGACGCATCGCCTACACCGCCGAGCCGCCGGCCTGCGCGGTGGTGCTCGTCGATGGCGATCAGCTCACCATCCACACCGATCACTTCCTGGAGGACGAGCGGGACATCCGCACCCCGCCCGCCGGTCCGTCCTGAACGGCCCCGTCCCGAACGGCCCGGGTGTCCGGGCTGGATCGGCGCGGGCGGCAGGCAGACCCGGCGCTGCGCGCCGGACAACCTCAACAGGTGGAGTGGAACAGCCCGCCCACGGGCTCCCCGGCCGCCGCCAGGCGGTTGTAGATCTCCGCCGCGGCCTTGGTCTCCGCGACCTGGACCGGGATCCGACTCCTCTCCAGCAGCGCGAGGGTTTCCGGACAGGTGCGCAGCATCAACAGCATCCCGCGGCTGAGCACGACGGTCTCGCTGCCGTGCTCGATCAGCTCCTCGATGTCCGCCGGCTGGATGCCGGGCACGTGACGGGTGCCCGTCTCCCGCCAGTCCCATTCCCGGCCGCCGCCCGGCCAGAGCTTGAAGTCCTTGCCGGCGCCCACGCCGGCGATCTCCATGCGGCCCCAGGAGATGCGGGCGATGCGGGGAGATCGAAGATCCTCGACGCTCATGGTGACGTCTCCCTTGCTGACGGACGGCGCGGGCGACGGGCCGCACCGGCACGGAATCCCGTCGAATGCCGGCGGCGCACGCGGAGTCGACCAGACGCTCAGTCGTCGCGCCGCCCGGCGAGGAGCAAGCCCATCGCCAGGATGACGGGGACCACGCTGCTGAAGAGCACCAGGCCTCGCAGCATGGCGTGGTCATCGTCCGAGAGCGCGGAGTGCTTCGAATACACCCCATACGCAAGGACCTGGCTCGTCGCCGCGCATCGATGCCGCGATTCCGACCGGCGACCCGGCCACGATGCCGGCCACCGCCGCGATGTCCAGGAGTCCCAACCAGATGTGGCCGATTGTCCACGTGAGGGGGCTTTCATGCCATTCCAGCTCACCGAAGCCGGGCAGGCGCCCACATGGACCAGCGCACCCGACGCGTAGAACGCCGCCGGCACCAGCAGGACGGCGTGGGACCCTCTCCGGCAGTACGCTGCGGCGATCCACTTCGTCCGCAGGGCGCTCCGGCGCTTGGATCCCGTGGCCGTGGCAC
>JBFHNV010000216.1:0-10486 GCA_041593595.1 Gammaproteobacteria bacterium
GATACCTCCTTCACCTCGACGCCGGTGCCGGCGATCAGCTTCGCGGTGCCGCCGGTGGACAGGATCTCCACGCCCATGGACGCCAGGGCGCGCGCGAAATCCGCCACGCCGGTCTTGTCTGAAACGCTGATCAGCGCGCGCCTGATGGCTGCCATCGATGAACTCCAGGGGCGGTTCGCCCGCGGGCGGACGCGGTGGGAGGGCCAGGCGGCACGGGAGCCAACGCCGTCAGCGACGTACCAGGAGTCTGTGCCGCATTGGCGACCGGTCCTCCCGCTTCCGCAGTAGGTCGTCCAATGCGGTACAGACTCCTAGTCGAGGCCGTAGAGCCTGAGCTTCTTGCGCAGGGTGCCGCGGTTGATTCCCAGCATCTGCGCCGCGCGACTCTGGTTGCCGCGAGTATGTGCCAGCACGGATTCCAGCATCGGCACCTCCACCTCGCGCATGACCATGCGGAAGAGGTCCTGAGGATCATCCCCGTCGAGCTGGGCCATGTAGGCGTCCAATGCCTCGCGCACGCACTCGCGCAGCGGCGCGCGGGTGTCGCTGGCGGCGCCGAGCTCCGGCGCGGCGCTGCGCTGCCTGCGCGCAGGCACGCTCACGCGGCGATCCCCGGCTCCGGCGACGGCTCGCGGGAGAGGAACTCGGCGGTGATGCGCCGCTGGACGCGCGCGTCCTCGACGCGGTTCACCCGCTGCCAGAAGGCCTCGCCACCCGGCCGCCCGCGGCAGTACCAGCCCAGGTGCTTGCGTGCGATGCGCACGCCGGCGTTCACGCCGTAGAACTCGTGCAGCGCGTCCAGATGACCGAGCAGGGTCTCGTGCACCTGGCGGGCGTCGGGCGGAGCCAGGCGCCTGCCGGTGGTCAGGTAATGGGTCACCTCGCGGAAGATCCAGGGATTCCCCTGAGCGGCGCGGCCGATCATGACGCCGTCGGCGCCGGTGGCCGCAAGCACCTGCGCCGCCTGCGCGGGGGTCGCGATGTCGCCGTTGGCGATCACGGGAATGGCCACCGCGTCCTTGACGGCGCGGATGGTGTCGTACTCAGCGTGGCCGCGGAAGGCGCACGCTCGGGTGCGTCCGTGCACCGCCAGGGCGGCGATCCCGGCACCTTCGGCGATACGCGCGATGCGCAGCGCATTGCGCCGCTGCGGCGCGGGTCCGGTGCGAATCTTGAGCGTGACCGGCACCGTAACCGCCGCCACCACCGTGTCCAGGATGCGCCCCACCAGTGCCTCGTCGGCAAGCAGCGCAGAGCCGGCGGCGACGCGACACACCTTTTTCGCGGGACAGCCCATGTTGATGTCGATGATCTGCGCGCCCTCGTCCACGTTGGCGCGTGCGGCGTCGGCAAGCCACTGCGGATCGGCACCCGCTATCTGGACCGAACGCGGCTCCGGCTCGCCGTCATGGCGGCGGCGCAGCCGGCTCTTGCGCGTGTCGCGCAGGCGCGGCGCGGCCGCCACCATCTCCGACACGGCGAGCCCGGCGCCGAGCCGGCGACACAGGCGACGAAACGGCATGTCGGTGACGCCGGCCATGGGCGCCGCGATGACGCTGTTGTCGAGAACGTGAACCCCGATCTGCATTTCTTCTGGTGGCCTGTCGCGGTGCGATCCTGCACCTGTGGCCCGCTCGGCAGGGGTGCGAATGGTACGCGGTCGTACCCGCCGGTAAAAGCGAATCTAGCACCCATTCATGAGCGCGTTCGCCGATCAATCACTTAGCCGTTGTTCCTCCATCCGCGTCGAGCGCCGGCGGCACGACCGACGCCGCGTCCGCGCACGCGCGCCCGGTCGGGTCCACGTTCGCGGACGAGAGGCGCACGGGCATGCAATTGCCAGACCGGTTCGCCCACAGGCGGGGCCGCGTGCGACACGGTGTCCGTCAGAGGAACGAGAACTCGAAGCTCACCGCCGCCTCTTCCGGCGCCAGCATCTCCAGCGCGACCTGCACCGGCTGCCCGGGGGGCAGCGGCGCGTCGGCGGGCAGCACGCCAGCCAGGTACTGCTCCGGCGTGAAGGTGCGCGTGGCGATGGTCTCTCCGTTGACGTCGTAGAGGCTGAAGCGCAGGCGCGGAAACGGCTGTGGCCACGTCGCGCCGTTGGAGAAGGTGGCGGTCACTAGCAGCGCGCCCTCGTAGCGCGGATGGGCGCGCACGTCGCGGCTGATCATGTGGATGCGATCCGGCGCGCGCTCGGGCTCCACCATGCAGCCGGTTTCCAGACAGAAGCGCTGCACCGCGCCGCGCACCATGGGAAAACGCGCCGACAGATCCTGCGGTGCGAACCACAGGTACTGCAGACCCAGCGCGGCGAGCAGCGCGAGCGCCGCCGCCCAGGCGCCGACACCGCGAAAGGTCGCAGGCTGCGGCTCGTCCATGCGCGCGAGATCCTCGCGCAGTGCCTCGGGGACCCCGTCGGCGGCGGGCACCCGCGTGGCGCCGGGCGTGGCGGCGTCCACGGCGACGGCGCCTGGCCGTGGCAGCTCGTCGCTCAGGTAGTCCAGCGCGTTGAACACCGTGCGGCAACCACCGCAGCGCACCTCCCCCTGGCCGTCGCGCAACATCGCGGCGCGCACCGCATACACGGTCTCACAGCGGGGGCAGGTCAGGTACACGAGATCAGTCGCGACGCCGGCCGCACAGCAGCAGCCAGTCTCGGTCCCGGCGCGGCATCGCCAGCGCGAACGCGTCGTGGTAGCGCTGTGCCAGCGCCTGCGCCTGCTCGTCGAGAATTCCGGACAGGGCCAGCTCGCCGCCGGCACGCACGAGGGCCGTGAAGCGCGGCGCCAGATCGTGCAGGGCGTTGGCGAGGATGTTGGCCACCAGGACGTCCGCCTCGACATCGGCGAGCTGCGAAGCGTGGGCGACCCGCACGCAGCTCGCGACGCCGTTGCGCGCCGCGTTGTCGCGGGTCGCCGCCAGGGCCTGGGGATCGTGGTCCACCGCGTGCACCGCCCGCGCCCCGAGCAGCGCCGCGGCGATGGCCAGGATGCCCGAGCCACAGCCGTAGTCGATCACCGTGCGCCCGGCGAGATCCTGCCCGGCCAGCCAGTCCAGACACAGCGCCGTGGTGGGGTGGCCGCCGGTGCCGAAGGCGAGTCCCGGCTCCAGGCGCAGCACCGCCCGGGCGCCGGCCGGTTCCGGCGCGTCGCCGGGGAGCACCCAAAATCCTGTGCCGAACTCCCGGGCCACCGCGCGCTGGCGCCACGCCTGCTCCCAGTCAGCGTCCTCCAGGACGGACACCACGGGCTCGCCCACCGCATCGCCCAGCGCCCGGGACAGCGCGGCGCACAGGGCGGCGCCGTCCGCGGCGCCCTCGAACAGCCCCGTGATCCGGTTGCGATCCGCCAGCGGCAGAGCCCCCGGCGCCGGCTCCAGCACCGGCCCCGTGCCACAGGGCGCGGTGGTCACCGCCAGCGCGCCCAGGGACTCCAGGACGGCGCTCACCGCCTCCGCACGGGCCGCGTCCGCGGCGAGGCTGACCTGGAGCCAGCTCACCGGGCGAGCTTGCGCTCCAGGAAGTGGATGTCGGTGCCACCCTCGAGGAACGCGGCGTCGCGAACCAGGTCCTGGTGCAGCGGGATGTTGGTCCTGATTCCGTCCACCACGATCTCGGACAGAGCGGTGCGCATGCGCGCCAGCGCCGAGGCGCGATCGTCGCCGTGAGCGATGAGCTTGCCAATCATGGAATCGTAGAACGGCGGCACCACATAGCCGGTGTACACGTGGGTGTCGATGCGGATGCCGGGGCCGCCGGGCGGGTGGAACAGGGTGACGCGCCCGGGCGACGGCGCGAAGGTGCGCGGGTCCTCCGCGTTGATGCGGCACTCCACCGCGTGTCCGCGCATGCGCACGTCGCCCTGGGCGAAGGACAGGCCGGCGCCCGCCGCGATGCGGATCTGCTCCTTCACGATGTCGACGCCGGTGACCATCTCGGTGACCGGGTGCTCCACCTGCAGCCGGGTGTTCATCTCGATGAAGTAGAACTCACCGTCCTCGAACAGGAACTCGAAGGTGCCGGCGCCGCGGTAGCCGATGGATTCGCAGGCTCGCACGCACACCCCGCCGATGCGCTCGCGCGTCGCCTCGTCGATGCCCGGCGCCGGCGCCTCCTCGATGACTTTCTGGTGGCGGCGCTGCATGGAGCAGTCGCGCTCGCCCAGATGCACCGCGTGGCCCTCGCCGTCGGCCAGCACCTGCACCTCCACGTGGCGCGGGTGCTGCAGGAACTTCTCCAGGTACACGGCGTCGTTGCCGAAGGCGGCCCCGGCCTCGCTGCGGGTCAGCGCGATGGCGTTGCCGAGGGCGGCCTCGGTGTGCACCACGCGCATGCCTCGCCCGCCGCCGCCGCCGGCGGCTTTCACGATCACCGGGAATCCCACCTCGCGGGCGACGCGCTGGTTCTCGGCGAGATCGTCGCCCAGCGGACCGCCGGACCCGGGCACGCAGGGCACGCCTGCCTTGCGCATCTCGGCGATGGCCGAGACCTTGTCCCCCATCAGGCGGATGGTGTCCGGGCGCGGCCCGATGAACACGAAGCCGCTGGACTCCACCCGCTCGGCGAAATCCGCATTCTCCGACAGGAACCCGTAGCCCGGGTGGATGGCGCTGGCGTCGGTGACCTCGGCGGCGCTCAGCACCGCGGGGATGTTGAGGTAGCTGCCGGCGCTCGCCGGCGGCCCGATGCACACGGACTCGTCCGCCAGGCGCACGTGCTTGAGATCCCGGTCGGCGGTGGAATGCACCGCCACGGTGCGGATGTCCAGCTCGCGGCAGGCGCGCAGGATGCGCAGCGCAATCTCGCCCCGGTTGGCGATGACCACCTTGTCGAGCATGCAGGCCGGGTGCCGCTTCAGTCGGGATCGATGGCGAACAGGGGCTGGCCGAACTCTACCGGCTGGCCGTCCTCGGCGAGCACCGAGCGCAGCGTACCGGCACGGTCGCACTCGATCTGGTTGAGGATCTTCATCGCCTCGATGATGCACAGGGTGTCCCCGACCTCCACGCGCTGGCCGGGCATCACGAAGGGCTTCGCCCCGGGTGACGGTGACTGGTAGAAGGTGCCCACCATGGGTGACGTGACCACGTGCCCCTCGTGACCGGCGGACACGTCGCCCGCGCCGGCCGGGGCGGGCGACGCGGGGGCGACGGCAGGCGCGGGTGCAGGCGCCATCGGGTAATGGGCGGCGGGTGGCGGCGATCCGGGTGGCGCCGGCCGGCGCCGCGAGATGCGCACCGACTCCTCCGCTTCGTGGATCTCCAGCTCGTCGATGTCGGATTCCTCCACCAGCTCGATGAGCTTCTTCACCTTGCGGATGTCCATGGCGTCAGCGGTCCTCCCTGGAGATGCGCTCGCGGGCGGCCTCGTACGCGAAGCCGTAGCCGGCGGCACCCAGGCCGCACACGACGCCCGCGGCCACGTCGGAGAAGTAGGAATGGCGCCGGAAAGGCTCGCGGGCGTGCACGTTGGACAGGTGCACCTCGATGAAAGGGATTCCCGTGGCCAGCAGCGCGTCGCGCAGCGCCACGCTGGTGTGGGTGAAGGCGGCGGGGTTGATGATCACGAAGTCCACCCCTGACGCACCGGCCTGCTGTACCCGGTCCACCAGCTCGTGCTCCGCGTTGCTCTGGAAGAAATCCAGGGCGATGCCGTCAGCGGCGGCACGTCGCTCCAGGTCGGCCTGGATGTCCGCCAGGGTGGTGGTGCCATAGACCGCCGGCTCGCGGCGGCCCAGCAAGTTCAGGTTGGGTCCGTTGAGGACCAGGATGTTCGGCATTTTCGAGGCCGCAGCTCGCCACTTCGCGGAAGTTAGCGCTAGTTTCGCTGCATTGGGAACGAGATGCCAGTGGTCCCCCGCGGTGCCGCCATTACAGGTGCTGCTCGATGAGGCGTGCCGCGTCCGCCTCGGGGAGGATGCCTTGGTGGGTACGCAGCACGGTGCCGTCGCGACCGATGAGCACCGTGTAGGGCAGCGCGCCGACGCTGTTGCCCAGGCGCTTGCCCAGGTCGATGGCGTCCCGCTCCCCGTGCAGCGAGGGGTAGTTCATGCGGTGCTCGGCCATGAACGCGCGCACGTTCTCCGGCCGGTCCAGGGCAACGCCCAGGAACTGAACGCCTCTCGCGCCAAGGGCTTCCTGCAGGCGCACGAAGCCGGGGATCTCCTCCAGGCAGGGCGGGCACCAGGTAGCCCAGAAGTTCACCACGAGCAGCTTGCCGTCCCACTCGGACACCGAGCGTGGCTGGCCCCGGGTATCGGCCAGGGTGAAGTCCGGTCGCCGCTCCCCCACACCCACCGCCGCCACGGCCGCAGCCTGCGGCCCGGCTGGGACCGCCCTGACGGCCACCTGCACAGGCGGCGGATTGAGGGCGCGCCAGGCGAGCACCCCGCCGCTGGCTGCGGCCGCCGCCAGCGCCACCACGACCACGGTGAAGACGATGCGCGCCAGCACCCGTCGCACCAGGCCTCAGGAGCGGCGGGCCCGCACCACGTGGGCGCCGAACTCCGTCGCGTTCATGAAGCCGATGACCCGGTAGGCGCGCCGCTCGCGCCCGTCGGGGCCGAAGAACAGGATCGCTGGCGGGCCGTGCAGGCCGTAGCGCTCGAGCAGCGCCCGGTCGTCGGCGTCGTAGGCGGTCACGTCGGCCTGCACCAGCACCGTCTGCCCCAGGGCCGCCTGCACCGCCGGCTGGCTGAAGGTGTCGCGCTCCATTTCCTTGCAGGACACGCACCAGTCGGCGTAGAAGTCGAGCATCACGGTGCGCCCGGCCTCGGCGGCGCCCCTGATGACCTGCTCGAGATCGGCCACGGACTTCACCCGCTGGAAGTCCAGGTGCGCGACGGGGCCGCGGCGGATCCCGTCCAGCGGACGCAGGGGATCCCGCGCGCCGCTCGCCGCGCCCACCGCCAGGGTCGCTCCGTAGGCCAGCACCAGCGCGCCCGCCACCGCCCGTGCCGGCGCCAGCCGCCGCCGGGCACCGCCACCGGCCGGGCTGGCTCGCCCTGAGAACAGCAGCACCGCCGCCGAGATCACGGCCAGTCCGGCCCACAGGGCCAGGACCAGCGCGTCCGGCAGCAGGCGCGAGAGCAGGTATACGGCGACCGCCAGCAGCATGATGCCGAACACGTGCTTCACCAGCGTCATCCAGGGCCCCACGCGCGGCAGCAGCCGTGGTCCGAACACCCCCACCGCCAGCAGCGGCATGCCCATGCCCAGGCTGAGGGCGAACAAGGCCAGCCCGCCGCGCACGGGATCGCCGGAGCTGCCGATGACGATGAGCGCGGCTGCCAGCGGCGCGGCCACGCAGGGACCCACGATGAGGGCGGAGAGCACGCCCATCACGCCGACGCCGGCGAGGCTGCCACCGCGCTGGCGTCCGCTGATCACCGCCAGGCGTGACTGCAGCACGGCTGGCAGCTGCAGCGTGTAGGCACCGAACATGGCCAGCGCCAGCGCCACGAACAGCGCGCTGAAGCCCATCAGCACCGCCGGATGCTGGAACAGCGCCTGCAGGTTCTGGCCGAAGAGCCCGGCCACGACGCCGGCGGCGGTGTAGGTGAGCGACATGGCCAGCACGTAGGTGAGCGACAGGACGAATCCGCGCCGCGGACCGGGCGTCTCCTGCTGGCCGGCGATGATGGCCGACAGGATCGGGATCATGGGCAGCACGCAGGGCGTGAAGGCCAGCAGCAGGCCGGCCAGGAAGAAGCTGGCCAGCACCAGGCCGAGGGCGTCGCCGATCAACGAGCGGGCAAGACGGTCCGTCTCGGAGAGGATGGGCGCACCCGGTGGCGCGCCGGGTACCGCCGCGCCCGTGGCGAGAGTCAGCGCCAGCACGCGCTCCTGGGGCGGATAGCACAGGCCTGCCTCGGCGCAGCCCTGGTACTCCACCTGGAGCTCCATCGGTGTGACGCGGTCCGCCCCGGTCACCGGCACCCGCGCGGCGACTTCCTGGAAGTAGACCTCCTGCTCGCCGAAGAAGTCGTCGCGCTTGAGCTTGCCCGTGGGCAGCTCCGCCTCCCCGGCGCTCGCACCCTGGGGGCTCAGGACCCGGAAGCCCATGCGGTGACGGTAGAGGTAGTAGCCGTCCGCGATCCGGAACCGCACCACCACCGTGCCGCCGGGACCGGGCGCCGCCTCCAGGCGGAAGGCCTCGTCCACGGGCAGGAACTCGGCAGCGCCGCCGCCACCGAACGCCGCCGTCAGACGAGCCAGGGGATCTGCCGCGTCGCCGCCGCTGGACAGCACGGACTGCTCCGGCGCCGCCGGCGCCGGGGCGACCGCGACCAGCCGGGTGTCCGGCGGGTAGCACACGCCCACGTCGGCGCAGCCCTGGCTCGTGATGGCCAGCGCCGGCGGGCTGCCCGCCGCTGGAGCGGCCAGCACCGGCAGGTCCACCGCGGTGC
This sequence comes from Gammaproteobacteria bacterium, assembly GCA_041593595.1. Lineage (GTDB taxonomy): Bacteria > Pseudomonadota > Gammaproteobacteria > HK1 > HK1 > JBFHNV01. The sequence continues at coordinate 8,409 of JBFHNV010000216.1, forward strand.
GGCCGCGATACACCTGCACACGGCCGAGCAGCGGATCCTCATGCTCCACTCCCGGGGGCATCAGCGGCTCGCCCAGCGTGAGGCCCGGCGCGGCCGGGGCCACGCGCAACCGGTCCCGGTACAGGTAGTAGCCGTCCGCGGCGCGCACCTCGATGCGCAGCACCGGCCCCCGGGTCAGGACCTGGAAGCGGAACGCGTCCTCCACCGGCAGCAGCTCCACCTCGCCACCCGGGGGCGCCAGGACCGCCGCGCCTGTCGTCGCCGGCGCCTGGGCCCACGCCGGTGGCGACAGCAGCACCGGGACCGCGAGCAGCAGCGGCAGCGGGAGCAGCCAGTTCAGGATGGGACGTCCACGCACCGATCGATCCACGCCAGGTAGCCGGCAAGCCCGGCGTCAAGTGCGACCGCCACCACCTCGGGAAGTTCGTAGGGGTGGCAGCCCACGACCCGGTCGCGCAGGCGCTCGAAGCACTCGCGCCGGGTCTTCATCAGGAGCAGGCACTCCGGATCGCTGTTGATGCGCCCTTCCCAGGCATACACGGAGGTGATCCCTTCGATGACGTTCACGCAGGCGGCGAGGCGCTCGCGCACGAGCTCGCCGGCGATGGTGTCTGCGGTGGCCCGGTCCGGGCAGGTGCACAGCACGAGGAGGTACGGTGTCGCGGAGTCGCTCAAGGTCTTGCGGGATTGCGGGCCGGTGTGGAGCGCCCCCGGCCGGGGGCGCTGTACATTCGATAGGGTACCCGTCCCGCGCCCTCAGCCCAACGGACCACCCATGCCCATCGGCCGCATCCTGTTCGCCGCGTTCCTGCTCGTCCCCCTGACGGAGATCTACGTTCTCATCAAGGTGGGCGGCGTCATCGGCGCGGTGCCCACCGTGGTGCTGGTGGTATTCACCGCGGTGCTGGGCGCCGCGCTGATCCGCCTCCAGGGTCTGGCCACGGTGGCGCGGGTGCGCCAGGCGCTGGATCGGGGCGAGCTGCCGGCGGTGGAGATCATCGAGGGCGTGTGCCTGCTGGTGGCGGGTGCGCTGCTGCTCACCCCGGGCTTCGTCACCGACACGGTGGGCTTCGTGCTCCTGGTGCCGGCGCTGCGCCGGGCCGCAATCCTCAGGCTGGTCGAGGCCGGCGTGCTGCGGGGCCGCCAGCCGCCGCCCGGCGGTTCGCCTCGCGGCCCGGACGGCGGCTCCGGGCGGGTCATCGAGGGCGAGTACCGGCGCGAGGATCCCTGAAGGCGGTCCTCACTGCTGCACCGCAGCACGTTCCGACCCACCCCGGCTGACACGCTGCAATCCCGCGTCGCGCCTGGCTTTTCCCCCGCTCCCCTCTTGACTTGTGAGTTCTTATTCCTATTATTAGCACCCGCTTTAGGTGAGTGCTAACAATGGTCGCCCCCGGGATCCGGAGCGCGACCTCAACGACGAACAGGGTCAATACCAGGAGTCCACGACCATGAAGATCCGACCGCTTCACGACCGCGTGATCATCAAGCGCCAGGAGGAGGAACGGACCTCCCCGGGCGGCATCGTCATCCCCGACAGCGCAGCCGAGAAGCCCATCCGCGGCAAGGTGGTCGCCGTCGGCAACGGCAAGATCCTCGAGGACGGCACCGTCCGCAAGCTGGACCTGAAGAAGGGCGACAAGGTGCTCTTCGGCAAGTACTCCGGCACCGAGGTCAAGGTCGACGGCGAGGAGCTCCTCGTGATGCGCGAGGAGGACATCATGGCGGTGATCGAGGGCTGACGCCCCGCCCCCGCCAGACCCCTTGCCACATTCCGGTTTTCCACACCCAGACAAGTATCAGGAGTAGAGGAAGCAATGGCTGCCAAAGAGGTACGCTTCAGCGAAGATTCCCGCACCCGCATGGCCCGGGGCGTCAACGTCCTGGCCAACGCGGTCAAGGTCACCCTCGGCCCCAAGGGCCGCAACGTGGTGCTCGAGAAGAGCTTCGGCGCCCCCACCGTCACCAAGGACGGCGTGTCCGTGGCGAAGGAGATCGAGCTCGAGGACAAGTTCGAGAACATGGGCGCGCAGATGGTCAAGGAGGTCGCCTCCAAGACCTCCGACGTGGCCGGCGAC
>JBFHNV010000217.1:0-10415 GCA_041593595.1 Gammaproteobacteria bacterium
AGGGATGCCGCGCTCGAGATTCTATGTGGCCTGGCAAGGGAATCTGAACCGGTTCGGGTCGAACGCGGTGTCGTTCCGCAGCAGCCCTGACCCCGCGCCGGCGGCACCACGCGTCGCCTGTCGAAATGCGGCGACCGGTTTACACCGCCCTCGCCAACGCCACCCCCGCCACTGCCGCGGCGAGGCACAGAGCCACGCTGGCCAGCACGTTCATCACCGCGCGGGCCACGGCGCCCTGCTCGAGCAGGACCAGCGTGTCGATGGAGAAGGTGGAGAAGGTGGTGAACGCCCCCAGCAGCCCCACGGCCAGGGCCATGCGCCAGGCGTCCGGCAAACCGCGGTCCTGGGCCAGCACGAACACCACCCCCATGGCCAGGGAGCCCAGCACGTTCACACCGAGGGTGCCCCAGGGAAACCCGGTGCCCAGGTGCTTGTAGAGCACGCCGGAGAGCCAGTAGCGGGCGAGCGCCCCGAGCGCGCCCCCGCAGGCCACCGCCGTCAGGTTCAGCACGCGCGGGAACCGCTTCCGGACATGCCGCGGCGGGTCACTCCGAGAGGGTCGCCGCGATGCGTTCCACCAGCCCCGGTCGGCCGAACACCACGTTGTGCAGCGTCGCGCCGTCGTTCCCCGGCGGCGACTTGAGCTGCATGTACTTGCCGCCCGCCTCCTCGATCAGGATCCGCGTCGCGGCCACGTCCCAGTGGGGCGCATTCCACTCGACGGCGGCGTCGAGACCGCCGCTCGCCGCGAGCACATGCGTGAAGCAGGTGTGGTAGATGCGCACGTTGGGGTGCGCGTTGCACAGCTTGTCGAACAATGCGCCGCCACCCTCGCGCCGGGCGTAGTTCACCTTCGACGGCGTGCCCACGCGCTCGCGGCCGTTGATCTCCTCCTCGGGCATGGGCTTGACCTGCACCGGCTCGCCGTTGACGAAGGCGCCGAGGCCGTAACAGGCGTGGGCCCGCACGTTGAGCGCCGGGAGGTCGATGACGCCGATGAGCGGGCGTTCGCGGTAGTTCAGCGCGACGATGCTGCCCCACACGGGCAGGCCCGCCGCGAATTCGGCGGTGCCGTCGATGGGATCCACCACCCACACGAACTCCGCCTCGGGATTCAGCGGCGGGAATTCCTCGCCCAGCACGCCGTGGGCGGGTTGGCGCGCCAGCACCGCGGCCCGGAACGCCTGCTCGCCTTCCACGTCGGCACTGGTGACGAGGCTGTGGTCAGGCTTCGACTCGATTGTGAGCCCGTGGCCGGCCGCTTCCTTGATGCGCTCGCGCAGCACGTCGGTCAGCTCGAGCGCGGTGTCGAGCAGCTCCTGGCGCCGCGCCTTCGCGAGGCCGTTGCGGGGATCACCAGCCATGACGGGCTCCTCTTGCGGGAGGTCTGTTGTCGAACGGGCGTCGGTGCACAGGCGGCGAGCGTAGCGTGCCCACCCGGGCCGTCAAGCACGAATGAGCATATGCATCGCGCCGACGCATGCGCACGCAGGCTGGACCGACCTGCCTGGGGCCAACCCGGTGCGCAGCGCGCAAGCCACTGATATCCAGGGGTTCCCGCCGCGCGCGCCGATGCGACGCGAGTCGCTCAGAAGGCCTCCGCCTGCATGTCCATGACCGCGCCGGCGCCGGACATGAGGCTGTCGGCGAGACCCTGGGCCTGGGGCAACAGGCGCTTGACGAAGAACCGCCCGGTGATCAGCTTGTTCTCGTAGAAGCCGGTGTTGTCCCCGTCGACGCGATCAGCGGCCACCCTGGCGGTCCACGCCCACATCCAGCCCATCGACGTGAGCGCCACCAGGCGGAGATAGTCGTAGGATGTGGCCCCCACCTCCTCGGGGTTGCGGCCCGCCTCCGTCGCGATCCACGCCGTGGCCTGCTTCAGCAGCCCCAGCGTCTTCGCCAGCGGCGCGGTGAACTCCGCGATGCGCTCGTCGTCGGCGTTGTCGCGCAGAAAGCCGTCGATCATGTCCAGGTAGCGCCGGATGAGACGGCCGTCGTGCATCGGCAGCTTGCGGCCCACGAGATCCAGCGCGTGAATGCCATTGGCACCCTCGTAGATCTGCGCGATTCGCGCATCGCGCACGAGCTGCTCCATTCCCCACTCGGCGATGTAGCCGTGACCGCCCAGCACCTGCAGGCACAGGTTGCACGCGTCGAAGCCGTAGTCGGAGAAGTATGCCTTGATCACGGGGATCAGCAGCGCGATGTAGTCCTCCGCCGCCTCGCGCACCTCCGGGTCCGGGTGGCGGTCGGCGATGTCGATCTGCATGGCCGTCCAGCCGAGCAGCGCCCGCGCGCCCTCGTTGAGCGAGCGCGCGGTGAGCAGCATGCGGCGCACGTCCGGGTGCACGATGATGGGGTCGGCGCTCTTCTCCGGCGCCTTCGGCCCCGACAGCGAGCGGCCCTGCACCCGCTCCCGGGCGTAGTCGGCGGCGCTCTGATAGGCCACCTCGGCCTGCGACAGACCCTGCTGGCCCACCATCAGGCGCTCGTGGTTCATCATCGCGAACATGGCCCGCAGTCCCTTGTTCGGCTGGCCCACCAGCCAGCCGGTGGCGCCGTCGTAGTTGATGACGCAGGTGGACGCACCCTTGATGCCCATCTTCTTCTCGATGGAGGCGCAGTGCACCGCGTTACGCTCGCCGGGATTGCCGTCGGCGTCGGGCAGGAACTTGGGCACCAGGAACAAGCTGATACCCTTCACGCCCTCCGGTGCGTCGGGCAGCCGCGCCAGGACCAGGTGCACGATGTTCGGCGTGAGATCCTGCTCGCCGCCCGTAATGAAGATCTTGGTGCCCGTGATCGTGTAGGTGCCGTCGCCGCGCGGCTCGGCGCGGGTGCGCAGCAGCCCCAGATCGGTGCCGCAGTGTGCCTCGGTGAGGCACATGACCCCGGTCCACTCGCCGGACACGATCTTGTGCAGATACGTCTCCTTGAGCGCGTCATCGGCGTGGTGGCGCATGGCCATGTACGCCCCGCGGGTGAGCCCCGGATACAGGGAGAAGGCCATGTTGGCCGATTGCAGCATCTCCTCGAAGAACACGTTCAGGGTATGGGGCAGGCCCTGACCGCCGTAATCCGGGTCGCAGCCCAGCGACAGCCAGCCGCCTTCGCGCAGCGCCTGGTAGGCCTCCTTGAAGCCGGTGGGCGTCTTCACCGCCCCGTCCTCGAACTGTGCGCCCTCCAGGTCTCCGGTGCGATTGGTGGGGAACACCACCGTCTCGCAGATCTTGCCGCCCTCTTCCAGGATCGCGTCGATCACGTCGGCCGTGGCCTCCTCGAAGCCGGGCAGCGCGGTGAAGGTGCTCTCCGCTTCCAGCAGCTCGTGCAGCACGAACCGCATGTCGCGGATGGGGGGGCGGTAGCTGGCCATGTGGGGTGTCTCCGTGGATGCCGGGCGCCGAGGCGGACGCGGGCCGGGAGCAGTCCCGGCGCCGGACGCGTGGCTACATGTTGGGGTAGTTCGGACCGCCGCCGCCCTCAGGCGTGACCCAGTGGATGTTCTGGGTGGGGTCCTTGATGTCACAGGTCTTGCAGTGCACGCAGTTCTGCGCGTTGATCTGCAGCCGGGGATTCGAGCCGTCCGCCTCCCGCACGATCTCGTACACCCCCGCCGGGCAGTAACGCTGCTCCGGCGCATCGTACAGCGCGAGGTTCACGTCGATGGGCACCGACGCGTCCTTCAGCGTGAGGTGGACGGGCTGGTCCTCCTCGTGGTTGGTGCCCGAGAGGTACACCGAGGAGTTGCGATCGAAGGAGATCTGACCGTCGGGCCTGGGATACTCGACGGGCTCGCACTCGCTGGCCTTCTTCAGCGAGGTGTGGTCCGGCCGGTGGTGGAAGGTCCAGGGCGCGCGGCCGCGCAGCAGGTAGGTGTCCAGGCCGGAGTACGCGATCCCTGCCCACAGCCCCTTGTGGAACGAGGGTCGGATGTTGCGGGCCCGATAGAGCTCGTCCCACAGCCAGGTCTTGCGCAGCCGCTCGGGATACGACGTGATCTCGTTGCCGGCGCCGTCATTGTCCAGCGCCTCGAACACCGCCTCGGCCGCGGTCATGCCCGATTTCATGGCCGTGTGGGTGCCCTTGATCTTGGGCACGTTGAGGAACCCCGCGCCGCAGCCCACCAGCATGCCGCCCGGAAAAGTGAGCTTCGGAATCGACTGGAAGCCGCCCTCGTTGAGTGCCCGCGCGCCGTAGGACACCCGCCGCCCACCCTCGAAGGTGGGTCGGATCTTCGGGTGGGTCTTGAAGCGCTGGAACTCTTCGAACGGCGAGAGGTGCGGATTCGAGTAGTCCAGCCCCACCACGAAGCCCACCGCCACCTGGTTGTCCTCCAGGTGGTAGATGAAGGAGCCGCCGTAGGTGTCGGACTTCAGCGGCCAGCCGATGGTGTGCACGATGAGGCCCTGGTGGTGCTGCTCCGGCGCCACCTCCCAGAGCTCCTTGATGCCGATGGCGTAGGTCTGGGGATCGACGCCCTGTCGCAGGTCGAAGCGCTCGAACAGGCCCTTGGTGAGCGAGCCCCGGCAGCCCTCGGCGAAGATTGTCTGGCGCGCGTGCAGCTCGACTCCCGGCTCGAAGGAGTCCTTCCGCTTGCCGTCGCGAGCGATGCCCATGTCGCGCGTGGCGACGCCCTTCACCGAGCCGTCCTCGCGGTACAGCACCTCGGCGGCAGGAAAGCCCGGGAACACGTTCACGCCGAGCGCTTCCGCCTGCTCGCCCAGCCAGCGGCAGAGGTTGCCCAGGCTGATGATGTAGTTGCCGTGGTTGTGCATCTGCGGCGGGGTGGGCAGGCGCGTGGACCCGGAGGCGGTCAGGTACAGGAAGCGGTCCTCCTTCGCCTCGGTCTTCAGCGGCGCGCCGCGCTCGGCCCAGTCGGGAAACAGCTCGGTCAGCGAACGCGGTTCGAGCACGGCGCCGGAAAGGATGTGGGCCCCCACCTCCGAGCCCTTCTCCACCACGCACACCTCCACCTCGCGGCCGTGCTCCGCGGCGAGCTGCTTGAGCCGGATGGCCGCGGACAGACCGGAAGGCCCGGCGCCCACGACGACGACGTCGAATTCCATCGCTTCGCGTTCCATCGGCCTCCCCGCGCGGCTCTTGAACTGCCGTCGTACTCTATCCCATTATGTAATTGAACGCTGCTCAATTAGACGCCCCGAGAGGCCGTGCCGGCGCCGCGGCCCTGGGCGCCGCGCGGCGCGCAGGAGCCGGTATCGGCCGCGTCCCCGATTGCATGGCCCCGGCCCAGCGCGTAGATTCTCGAAGCTTTTTTCAAGCGCCCCGACAGGAAGACCTCGCAGATGAAAGTGCTCGTCCCGGTCAAGCGGGTGGTCGACTACAACGTGAAGGTGCGCGTGAAGGCGGACCAAAGTGGAGTCGAGACCGCCAATGTCAAGATGTCCATGAATCCCTTCGACGAGATCGCCGTCGAGGAAGCGATCCGACTGAAGGAAGCGGGCACGGCGAGCGAGATCGTCGCGGTTTCCATCGGCGTGCAGCAGTGCCAGGAGACCATTCGTACGGCGCTCGCCATGGGCGCGGACCGGGGCATCCTGGTGCAGACCGACGTGGCAGTGGAGCCCATCGGCGTAGCGAAGTTGCTGAAGGCCATCTGCGAGCGGGAGTCGCCGGGCCTGGTGATTCTCGGCAAGCAGGCCATCGACGGTGACCACAGCCAGACGGGGCAGATGCTGGCCGCCATGCTGGGCTGGCCCCAGGGTACTTTCGCCTACAAGCTGGCCCTCGAAGGCGAGCGCGCGAAGGTGACGCGGGAGGTGGACGGCGGCCTGGAGACGGTGGATCTCAAGCTGCCGGCCGTCATCACCACGGACCTGCGTCTCAACGAGCCGCGCTTCGCCTCGCTGCCCAACATCATGAAGGCGAAGAAGAAGCCGCTGGACACGATGACGCCGGACGACCTGGGCGTCGACGTCACGCCGCGCGTCAAGATCCTGAAGGTCGCCGAGCCGCCGAAGCGCAAGGCAGGCGTGCGCGTGGAGGACGTGGCCACACTGGTGGACAAGCTGAAGAACGAGGCGAAGGTGATCTGAGATGAGCATCCTGGTTGTTGCGGAGCACACCGGCGGCACGCTGGTCCCGGCGGTGCTGAACACGGTCACGGCGGCCGGCGAGATCGGCGGTGACGTGCACGTGCTGGTGGCCGGAAAGGATTGCGGCCAGGTGGCCGAGGCGGCGGCCAAGATCGCGGGCGTCGCCAAGGTGCGGGTGGCCGACGACGCGCGCTATGACCACGCCATGGCGGAGCCCACGGCCGCCCTCATCGCGAAGCTGGCGCCGGACTACGGTCACGTGCTGGTGGCGGCGACCAAGTCCGGCAAGAACATCCTGCCCCGCGCCGCGGCGCTGCTGGACGTGTCCCCCATCACCGAGATCTCCGCGGTGGTCTCAGAGGACACCTTCGAGCGGCCCATCTACGCGGGCAACGCCATCGCCACGGTACAGACGCAGGAGAAGGTGAAGCTGGTGAGCGTGCGCGCCACCGCGTTCGATCCGGCCGCGGCCGAGGGCGGCAGCGCCCAGGTGGAGAGCGTCGAGCCGGCCGACGATCCGGGGCTGTCCAGGTTCGTGGGTCAGGAACTCACCAAGTCCGAGCGCCCCGAGCTCACCAGCGCCCGCGTGATCATCTCCGGCGGGCGCGGCATGCAGAACGGCGAGAACTTCAGGTTGCTGGAGGGCATCGCGGATCACCTGAACGCCGCCATCGGCGCGTCGCGCGCGGCTGTGGACGCGGGCTTCGTGCCCAACGACTACCAGGTGGGCCAGACCGGCAAGGTGGTGGCGCCGGACCTGTACGTGGCGGTGGGGATCTCCGGCGCCATCCAGCATCTGGCAGGCATGAAGGACTCAAAGGTCATCGTCGCCATCAACAAGGACGAGGAAGCGCCCATCTTCCAGGTGGCCGACTACGGCCTGGTGGCGGATCTGTTCAAGGCGCTGCCGGAGCTCGAGGCGGAGTTGAAGAAGGGCTGAGGTCCGGGGGCGCAGCGGCGTGGCCCACGCCGCCCGACGCTCACGTGGGGCGGGCGGTGGCCGGATCCGCGATCCAGCCCTCTGCAGGATCGGCATCCGCGGGCAGGCCGTAGCCCTGCTCGCGCCGCGTCCAGGCCCAGGCCGCCTGCACCGCGCACATCACCGCGTCCACCCGGTCGGCGGACGGCTCGTCGGCCAGCTCCGCGGCGAACGCGTCCAGCCCCTCGAGCACGAGCCCGTAGCGCTCTCCCAGGGCGCCATTGCCGTTGCCCAGGGCGCGCACCAGCTCCACACGGGCCCGGGTGCGGGGCTCGCCGTCGCCGGGCTTCGCCTCGTCCTTGTACGGGCGGGCGCCGATGAGGGCCCGGGCCACCAGGCGGGGATAGGCCTCCACGGCGACGCGCTGCGGATCACCCGCGTGCACCGGCACCACCGTGGCGCCGGAGGCCAGCAGCGGCGGCGCACCGGCATGGAACATCAGGCCCACCGGCGGGCGGACCACGTTCATGGGACTCTGGGACCCCGCCAGCCGGTCCACCCGGCGCCGCGCATGGCGCTGGCCCGCCTCCCGCGCGGCCGCGGCCTCCCGCACCAGCTCCTTGAAGCGTGCCCGGGGAAGGCCCGCTGCCTGCGTCACGTAGCGCTCCCAGCGGGTCGGCCACGCCAGGGGTTCCAGGAAGCCCCGTGGCAGGCCGAAGGGAAAGTCCATCCCCGCTACCCATGGCCCCTCGCTGCACAGCAGGTTGCCGAAGCATTCCAGGGACTCGAAGGCGCACAGCGCATCCAGGAGCAGCCGCTCACCGTCCAGCCGGCACAGGGCGCAGGTCAGCGGCTTGCGCGCCGACGGAGCGCTGGTGAAGTCGATGCCGTAGACGCGCATGGCGACTCCTCGGTGGACATTCCGATCGTGGTCGCGGTCACCGGCGCCCGGGGGCCGGATTCGATCCGCGACGCCGATGACGCACCGCCGCATCGCAGTCCTGCGAGCGGTGCGACGATTGCAGTATGGGGCGCCGTCCCACCATGGGGCCGTGCCATTCGTCACACGCCATGAAGCTGGCCCTGGAGCATCGCTGGGATCTGACGCCGGCCGAGGCGCGCGCGCTGCAGAGCGAGCTGCGCGGTCGGGTTCGCCGCCACGGCCCACGCCGTGCGCCACGCCGGGTGGCCGGCGTGGACGTCGGCTTCGCCAGCGGCGGCGCCGAGACCTGCGCGGCGGTGGCGGTGCTGTCGTTTCCGGACCTGACGGTCCTGCAGACGGCCACTGCGCGCGTCCCCACCCGCTTCCCCTACGTGCCCGGGCTGCTGTCGTTCCGGGAGATCCCCGCCATCCTGGCGGCGCTCGAGGCCATCGAGCCCCTGCCGGACCTGCTGCTGTGCGATGGCCACGGCATCGCGCACCCACGCCGCTTCGGCATCGCCTGTCACCTGGGCGTGCTTCTGGATCGGCCGTGCATCGGCGTGGCCAAGAGCCGGCTGGTGGGCGAGCACGGCCCGGTACCCGCTCGCCGCGGCGAGTGGACGCCGCTGATGCACGAGGGCGAGACGGTGGGCGCGGTCCTGCGCTCCCGCGCGGGCGTGAAGCCCGTGTACGTGTCGCCTGGCCACCGCATCAGCCTGGAGACGGCGGTGGCGCGCGTAATGGGCTGCGTCACCCGCTACCGGCTGCCGGAGACCACGCGGGTCGCTGACCGGCTGGCGTCGGCGCGGGGCTAGAGCTTCGCCATCATCGCCTCGGCGCCGGACACCTCGAATTTGCCCGGCGCCTCCACCGCGACGTCGGTGACGGTGCCGTCGTCCACGATCATGGCGTAGCGCTGGGAGCGCACGCCCATGCCGCGTGCCGTGAGGTCCAGCACCAGCCCCACGGCCTTGGCGAAGTCACCGTTGCCGTCGGCCACCATGTGGATCTCGTCGGCATTCTGCGACTTGCCCCACGCATCCATTACGAAGGCATCGTTCACCGACAGGCACACGATGTCGTCCACACCCTTGGCTTTGATCTTGTCGGCGTTCGCCACGAAGCTTGGCAGGTGCGCCGCGGAGCAGGTGGGGGTGAAGGCCCCGGGCAGCGCGAACAGGAGCACCTTCTTGCCGCCGAACAGCTCGTCGCTGGTGATCTCCTTGGGCCCGTCGGCGGTCATGTGGGTGAACTTGGCCGCGGGAATCTTGTCGCCCTTCTTGATGCTCATGTCTGCGTGATCTCCTGGCTGGTTCTGAGTGACTGCGCCACGGTACCCCGCCGCGGCGACTCCGTTGGCCTGCACCGGTCGCGGCCGGGATCAGCCGACGTAGCGCCCCAGTCGCACCGCCGACTCCCCCTTGCGACGCTTCAGGGAAGGCATGATCAGCACGCACTCGTCGAAGGGCGTGCGCACCTCCCGGTCGCCATCGTACCCGATCACCGTCCCGGCCCGCGGGATCACCTCCATGCCCCGGTAGTCCTCCACGAAGCGGAAGCGGTCGGTGGCGATGGTTACCGGACCGGTCACCTCCACCACCCTCTGGGCGGCGGCGGCGGGCCGCGTATGCTCGCGCGCGAAGTCTTCGTCCACCAGGCCCAGGTGGGCAAGGAAGCGCACCGTCGTGTCCCGGGCCACGTCCACGCTGGCGGCCTCCCAGTGCTGCCCGCACTCGACCAGCAGCGCGTTGCGCGGGCTCGCCGGGTCCACGAAGGCACCGTAGTCGCGCATCCGCGTGCCGGCGGCGTGACCGGCGTCCGCCACCACGTGGGCGGGCGCGCCCAGCGCCAGCGCCAGCGCACGGCCCTTGGCCACGGGCCCGCACATCATCAGGGGCACGGTGCACTGCTGCATGGAGTGGATGTCCAGCAGCACGTCCACCTGCTCCAATACCGGGCGCAGCGCCCGCGCGCGGCGCAGCTCCACGCTGTCTCGGGGCCCGTCCAGGACCGCCGGGGACCACAGCCGGTTGAAGTCCTCGTCCACGAAGCGCGACCCAGCCGGGTTGCGCGGGTCGAAGCGCGCGTAGGCCTCGGTGTTGACGAACGCCAGGGTGAGCGTGCCCGAGCGCGGGCGCACGCCGAGGCGCAGCAGCCAGTCCAGGACGATGGCGCCGCATAGCTCGTTGCCATGCACCACCGCGCTCAGCATCGCGTGGGGGCCGGCGCGGCCGCTCTTGAAGGAGATCACGTGGTCCACGCCGGTGTTGCCGGACCGGTGGACGCCGATGTCGGGCGGCTGGATCTCGATGGTGTGCTCGGGCTGGCTCATGCGCGGCAACCGGGTCGGAGGCGGCAGGATTGTTACTGATCGTTAACGGCCAGGAAAGCGATCGTTAACGCCACCGTCCCTACTTTACCGGCCACTGCTTTGACGACAGCGGCGTAGCCGCCGCGGGTCACGAACTCAATCCGGGAGATGCACGCATGAACACGACGACACCCATTTCGAAAGTAC
>JBFHNV010000218.1:0-10365 GCA_041593595.1 Gammaproteobacteria bacterium
CCCGCGAAATCAAGCGACTGCGAAATCAAGCGACTGCGTCCCCCTTGATTTTCTGGGCTTCGGTGACGCGGTCGTGGTGGGCCAGGTCGCGGTGGGTGGTGACGTGGGTGAGTCCTGCGGCGGTGAGGAGCTTGCGTACGGCCTCGCCCTGGTCGGCCCCGTGCTCGATCAGCAGCCAGCCGCCGGGGCGCAGGTGCGTGGGCGCGGTGCGGGTCAGGGTCCGAATGGCGTCGAGGCCGTCGGTCCCTCCGTCCAGGGCGGCGCGGGGCTCGAAGCGCAGGTCACCCCGCTCCAGGTGCGGGTCGCCGCTGGCCACGTAGGGCGGGTTGCTGGCCACCAGGTCGAATGCCCCCGCGGCCAGCGGTGCGAGCCAGTCCGCCGCCAGCAGGGCGACGCGGCCGGGCGCGTGACGCGCGGCGTTGCTCGCCGCCACCCGCAGCGCGGCCCGGGACGCATCGCTCGCCACCACCGTGACCCGCGGCCGCTCCCGGGCGACGGCGATGGCCACGGCGCCGCTACCGGTGCCCGCGTCGCACATCCGGGCGGCGGCGTCCGGCGCGAGGTGGGCCAGAGCGCGCTCCACCAGCAGCTCCGTGTCCGGGCGCGGCACCAGCACCTGCGCGGTCACCGCCAGGTCCATGGACCAGAACTCCCGCCGGCCGCGGATGTGGGCCACCGGTTCGCCGCCGGCCCGGCGCGCCACGAGGCCGTCCAGCCGTCGCGCCGCGTCCGGAGCAACGGGATCGTCGCCGTGGGCGATGATCCACGCGCGGCTACAGCCCAGGGCCTCGCGCAGCAGCAGCTCCGCCTCGAGTCGGGGGTCCTCGCAACCGGCGGCCGCCAGCGCCGCCCGGGCCCGCGCCAGCGCGCCGGACACGCTGTGTGCGGCCACCCTCACTCCGCGAGCGCCGCGAGCTGCTCCGCCTGGTCCTCGGCGAGCAGCGGCTCGATCAGGAGATCGAGCTCGCCCGCCATCACCTCGTCCAGCTTGTACAGGGTGAGGTTGATGCGGTGATCGCTCACCCGCCCCTGGGGGAAGTTGTAGGTGCGGATGCGCTGGGAGCGGTCGCCGCTGCCTACCAGCAGCTTGCGGGTGCTGGCCTGCTCGGCGGCCTGGCGGTCACGTTCCTCGGCCAGCAGCCGCGACTTCAGCAGCGACAACGCCCGGGCGCGGTTCTTGTGCTGCGAGCGCTCGTCCTGGCACTCCACCACCATGCCCGTGGGCAGGTGGGTGATGCGCACCGCCGAGTCGGTCTTGTTCACGTGCTGCCCGCCGGCGCCGGAGGCGCGGTAGGTGTCCACCTTGAGATCCGCCGGGCTGATGGCGATCTCCTCCACCTCGTCCAGCTCCGGCAGCACCGCGACGGTGCACGCGGAGGTGTGGATGCGGCCCTGGGACTCGGTCTCCGGCACCCGCTGCACCCGGTGCCCGCCGGACTCGAACTTGAGCCGGGCGTAGGCGCCGCGGCCCACCACCCGGGTGATCACCTCCTTGTAGCCGCCGTGCTCTCCGGGGTGCTCGCTCAGGATCTCGAGCTGCCAGCGCCGCCGCTCCGCGTAGCGGCTGTACATGCGCAGCAGGTCGCCGGCGAACAGGGAGGCCTCGTCGCCGCCGGTGCCGGCCCTGATCTCCAGGTAGATGTTGCCCTCGTCCGCCGGGTCGCGCGGGATCAGCAGGCGCTCGAGCTCGTCCTCGAGCGCCTGCGCCCGCACACGGGCCGCCGCTGCCTCCTCCTGCGCCAGGACCCGGATCTCCGGGTCGCCGTCGCCCAGCAGCCGCTCCGCCGAGGCCACGGCATCCGCCGCCTCGCCGTAGCGCTCGAAGCAGGTCACCACCGGCTCGAGCTCGGCGTATTCCCGCGACAGGTCCCGGAAACGGCCCTGGTCGCCGATGATCGCCCGCTCCGAGAGCAGGGAACGCACCTCCTGCAGGCGCTCCGCGAGCGCTTCGAGCTTGGACAGCATGGACGGCTTCATGCGGGATCGGGGTCAGAGGGCCGGAATGCGGGGCACACGGGGGATCGTGGTGCATGCCTGCAGGGGCGGCAAGGCGTGACCGGCGGCACTGCCAAGGGCCGGATCCGGGCGGTATAGTCCACCAGACTGGGTGCGCCCGCGTGGCGCGCCTGCAGCGGTGAGATGAATACCATGAACTGCACCCGCTTCGCCCTCGTCCTGATGCTGCTGCCGGGTATGGCCCTGGCGGGCTGCGCGGGCTCCGACGGCACGCTGCGCGCCGCGATGCTGGCCGACTCCGGCAGCCCCGCGGCCGCGGATGCCGCCGGCGAGCCGCGTGCCCTGCCGGCGGCCGGTGGCCCGGCCGCCGGCCCGGCCAAGCCCGTCGACGTGGACGCCATCTACAAGATCCTGGTGGCGGAGTTCGCCGGGCGGCGCGGCCAGCTCGACCTGGCGCTGGACAACTACCTGGACGTGGCCCGGCGCACCGGCAACCCCGACGTGGCCGAGCGCGCGGTGCGCATCTCGGTCTACGCCCGTGACCAGGAGCGCGGCCTGGAGGCGGCGCGGCTGTGGGCGCTGCACGCCAGCCCGAATCACGATGCGCGCCAGGTCTACGGCGCGCTGCTGGTGCGCGCGGAGCGTCTCGACGAGGCCATCGAGGTGCTCTCGGCGCTGGTGGCCGAGCTCGCTCCGGAGGATCCGGAGGTGTTCACCCGCATGGCCAACATGCTGGCGCGGGAGAAGTCCCGCACCGCCAGCGTGCAGGTGATGGACGCCCTGGTGGCCGGCCATGGGGACGACGCCGTGGCCCAGTATGCGCTGGCCCAGCTCCTGGGCCGCTTCGGCGAGCTCGAGCGGGCACAGGGGGTGCTGGAGCGGGTGCTCGCCATCGAGCCAGGTCACGAGCGCGCGGCGGTGTTCCAGGCGCAGATCCTGCAGCGGCAGAACCACAACGCCGACGCAATCGCGAAGCTGGCGCAGTTCCTCGCCGGGCACCCGGATGCCCACAACGCACGGCTGACCTACGCCCGGCTGCTGGTGGACGCGAAGCGCTACGAGGAGGCGCGCGGGGAGTTCCAGCGCCTGGCGCAGGCGGCGCCGGACAACACCGACATCACTTATGCGCTCGGGCTGCTGCTGCTGCAGACCAACGACCTGGAGCCGGCGGAAGCCCAGTTCCGCAAGCTCGTGGGCGTGCCCGAGCGGCGCGAGACCGCCTGGTTCTACATCGGCCAGATCGCGGAGAACCGCGACGACCCGGCCACGGCGCTGGACGCCTATCAGCGCGTGGACCGCGGCGAGCATCACGTGAACGCACAGGTGCGCGCCGCGGTGCTCATCGCCGACAAGGGCGAGGTGAAGGAGGCGCGCGCACACCTGCACGGGCTGCGTGGCCGCAACCGCCAGGAGTCGGTGCGCATCTACCGCGCCGAGGCAGAGATCCTCACCCGTCGCGACATGCTCGACGACGCCATGGGCGTGTACGACAGCGCGCTCGGCGAGTTCCCCGAGGACGGGGCGCTGCTCTATGCGCGGGCGATGCTGGCGGTGCGCATGGACCGCATCGAGCAGGTGGAGCGCGATCTGCGCGACATCCTGAGCCGCGAGCCGGACAATGCCGACGCGTTGAACGCGCTGGGATATACCCTGGCGGATCGCACCGAGCGCTACGAGGAGGCCTACGAGCTGATCAAGCGCGCCCACGAGCTCAAGCCCGACGATCACTACGTGGTGGACAGCCTCGGCTGGGTGCTGTACCGCATGGGGCAGCTGGACGAGGCCATCAAGCACCTGCGCCGGGCCCACGCCCTCAAGCCGGACCCGGAGGTGGCGGCCCACCTGGGTGAGGTGCTCTGGGTGGCCGGCGACAGGGACGAGGCCCGCGAGGTGTGGAACACGGCGCTCAAGGCACAGCCCGAGGACAAGCGGCTGCTGGACGTGATCAAGCGCTTCGGGAACTGAGAGCCCGTGAAGGGGTCGCCGCGCCTTGCCAGGGACGTCCAGGCAACGTCTCGCGACGGCGGGCGTTCCCTTCACGTGCTCTGACCGACGCGCCCCCAGGAGCGGCGCGCGGGCGCCGCGCCACCTACCCCGTGCCCTGCATCTCGTTTCCCCCTGTCCGGCGCGCGCCCGTCTCGGCGGCGGCTGCGGTCTGTGTCGCCCTGTGGCTGGCGGCCTGTGCCGCGCCGGCACCGGACGGGGCGCTGCGGGAGGCCTGGGACGCGCACCTGCGCTGGCTGCAGGGTCTCGACGGCTGGCGCGCGGCGGGACGGCTGGTGGTGGACGTGCCGGGGCAGGGCTTCAGCGCCACCATGCAGTGGCGCCAGAACGGCGCGGAGTACCGCATCCACCTGAGCGGCCCGTTCGGCCAGGGTGCCGTGCTCATCGAGGGTGGCGAGGCCGGGGTGGTGCTGCGCACCGCCGACGGGCGGGTGGCGCGGGCGGCAGACCCGGAGCAGCTCGTGGCCGCGGAGCTCGGGGTGACGGTTCCGGTCTCGGGGCTGCGCTACTGGCTGGTGGGCCGTCCGGCGCCGGGGCCCGCCGCCGAGCGGCTGGATCTGGACTGGGCCGGGCGTCTCGAGGCGCTGGACCAGGCCGGGTGGCAGGTGCGCTACCAGGACTACGCCGATACCGCCGCGGGCGCCCTGCCGGCACGCCTGACCCTCACCCGTGAGGGTGTGGAGGCCCGCTTCTCGGTGAGCCGCTGGCAGCTGGGCGGCTGACAGCGCGCACGACGGCCTGCACGTGGACACCCTGGTCCTGCCCGCGCCGGCGAAGGTCAACCTGTTCCTGCACGTCACCGGGCGCCGGGCCGACGGCTACCACCGGATCGAGACCGTGTTCCAGCTCCTGGATCAGGGCGACGAGGTGGCGATCACCGTCACCCGGGAGCCCGGCGTGCGCCGCGCGGGGACGGTGCCCGGGGTGACGGAGGAGGCGGATCTGACCCTGCGCGCGGCGCGGGCACTGGCCGCGCACGCCGGCGTGGCGGCGGGGGCGGCCATCGCGCTGCGCAAGCGCCTGCCCCTGGGCGGCGGTCTCGGGGGCGGCAGCTCCGACGCCGCCACCGTGCTGGTGGGGCTGAACCGGCTGTGGGGCCTGGACCTGGGTACAGACGTCCTGGCTGCCCTGGGCCTCGCGCTGGGGGCCGACGTGCCGGTGTTCGTCCACGGCCACTCCGCCTTCGCCCGCGGCGTCGGGGAGGAGCTGCACCCCGTGCTCCTGGCCCCGACCTGGTACCTGGTGGTCACTCCTGCCGTGGCGGTATCCACCGAGACGGTGTTCGGCAGCGATTCGTTGACACGTGATACCGCCCCTTTGAAAATGGGAGGCTTTCCTTGGGACCTGGGGTCCCAGGCCGGCCTGGATCGCCTGTGGGCCCGAACCCGCAACGACTGCGAGCCGGTGGTGCGGGCCGCCCGGCCGGAGGTGGCGGCGGCGCTGGACTGGCTCTCGGGCCACGGCCCGGCGCGCATGACGGGTACCGGCGCCAGCGTGTTCGCCCGCTTCCGGGACCGGCTCGCGGCGGAGCGCGCCCTGGCGCAGGCGCCGCCGGGCGTGACGGCCTTCGTGGCGCGCGGCGTGGACCGCTCGCCGCTACTTGACGCGGTCGCCGCCGGCAGGGACTGACGCGGCCGGCGGCGGCCGGGAGGACGCCCTCCGGGGAACGGACGGCGGGCGGTGCATTGGGGTGTGGCCAAGCGGTAAGGCACCGGGTTTTGATCCCGGGATCCCAGGTTCGAATCCTGGCACCCCAGCCATGACGACCGGGCGACGGGGCCCGGACCATATCGCGCCAGCGGCGCGGGACGACGACAGCGACCAGCTTCGAGCCATGCCCAACGATCGCTACGGGGACGAACACCTTCCCATGGACAGCGCCATGATGGTGTTCACGGGCACCGCCAACCGGCCGCTGGCCGAGGAGGTGGTGGAGCGCCTGCGCGTCACACTCGGCAAGGCGGTGGTGGACCGCTTCAGCGACGGCGAGGTGATGGTCGAGATCATCGACTCGGTGCGCGGCAAGGACGTGTTCGTGATCCAGCCCACCTGCGCGCCGGGCAACGACAACCTGCTCGAGCTGATGATGCTCATCGACGCGCTCAAGCGCGCCTCGGCACGGCGGCTCACCGCGGTGATGCCGTACATGGGCTACGCACGCCAGGACCGCCGGCCGCGCTCCTCCCGGGTGCCCATCTCGGCGAAGGTCATCGCCAACATGATCTCCACCGCCGGCGCCGACCGGGTGCTCACCATGGATCTGCACGCGGACCAGATCCAGGGCTTCTTCAGCATCCCGGTGGATAACATCTACGCCTCGCCGGTGCTGCTGGGGGACATCTGGAAGCACACCTACGAGAAGCTCATGGTGGTGTCGCCGGACGTGGGCGGTGTGGTGCGGGCCCGCGCCATCGCGCGTCGCCTCGACGACGCGGACCTGGCCATCATCGACAAGCGGCGTCCGCGCGCCAACGAGGCCGAGGTGATGAACATCATCGGCGACGTGCGGGGACGAAGCTGCGTGCTGGTAGACGACATGGCCGACACCGCCGGCACCCTGTGCAACGCGGCGCGCGCGCTCAAGGCCAAGGGCGCGCCCAAGGTGGTGGCCTACTGCACCCACCCGGTGCTCTCGGGCAAGGCCGTGAGCAACATCGAGAACTCGGACCTGGACGAGCTGGTGGTGACCAACACCATCCCCTTGAAGCCCGACGCGGCGGCGTGCACCCGCATCCGCCAGCTCAGCATCGCGGAGCTCATCGCCGAGAGCATCCGCCGCATCCACCAGGAAGAATCCATCGGCACCCTGTTCATGGACTGACCCGCACGGGACAGTCGCCACGTTTTCGAAGATTCCAGCGGAGACACGACGATGAGTGATTTCGAGGTCAGCGCGGAGAAGCGCACCGACACCGGCAAGGGCGCGATGCGCCGGCTGCGGTCCACCGGACGCGTGCCCGGCGTGATGTACGGCGCGGACGAGGCGCCCGCGAACATAACGCTCAATGCCAACGAGCTGCGCAAGCAGCTGGAGAACGAGGCGTTCTTCTCGCACATCATCACCGTGAACCTGGCCGGCGAGGCGGTGCAGGCGGTGGTGAAGGATCTGCAGCGTCACCCGGCGAGCTATCAGGTGACCCACGTGGACTTCCTGCGGGTGAAGGCCACCGACGAGATCACCATGCGTGTGCCGCTGCACTTCGTGAACGAGGACAAGGCGCCGGGCAAGCGCGCGGGCGGCCAGTTCAGCCACCTCATGAACGACGTGGAGATCACCTGCCTCCCGGCCAACCTCCCCGAGTACCTGGACGTGGACGTGGCGGCGCTGGATCTCGGCGACAGCATCCACCTGTCCGAGATCACGCTGCCCGAGGGCGTCAGCTTCGCCTTCGACGTCACCGATCCCGATCACGACCACACGGTGGCTACGGTGCAGATGCCGCAGGATCTGGACATGGGCGAGGAGGAGGAAGGCGAGGAGCTCGTGTCCGCCGCCGAGGTCCCCACCACCGCGGAGACGGAGGAAGAGGACGAGGACGGCGAGGACGCGAAGCAGGACTGAGCCCGCCCGCGTCAGCGGCGCGGACGAGGGTCCGCGCCGGCGGCCGGCTCGTGCCCCGTGGCCAGCGGCATCCGCCTCATCGCCGGGCTGGGCAACCCGGGCCCGCGCTACCAGGACACCCGGCACAACGCCGGCTTCTGGTTCGTGGACCGGGTGGCCGCCGCCCACGGCGCCTCGTGGCGCGCCGAGAAGCGCTTCTTCGGCGAGGTGGCGCAGCTCACGCTGCCCGGAAGCCCGGTACGGCTGCTCAAGCCCGCCACATACATGAACGAGTCCGGCCGCGCGGTCGGAGCGCTGGCCCGCTTCTTCGGTGTCGAGCCGGAGCAGGTGCTGGTGGCGCATGACGAGATCGACCTGCCGCCGGGCATCGTGCGGCTCAAACGCGGCGGCGGCCACGGCGGCCACAACGGCCTGCGCGACGTCATCCCGCAGCTCGGCAGCCCGGACTTCGCGCGGCTGCGCATCGGGGTCGGCCATCCGGGACACAAGGACCAGGTCGTCGGCTACGTGCTGTCGCGCCCCGGTACCGAGGAGCGCCGGCTCATCGAGGATGCGGTGGCGCGCGCCGCCGAGCGGTTCGACGACATGATCGCGCTCGGGCTGGAGCGGGTGATGACCGATCTCCACCGCCAGGACGCCGGCGGCGCCTGAGGCGCCGCGGGGTCGGGTCGGGCGTCAGGACAACGGAGAGGTCCGGTGGGATTCAGGTGCGGCATCGTGGGGCTGCCCAACGTGGGCAAGTCCACCCTCTACAACGCGCTCACCAGCGCCGGCATTGCGGCCGAGAACTACCCCTTCTGCACCATCGACCCCAACGTGGGCGTGGTGCCGGTGCCGGACGAGCGCCTGGACCGACTGGCCGCCATCGTGCAGCCCCAGAAGGTGGTGCCCACCACCATGGAGTTCGTGGACATCGCGGGGCTGGTGGCGGGCGCATCCAAGGGCGAAGGGCTCGGCAACAAGTTCCTCGCCAACATCCGCGAGACCCACGCCATCGCCCACGTGGTGCGCTGCTTCGAGGACACGGACGTGGTGCACGTGGCGGGGCGGGTGAACCCGGCCCACGACATCGAGATCATCGACACCGAGCTGCTGCTGGCCGACGTGGAGACGGTGGCGCGGGCCCAGGAACGGGCCGCCAAGCAGGCAAAGTCCGGTGACAAGGAGGCGCGCGCACGGCTCGCGTTCGCCGAGCGCCTCGCCGCGCACCTTGACGCCGGGCGGTCCGCGCGCGGCCTCGAGCTGGCGGCGGGCGAGCGGCCGTGGCTGCGGGAGCTGCACCTGCTCACCGCGAAGCCGCTGCTCTACGTGGCCAACGTGGCGGAGGACGGGTTCCGCGACAACCCGCACCTGGACGCGGTGCGAGCCGTCGCCGCGCGGGACGGCTCACCGGTGGTGCCGGTGTGCGCCGCCATCGAGGCCGAGCTCGCGTCCCTGGATGCGGCCGGGCGGCTCGAGTTCCTGCACAGCATGGGTCTCGAGGAGCCGGGCCTCGCCCGTGTCATCCGCGCCGGCTACCGCCTGCTCGGGCTGCAGACCTTCTTCACCGCCGGCCCCAAGGAGGTGCGCGCCTGGACGGTGCGCAGCGGCGCCACCGCACCCCAGGCCGCGGGTGTCATCCACACCGACTTCGAGCGCGGGTTCATCCGCGCCGAGGTGGTGGCCTACGACGACTTCGTGGGCCACGGTGGCGAGCAGGGCGCGAAGGAGGCCGGCCGCTGGCGCCTGGAGGGCAAGGAGTACACCGTGCGCGAGGGCGACGTGGTGCACTTCCGCTTCAACGTGTAATCCCGCCCCGGCGGTTGCCTTGCCAGGGTCCGCCGGGGTCCGGTATCTTGCCCGGCCCGCGTGGCTACGTAGCTCAGCCGGTCAGAGCGCACGACTCATAATCGTGAGGTCGGTGGTTCGATCCCACCCGTAGCCACCATTCCCTTCGAAGCCTGGCAGGGGCCGCGCCTTCCGCGATGCCCGTGACCCGGCCGGGATGGTCCCGGCCGCTACCCGTCCTCGTCCGGCTGCGTGAACGGCAGCGGGTGGCGTGCGATGACGTACTCGGCAACCGGCCGGCCGCCGATCAGGTGCTCCTGGATGATGCGCTCGAGGACCTCGGGCGTGCAGGAGCGGTACCACACGCCGTCCGGGTAGACCACGGCCACCGGTCCGGCGACGCACACCTGCAGGCAGTTGGCCTTGGTGCGGAACACACCGCCCTCGCGCACCAGCTTGAGCTCGAGCAGGCGCCGCTTCAGGTAGTTCCAGGACGCCAGGCTCACCTCGCGCTCCGAGCACTTGGGCTTGGTCTGATCGCAGCACAGGAAGATGTGCCGCTCGATGGAGTCGATGCGCAGCGATTCCACGGCGGTCTCGACGGGGATGCGCGGCGCGTCGCGAGGGGGCTCGGATGCCATGGGCGTGATGGAAGCGGCCGGTTGCCGGGAAGCATACCCGGACCGCCCTGGCACGGGCGCCCGGGCAATCCCGCTAGAGACTTGCCGCGCGCTGCTCGCTGCCGCGCCCCTCGTGGCGCGGCAGCAAGGCGGCGGGCTCGCGCATCGCGGCGCGCTCGCGCAGGTACTCGAGCGTGCGCTCGTAGATCTCGATGCGCGTGCGCAGTCCCGACGTCTCCTCGGCCAGGTCCTTTGCGCGCTGCCGCGCCGCGTCGCGCTGCGCCGTGAGCGCGTCGACTTGCGCGTTGAGCGACGTGGCCCGCTCCCGCAGGTTCTCGGCCCGGTCGATGGCCGCGTCGCGCTCGGCGGTGAGCTCGTTGACACGGGCGGCGAGTGTGGTGGCCTTGTCGCGCATCTCCTTGCCGCGCTCGACGGCCGCGTCGCGCTCGGCGGTGA
>JBFHNV010000219.1:0-10210 GCA_041593595.1 Gammaproteobacteria bacterium
GCGGGCGCCTGGCGGCCTACGGGGAGATCGCCATCCAGCGCGAGGTGGGGCGCGAGGGGCAGTCCACCTACTCCATCAACGGCACCCGCTGTCGCCGCCGGGACGTGATGGACGTGTTCCTGGGCACCGGCCTTGGCCCGCGCAGCTACGCCATCATCGAGCAGGGCATGATCTCGCGGGTGGTGGAGGCGAAGCCGGAGGATCTACGGGACTTCCTGGAGGAGGCGGCGGGGATCTCCAAGTACAAGGAACGCCGCCGCGAGACGGAGAACCGCATCCGCCACACCCAGGAGAACCTGGACCGCCTGGGCGATCTGCGCGAGGAGCTGGGCAAGCGGCTCGCGCACCTGAAGCGCCAGGCCACCATGGCGGAGAAGTACAAGGTACTCAAGGAGGAGGAGCGAGGCCTCAAGGCCGAGCTGGAGGCGCTGCGCTGGCGCGAGCTGGACGCGCAGGCGACGCACCAGGGCGAGCAAATCGCCGCTCAGGAGACGCGTCTGGAGGCGGCGCTGGCGGAGCAGCGGGCGCTGGAGACCCGCATCGAGAAGTCCCGCGTTAGCCAGGCGGAGGCGGCGGAGACGTTCAACCAGGTCTACCGCCAGGTGCTGGAGGCAGGGGCGGCCATCGCCCGCAGCGAGGAGACCATCCAGAACCTGCGCGCGCGCCGGGAGCAGCTGACCGGCGCCGGCGCCCGCGAGCGCGAGCGCCTGGATGCGGCCCGCGCTCAGGCCCGCTCGGAGGAGGAGCGCCTGGCGGGGCTGCGCCGGGAGCTGGCCGCCGGCGAGCCGGACCTGGCGGCACTGGAGCGCCGGTCCGGCGAGGCGCGCCTGGCGTTCCGCGAGGCGGAGGAGGCGTACCTGGACTGGCAGCACGAGGGCGAGTCGCTGAGCGAGCGCGCCACGGCCCCGGCGCGCACCAAGCACGCGGAGGAGGCGCGCATCGAGCAGCTGGAACAGAACCTGCTGCGAATGCTGGGCAGCCTGCGCGAGCTCGAGGAGGCCGCACCGCAGGAATCCGGCCCCGCCGGCGGTACCGCCGTGGCGGCGCTGGAGGAGGAGCTGCGCACGGCGGGCGCGGCGCTGGCCCAGGCGCAGGACGCCCTGGAGGCGCGGCGGGCCCGGGTGCGGGGGCTGCGCGAGCAGGGCCACGCCCAGGCGGGCGCCCTGCACGAATCCCGGGATCGCCTGCAGGCCCTGCGCGGGCGCCTGTCGTCCCTGGAGGCGCTGCAGCAGGCCGCCCTCGGCAAGGACCGCAGCCCGGTGAACGCGTGGCTGGCCGCCCGCGGCCTGGCCGCGGCGCCTCGCCTGGCGGAGCGGATCCAGGTGGCCCCGGGCTGCGAGGCCGCGGTGGAGAGCGTGCTGGACGACGCCCTGGAGGCCATCCAGGTGCAGGACCTGGGCGCCGTGGCGGCGGCGCTGGGGGATTCCGCAGCGGATCTGGTGGAGCAGGGCGGCCTCGGGCTGGTGGATGCCACCGGCGCTGGCACGGCGGGCGCCGCCGTGCGCGGCGATCTGGAGCCCCTCGCCGGGCGGGTGCGCGGCGAGGGGCTGGGGAGCCTGCTCGCCGGCACCTATCTGGTCCGGGATCTGGCCACGGCACTGGCGTCCCGTCCCCGACTTGCGCCAGGGGAGCGGCTGGTGACGCCGGAGGGAATCCAGGTGGGGCCCGACTGGCTCAGGGTGCCCGGTCGCGACACGGCCCAGGCCGGCGTCATCGCCCGCGAGCGGGCGATCCGCGAGACGGCGGCGGCCGCCGCCGCCGCGGAGTCCGAGGTGGCCCGGCTCGCGGCGCAGGCGGAGTCCCTGCGCGGCGCGCTGCACGAGGCGGAGGAGCACGCCGCCGCTGCCCAGGCGGAGCTTGCCGCGCTGCAGGAGCGCCGCGCGGTGGCCCAGTCGCGACTCGGCGAGGCGCGGGCGCTGCGCGAGCAGGGGGAGCGCCGGGAGGCGGAGCGCCAGCAGCGCATCCGCGATCTCCGTGAGCGCATCGCCGCGGAGCGCCAGGTGCAGGCCCAGGCCCGGCAGCGGCTGCAGGCCTCAGACGCGGAGATGCGCCGCCTGTCCGGCGAGCGCGCCCAGTGGGAGGCGCGGCGCGATCAGCGCCGGCGCGAGATGGAGGCTGCCCGGGATGCCTGGCACGCGGTGCGCGACGAGGCCTACGAGCTGGGGCTGAAGGTGGAGTCCATGCGCGCCCAGGCCGCGTCCCTGGCCGATGGCCAGGGACGCGCGCAGGAGCTCATCGCCCAGCTGGCCCAGCGGCTGGCGGAGCTGGACGAGGAGCTCCAGGGGCTGACCAGGCCGCTGGAGGAGGCCCGCGCCGCCCTGCAGGGCCAGCTCGCGCGCCGCCGGGAGGTGGAGCAGTCCCTGGAGGCGGCCCGCACCCGGGTGGAGCGCGAGGACGGGGCCCTCAAGGCCCTGGAGGAGTCCCGCCAGAGCGCCGAGCGGAGGGTGAGCGCCGAGCGCGAGGCGCTGGACACCCTGCGCATGGCCAGCCAGGAGATCCTGGTGCGCCGCAAGACCATCGAGGAGCAGCTCGCGCGCCACCAGAAGACGCCGGCGTCGCTGCTCGCGGACCTGGACGAGGCAGCCAGCGCCGAGGGCTGGGAGCAGCGCCTGGAGGCCATCGACCGGCGCATCACGCGCCTCGGCCCCATCAACCTGGCGGCCATCGAGGAGTACGACCAGCAGTCCGAGCGCAAGTCCTACCTGGATGCCCAGCACGCGGACCTGGACGAGGCGCTGGCCACGCTGCAGTCTGCCATCCAGAAGATCGACCGCGAGACGCGTGCGCGTTTCAAGGACACCTACGAGAAGGTCAACGCCGGGCTCAAGGACCTGTTCCCGCGGCTGTTCGGCGGTGGCCACGCGGAGCTGCAAATGACCGGCGACGACCTGCTGAGCACCGGCATCACGGTCACCGCGCGCCCGCCCGGCAAGCGCAACACCAGCATCCACCTGCTGTCCGGTGGCGAGAAGGCGCTCACCGCCGTCGCGCTGGTGTTCGCCATCTTCCAGCTCAATCCGGCGCCCTTCTGCCTGCTGGACGAGGTGGACGCGCCGCTGGACGATGCCAACGTGGCCCGCTTCTGCGAGCTGGTGAAGCAGATGGCGGATCAGGTGCAGTTCCTGATCGTGACCCACAACAAGATCACCATGGAGATCGCGCAGCAGCTCATCGGCGTGACCATGCACGAGCCGGGGGTGTCGCGGCTGGTGGCCGTGGACATCGACGAGGCCGTGCAGATGGCGGCCGCCTGAGAAAGGGTCCGTGGACGGCCTGCGCCTGGCGCTGATCATCGCGGGCATCGTCGTGGTGGCGGCGGTGTACCTGTGGAGCGCGCGCCGCTCGCGCATCAACCGCGACGCCGGCGAGTTCCAGAGCTTCGATGCCTGGAGTGACCAGAGCCTCGACCCGCTGTCCGACCCGGAGGCCAAGACACAGCCGAACCCGCGCCGGGATCGCGGGGGCGCCGCGGTGGACACCCTCACCGCCGCTGCGGACGGCGGCGAGCAGGAGACCGCCGGTGCGGACGCCGCGCCGCGCCGTAGTCCGTCGCGCGGGCTCGGTGACCCGCGGGTGCTGGCGGGGCTGCAGGACATCGCCGACACCCTGGACACGCGCGGAGGCGGGGAGACCGCCCGCAGCGAGCCGCGCATCGGCGCCCTGGACGCGGTGGCGCCGCCGGCGGCGAAGGGGTCCGAGGCCGGGCCGGCGAAACCTGCCGCCGCCGGCCGCGAGCCCCCCGGGGTGCGTAAGCCCCCGCCGGAGCGCAAGACCGCCCCTGCGCCGGCGCCGGCGCGCAAGGAGCGGCCCCCGCACGCCACCGGCGGCGACACGCCTGCCGAGATGGTGGTGGTGCTCAACGTGATGGCGCCGGAGGGCGAGCGCTTCGAGGGCCCGGCCGTGAAGGCGGCGCTGGAGCACGCGGGCCTGCGGGCCGGCGACATGCAGCTCTACCACTTCCGTGCCGAGGCCCAGCCATCCGGGTCGCCACCCATCTTCAGCGCGCTGAACGCGGTGAAGCCCGGCACGTTGGATCCGGATGCCTTCGAGGGCATGCACACGCCGGGCATCGCCCTGGTCCTGCGCCTGCCCGGGGTCGAGCGGCCCAGCGAGGCCTTCGAGCTGATGCACGGTGTCGCGACCCGTATCGCCGGCGAGCTGGGCGGGCGACTGTGCGACGAGAGCCGCAGCACGTTGACGAAGCAGTCGCTCAACCACCTCCGCGAGACCATCGCGGACTCGGTGCGGCGCCGGCGACTCGGCGCCTGAACCGGGGCACCCACGTGGCAGCCACACGGGCAACGGCAGCCCGCGCGGCGAAGCTGCGCGAGACCATCGCGTACCACAACCACCGTTACCACGTGCTCGACGACCCGGAGATCCCGGATGCCGAGTTCGACGCACTGATGCGCGAGCTGGAAGCCCTGGAGGCGGAGCACCCGGAGCTGGTCACACCGGACTCGCCCACCCGGCGCGTGGGTGGCGAGCCGCTGCCCGCTTTTCAGGAGGTGCGCCACGAGCTGCCCATGCTGTCGCTGGGCAATGCCTTCGACGAGCAGGCCGTCATCGACTTCGACCGGCGCGTTCGCGAGCGCCTCGAGAAAGAGACGGTGGACTACACCGCGGAGACCAAGCTGGACGGCCTGGCGGTGAGCCTGCTCTACGAGAAGGGGGTGCTGGTGCGCGGGGCCACCCGCGGTGACGGTACCCGGGGCGAGGACGTGACCGCCAACGTGCGCACCATCAAGGCGGTGCCGCTCAGGCTCACGGGCAAGCGCGTGCCGCGGGCGCTGGAGGTGCGCGGCGAGGTCTACATGAGCCTCGCGGGCTTCGAGCGGCTCAACGCGCGCCAGCGCGAGTCGGACGCGAAGCCGTACGCCAATCCCCGCAACGCCGCCGCCGGGAGCCTGCGCCAGCTCGACCCCCGCGTCACCGCCTCGCGGCCGCTGACCATCTTCTGCTACGGAGTCGGGCTGGTGGGGGGCGGCGATGTGCCGGACAGCCAGTTCCAGCGTCTCGAGTGGCTCGCGGGCATGGGGCTGCGCGTGTCGCCGGAAGCGCGCCGGGTGCACGGCGCGCAAGGCTGCCTCAAGTACCACCGTGCCATCGGCAAGCGCCGCGACCGCCTCGGCTACGAGATCGACGGCTGCGTGTTCAAGGTGGACGCGGTCGCCGACCAGGAGCGCCTGGGCCAGGTGTCGCGGGCGCCGCGCTGGGCGGTGGCCTACAAGTTCCCCGCCCAGGAACGCACGACCCGCCTGCTGGACATCGACGTCCAGGTGGGCCGCACCGGCACGCTCACCCCCGTGGCGCGCCTGGAGGCGGTGCAGGTGGGCGGGGTCACCGTGACCAACGCGACGCTGCACAACCAGGACGAGATCGATCGCAAGGACGTGCGCGTCGGCGACACGGTGGTGGTGCGCCGCGCGGGCGACGTGATCCCGGAGGTGGTCCGGGTGGTGGAGGATCCGGAGCACGCCTCGCGCCCGCGCTTCGACCTGCTGGAGAAGGTGGGCGGCAAGTGCCCCGTGTGCGGGTCGCGGGCCGAGCGCGCCGAGGGCGGGGTGGCGGTGCGTTGCACCGGCGGGCTGTACTGCGCCGCCCAGCGCCGCCAGGCCCTGTGGCACTTCGCCAGCCGCCGCGCCATGGACATCGAAGGGCTCGGCGAGAAGGTCATCGAGCAGCTCGTGGAGCGGGACCTCGTGAAGAGCCCTGCCGATCTCTACGCGCTGGACGCGGAGGCGATCGCGGATCTCGACCGACTGGCGGAGAAGTCCGCCGCGAATCTGGTGGCGGCCATCGACGCCAGCCGGGAGACCACCCTGCCGCGGCTGATCTACGCCCTGGGGATCCGCGACGTGGGCGAGGCCACCGCGAAGTCACTCGCGAGCTGGTTCGGGGACCTGGAGCCGCTGATGCAGGCGCGCGAGGCGGCGCTGGTCCAGGTCCCTGACGTGGGGCCGGTGGTGGCCGCGCACATCGCTGGCTTCTTCGCCGAGCCCCACAACCGCGAGGTGATCGCGAAGCTGCGCGAGCGGGGCGTGCGCTGGCCCGCCATCCCGGTGGCGCGCGAGGCGGACGCGCCGCGGCCCCTGGACGGCAAGACCGTGGTGCTCACCGGCGCCCTGTCGGTGCCGCGCGACGAGGCAAAGGCGCGCCTCGAGGCGCTCGGCGCCAAGGTCACCGGCAGCGTGTCGAAGAAGACCGACTACGTGCTGGCCGGTGAGGACGCGGGCTCGAAGCTCGACAAGGCCGGGGCCCTGGGGGTGCCGGTGGTGGACGAGGCGTGGCTGGAGGGACTGGAGGCGGGTGCCGCTCCGGACTGATCGCCGGTTGTCGCTACTGCGCGTCCAGCGGCTGGCCGTGCAGGGCACGGCCCTCGGGACCGAACACGTACAGGTAGGCCGGCGCGATCTGATCCGGCGTGCGAAGGCGCTTCGGATCCTCTGCGGGATAGGCAGCGGCGCGCATGCGGGTGCGTGTCGCGCCGGGGTTGATGCTCATCACCCGGATACGCCCGGCGCTCTCGGTCTCGTCCGCCAGCACCTGCATCATTCCCTCGGTGGCGAACTTGGACACCGCGTAGGCGCCCCAGTGGGCGCGCCCCGCGCGCCCGACGCCTGAGGAGGTGAACACCACCCGCGCGTCGTCGCTCTTCTCGAGCAGCGGCAGCAGCGTGGTGGTGAGCAGGAAGGGCGCGTTGACGTTCACCTGCATGACCTCCAGCCAGGCCTCGGGCTCGTAGTGGGCGAGGGTGGACATGACGCCCAGCACGCCCGCGTTGTGCAGCACGCCGTCGAGGCGGCCGAACGCCTCGTGGATTCCCTCCGCGAGTCGCGTGGCGTCGTCCGGGGTCGCGCGCAGCAGGTCCATGGGGAACAGCGCGGGCTTCGGGCCGCCGTCGCGCTCGATGGCGTCGTATACGGCTTCCAGCTTCTTCACCGTGCGCCCCAGCAGCACCACCGACGCCCCGTGAGCGGCCAGCCGCCGTGATACCGCGGCGCCGATGCCGTCGCCGGCACCGGTCACGAGGATGGTGCGCCCTGCCAGGAGATCGGGCGCGGGTGCGTAGTCGAGGGGAAGCTGCACGGCGTCAGGGCGTCAGGGCGTCGGTGGACGAGGTCGCGACGATACCAGATGCCGCGTTGCGGCCCGACGCCCGGGTCCGATGCATCGTGCGCTCCGGCGGGCCGTCGGGTGACGCCGTCGCCGCCGCCGTGGCGCGGGTTGCATCTCGGCCCTCACGTGCCTGCGAGGCTGCGATCGGTCACGGCTGCGGGACCCCGCCTTCGTGCCGTGAGCGGGACCGGCGCAGGGCATCGAGAAGCCGCGACAGGTGCACGCCCCGCAGGCGCTCGGCCGCCGGGTCCCAGGGCGCGGGCGCGAGCTCGAGCTGCGCCAGCGCCGCGGTGAGACGTGCATGGTCCAGCCCGGGGCAGGCGTTGGCGCCGACGGCCCCGGCGGTCCAGGCCAGGGCGTTCAGCGTGTAGTGATCCACGCCGGGGCCGGGGGCCGACGCGATACGTCGGTACAGGGCATCCGGGACCGGGCGCGCGGAGAGGCAGTGGGCTGCCAGCGACTGCAACGCGATGGCCACCTGCGCCCCGGGCCCCAGAAGGCGCGCGGCGCGCTCCAGGGACGCGGTGCCCTCCGCGAATCGCCCGGCGGAGAAGTGCACGCTGGCGAGCCCCAGGTGGGCCCGCGCCGAACGTGGGTGGGCGTGGGCGGCGTGGGCGTAGAGCGTGGCCTCGCTGCGCCACACCTGGGCGCGCTGCCAGGTGAGCGCCGCGAAGATCAGCACCAGCAGTGCCGCGAGCGCGCCCGTCAGAGTCGCCGCAGGACGTCGGACCGGGCTGCCTGCCGCCACGTGGCGGCCCAGCGCACCCAGGGCGAAGTACACCCCGAAGGCGGGCAGGTAGTTGCGGTGCTCGAACTGCAGCTCCAGGGGAAACACCGTCGATTCCAGCGCGTGGGCCGCGAGGAAGAACGCGATGCCGAATCCCGCCGGGGCGAGCGCGGTGCCTCGCGCGGCCAGCGCAGCTGCGGCGAGCAGGCCAACGCCGAGCAGCGCGGGCCCGGTGGTGGGCGGCGCCACCAGACCGGTGGAGGGGGCGACGCCGTCGCGGAAGACCCCGAAGGGGCTCGCGCCGGGCAGCAGCAGCAGGTTGCCCAGGTAGTCCAGCAGCACCCGGGGCTCGGTGAGCAGGCGCTGTCCGAGGGTGAAGTCGCGCCCCGCATAGCCCGCCAGCAGCCACTGCGGATCCAGCAGCACGCGCCCCAGGGCCAGGGCGCTCGGTACCGCCACCAGCACCAGCAGCAGGCGCCGCGCCGGGCGCGCCATCCGGTCCGCGGGCAGGCACCAGCACTCCGCGATCAGCGCGAGCAGCGGCAGCAGCGCGCCGTTCTCCTTGCTCGAACCGGCGAGCGGCCAGAACACGACGAAGGCGCAGGCAATCCATCGCCAGGACCCGCGGCGCCGTCCCTGCACGTAGCAGAGCAGGCCCGCGAGGCAGAACAGGGCGGCGAGCTGCGCCATGCGCTGCACCGTGTAGAGCACCGTGCTCACCAGCAGCGGCGCCAGCAGCCACGCGCCGCACACGAGCAGCGCCGCGGCCACGGCTCCCCGCGAAGCGTCGCCCCGGGCTTCCAGCAGGGCGCGGGCGAGAGCGAACACGAGCAGGCCGCACAGCAGGTGCAGGGCGAGGTTCACGCTCTTGAAGGCGCGCACGTCGTCGCCCCACAGCCACCAGTCCAGCAGGAAGCTCGCCCGGGACACGGGCCGGAACACGGCGCCCTCGCCGGCGCCGGCGAGGAACTGCCAGGCGCTCAGCGTGCCGTCGCCGACCTGCGCCAGCGGCGCCAGGTTGTGACGATCGTCCAGCAGCAGGGGGCCGTCGAGGCCCGGCAGGTACACCAGCGCCGTGAGCGCCAGCAGCGCCGCAAGGGTCGCCTGCGTGCGCGGGCCGACGCCCGCGTCGGCGCCCCACGTGGCGCCCGGGCGGACGGTCAGGGTCCGAACACCCTGGAAATGGCGCGCCCGGCGCGCAACGCCTCGAGGCCCTGGTTGCCGCGCGCGAGCGCCGCGCCCGTCGCGCGCCGCTCGGCTGCCGTGTGGGCCCCCGGGACAACCACGTTCAGCCGCGACGCAGGTCCACGTGGGCCGGCTTGCCCGTCACGCCCTTGTAGAGCACTCCCTGGCGAAGCTTCATGATGCGCTCGTGCTCGGCCCGCGCCGCCGGGTCCATGTCCGCCGCCGGCGGCGTCTCGTGCACGAAGTGCCCGTGGCGGTCCTGGCCGCGCACCAGCCACGCGCTGTCGCGGGATGCGTTGACCTGCTCCACGTGGGGCGCGATGTAGCGCACCGCGACGCCGATGCGCCGCTCGTCGGAGCGGTTGGGCTCGCTGCCGTGAACGGTGCGGATGTTGTGCAGCGAGATCTGCCCGGGCTCGAGCTCGATGAAGGCGGCCCGTGTCTCGTCCACCTCCACCTGGATCTCCTGGCCGCGGGTGAGCAGGTTGTCCGCGGCCAGCGTGTCCCGGTGCGGCAGCTGCTCCAGCCGATGGCTGCCCGGCAGCATCTTCATGCAGCCGCTCACCCGCGTCGCAGGCGAGAGCGCGATCCACGCGGTTACCACGTCCGGCTTCGACAGCCCCCAGTACGTGGAGTCCTGGTGCCACGACACGTACGCGGGGTTGTGGGCGTCCTTCACGAACAGCGACACCCCCCAGCACAGGATGTCCGGTCCGAGCACGTCCTCCACCGCGTCCAGGATCCGCTCGTGGCGCACCAGCTCCGCCACCCAGGTCTGCAGCAGGTACAGCTTCTGCCCCTTGGAAAGCTCGTACCACCCGCCGTTGGCCCGCTCGTAGTCCTCGAAGCGCCGGCGGTAGTGGGCGGCCTCTGCCGCGTCCATGACGCTCACCGGCCAGCAGAAGCCGTCGCGCCGGTATCGCGCCACCTGGTCGTCGCTGAGCAGCTTCGGCATGGAAGGACCTCCATGGAGCGCGGGCCGATCATTACACCAGGGGCTGGCGCAGGATGTGAAGGGTGGCAGGGTCAGGGACCGGCGCGAGGTCACGTGGCCCTCACCCCATCCCTCTCCCCGTGAGCGGGGAGAGGGGTACCAGGTCATGCGCCGTCGCGACGGCGGCAGGCGGGGAAGCGGGTGCGGGCGGACGCGACCGTGCGCGCCAGGGATGGCGCGCTCGA
>JBFHNV010000220.1:0-10192 GCA_041593595.1 Gammaproteobacteria bacterium
GGGCGTGGTTGACCATGAAGCTGTGGGCACCGCCGATGCCAGTGCCCATGTAGACGCCGCAGCGATCCGCGTCGATGCCGAGCACCCGGTGCCGGTTCGCGCGGCGGTCCACGACCTCGGTCCCGATTCCGGCCTGGGCAAGGGCGCTGCCCGCCGCCACGCAGGCCATACGGGTGACCGGATCGAGCTGACTGCGCTCCATGCGGGAGAACGCGTCGCCGTAGTCGGGCAGGGACAGCGGCGCCCAGATGCTCGAGCGGAACTCGGCATAGTGCCGCCAGCACTCGGGAATGGGCGCCACGGCGCCACGCCCGGCCAGACAGTCGGCCCAGAAAGCCCGGGTGTCGTCTCCGAAGGCGGTCACCACACCCATTCCGGTGACCACCACGCGCCGGGTCATCCGGCGGGCGCCACGCTCATCCGGTTCCTGACGTACTCCACCACGTCGCGCAAGGTCGCGATGCGCTCGGCGTCCTCCTCGCGGATGCGACCGCCGAACTCGTCTTCCAGGGCCATGAACAGAGACAGCTGGTCGAGGGAATCCAGCGCCAGCTCGCGCGAGATGGACAGGTCCAGGTCCCGGGGCTCCTCGTCGAGGGCCAGGACCTCCTTCACGACCCGCCGCACCCGGCTCTCGATCGTCTCGGGATGTAATACCGCCGTCATCGGCCGCCTCCGCCTCCCGGCAGGCCCACGCGACCTTCCGTAACGCTCGCGGGGCCCACCACCACCCATTGCAGCGTACCATCGCCGCTGGTAAGCAAAATCATATGGACGGGTTCCGGCGCCGGTAAGTCCCGTACACGCAAGGTACGAGTAAAAAGCACACTTCTTTACATTTCTTCACATTCACTTTACAAAGCCGGCCGCCCCGGAGCCCCGATTCCTTGTCCCGGTCGCGATGCCGCTCCTATTCTCATCGCGACGCCCGCCACAGGGCGCGCCTGGTGCCCAGGCATACCACAACGACTCAAGAGGCTGGTCAAAGCCCTCAGGAGGGGTACTCCCATGCAACGCTACGTGAACACGGCGCAGTTCGACATGCTCGACCGCCACACGCCCCCGTTTCCCGTGGTCATGGACGGACCTGCGGCCCTGCGCGGCGCACAACGCGTGCCGCCGGCGGCGGTGCTCGGGAACTCGGAGTTCTGCGACGTCACCGTGGAGCGGGACATCGGCACGCTGTGGGTGCGGCTCGCGGCCGATGCCCCGGTCAAGTTCACCCCGGCCCTGCTGGCGGACCTGCGCTCGCTGCAGGATCGCATCGCCACGCGGCTGCAGGGCGAGCGCCGGCGGGCCGGGGCAGACCGCCTGCGCTACCAGGTCTTCGCCTCGCGCATTCCCGGCGTGTTCAGCCTGGGCGGCGATCTGGCCCTGTTCCGGGACTGCATCCGCCGCCAGGATGCCCAACGGCTTCGCGGCTATGCCCGAGATGCGGTGGACCTGGTGCACGCCAACGCCACCGCCTACGACGCGTCGGTCACGACCATCTCCCTGGTGCAGGGACAGGCCCTGGGCGGTGGCTTCGAGGCGGCGCTCGCGGCCCAGGTGCTGGTCGCGGAGCGCAGCGCCCGCATGGGCCTGCCGGAGATCCTGTTCAACCTGTTCCCCGGCATGGGCGCATGGCAGCTGCTGTGCCGGCGGCTGCCGCCCCGGGAGGCGGAGCGCCTGATCCTGGGCGGCCGGACCTACAGCGCCGAGGAGCTGCATGCCCTGGGGGTCGTGGACGTGCTGGCGGACGACGGCGACGGGGAGGAGGCGGTGCGCCGCTACATCCACGCTCACCAGCGCCACAGCCACGGGCGCCAGGGGTTCTGGCGTGCCTGCGAGAGTGCGGCACCGTTGGACAAGCACGAGCTCTATCGCATGGCCGACGTGTGGGTGGACACCGCGCTGGGCCTGGGCGAGCGGGATCTGGCCACCATCGACTACCTGCTGCGGGCCCAGGGCCGCCTGGCCGCGAAGGCGCAGCTGGTCGAGACGCCGGCGGAGATGCTGATGGAGGCGTGAGTCGCCGCGGCGACGCTACTCCTCGATGAGCACCCGGGTGCCCGGCGCCACCCGCTCGAACAGCCGCACCACGTCGGCGTTGCGCATGCGCACGCAGCCGTGGCTGCCCGGCGCCCCCATGGGCACGTCGTCCGGGGCGCCGTGGATGTAGATGTAGCGGCGCATGGTGTCCACTGACCCCAGGCGATTGCGCCCGCGCTCCAGGCCCGACAGCCACAGGATGCGGGTCAGGATCCAGTCCCGGCCCGGATGACGCCCGCGCAACGCGGGATCGAACAGCTCGCCGGTGGGACGGCGACCCACGAAGACCGCATTCTCGGGCGCGCCCGCGCCGATCTTGGCCCGCACCAGGTGCCAGCCCCGCGGCGTGCACTCGCTGTCGCGCTGCTCGCCCGCGCCGTTGGCGGCGGTGGATACGGGCACGTCCATGACCTTGCGCCCGTCCTGCCACAGCCGCAGGCGCTGCTCGCCGAGGCTGACGTGCACGTGGTCCCCGCGCGCCATCACCGTTTTGCCTCGCGTCTGTCCCAGCGCGCATCCACGAGCCCGTCGTAGCTGCCGTCGCGCGATACCCGGTAGCCCTCGATCCCGTGGCGGGCCACGAACACCTGGTCCTCGTACCACAGGGCCACGTAGGGCAGCACCTCCATCACCCGCTCCTGCACCAGCCGGTACAGGCGCGCCTGCTCCTCGAGGCTGTCTGCCGCCTCGGCGCGCTCGATCAGGGCGTCGACCCGGGGATCCGACCAGCGCCCGCGGTTGGCGCCGGCGGGCGGCACCGAGTCGCTGTGGAACACGTAGCGGTAGATGTCCGGCATCTTGATGCCCACCCAGGCCAGGCTGAAGACCTGGAAGTTGCCGGCCTTGATGTCGCCGTAGAAGGTGCCCCAGTCGTAGCTGCGGATCTCCGCCTGGATGCCTACCTGGGCGAGCTGGTCCTGCATCACCGTGGCAATGCGCACGCGCACCGGGTTGGTGGAGGTCTTGTACACGATGCGCGCGGGCCGGTCGGCGCCGTAGCCGGCCTCGGCCAGCAGTCGCCGCGCCGCCTGCGGATCGTGGGCGATGCCGTCCAGGCGCGGGTGCCCCGCCCAGTGGTCCGGGGGCAGGATGCCGCCGGCGGGCCGCGCGGTGCCCGCCCACAGGTAGCGGATGATCGCCTCGCGGTCCAGCGCGTGGGCCACCGCGCGCCGCACGCGCACGTCGCCCACCACCGGATCGTGCATGTTGAAGCCCAGGTAGGCGAAGGTGGTACCGTCGCGGGTGATGACCTGCACGCCCTGCCGACGCTGCACCCAGCCGAGCAGCTCCGGCGGCAGGTCGCCCTGCAACGCGTCCAGCTCCCCGCGCAGCAGCTTCAGCAGGCGCACGTCCGGCTTCTGCACGCGCTGGAACTCCACCAGGGCCGCGTCGTCCACGCGCCGGATGCGCAGGCTCTCCGCCCGCGGCCAGGACTCGAATCGGAAGGGTCCGCTACCCACGGGATCGGCGTGAAACGGATGCTCCGCCGCGATGAGCCCGGCGGGCAGGATCCCCACCACCAGCCGCCCGGGGAACAGGGCGTCCGCGGCGTCCAGGTGGAAGTCCACCGTGTCGTCGTCCACCACGTGGACGCGGGTGACCATGTGCAGCGAGCCCCGGTGGGGCGATCCGGTGGCCTGGTCCAGCACCGAGCGGTAGGTGGCCGCCACGTCGCCTGCCGTGAGCGGCGCCCCGTGGTGGAAGGGTCGCCGGTCCCGGCGCAGGTGGAATCGGTAGTGGCGCGGCGCGAGTCGCTCCCAGCGCGCCAGGTCGGGCACCGGCGCGAAGCGCTCGTCGAAGTCCACCAGACGTGCGTAGAGGAGCCGGTTCACGCGGGTGGAGGCGGCGTCGGTGGCGAAGCGCGGATCCAGGTTCTCGGGCGCCGAGGCCAGGCCGAAGCGCAGCACCGCCTTGTCCCCGGCGCCACCGGCCAGGAACGGCATCGCGACCAGGACCGCGGCCGTGGCGGCGGCGGCCAGCCACCGGCGCGGCATGGCGCGGCCGGAGCAGGAGCTTGCGAGTCGGTGCGGCATCGCTGGGGCACAGGATATCCCGCGCCGGCGACCGCGGTGCAAAGCCCCGGCGCCGGAGTTAACCTCGGCGCCCCTCCAGGACCCGGGCAGTTACGGAATGAACACGCACAGCAAGGCCATCGGTTACATCCTCTGGATCTTCGGCTTCATGGGCGCGCATCGCTTCTACTACGGCCGGCCGGTGTCCGGGACCATCTGGTTCTTCACCCTGGGCCTGCTGCTCGTCGGCTGGATCGTGGACCTCTTCCTCATCCCGTCCATGGACCGCTCGGCCGACCTGCGCTACGTGGACGGGCCCAAGGACTACAACGTGACCTGGGTCCTGCTGACATTCCTCGGGGTGTTCGGCATCCACCGCTTCTACATGGGCAAGGTCCTCACCGGCATCCTGTACCTGCTGACCGGGGGTCTGCTGCTCATCGGCGTCATCTACGACTACTGGACGCTCAACGACCAGCTGAGCCAGCTGAACACCGCCTCCTCGGCCGTGACCTGATCCGCGGCCCGGTGACCTCGAAAAACGTTGCCGCCAAGCGGAAAAATTGAATACGTCAGGTATTTCAATGACTTGCAGCACGCGCATCCGCTTCGCGAAGCGCCACCGGGGCAGGACGACCCGGGTCGAGGTTCCCCGCGGCGCGCGGGCCGGGTACCCTGCCGAGGAGCCTGCGGTGCGGCTCGCGTCGCGGAGTTCCCGAGCAATCGCCATGGCCAAGGCTGCCGAGAGCATCAACGCCCCCGCCACCCGCCGCCGCGGCCGCCCCCCGCGCAACGGCGGGCGCAACGGTGCCGCCCAGGTCCAGTCCCTGTCCCGCGCCCTGACCCTGCTCGAGCGCATCGCCGCCTCCGAGACGGGCATCACCCTGAGCGACCTGGCGCAGCAGGTGGGGCTCGCCGCCTCCACCACCCACCGCCTCCTCAACACCCTCGAGCAGCACGGCTTTGCCGCCCTGGACGCGGATCGCGGCGTGTGGTTCGTGGGGGTGAAGGCGTTCACGGTGGGCAACGCCTTCCTCGCCGACCGCGACGTGGTGGGAATCGCCCGGCCGTTCATGCGCCGTCTCATGGAGCGCTCGGGTGAATCCGTGAACCTGGCCATCCTGGACGACGGTGAGGTGGTGTTCCTGGCCCAGATCCAGTGCCGGGAGATGATGCGCATGCTGGTGCGCCTGGGCGGGCGAGCGCCGGTGCACGCCTCCGGTGCGGGCAAGTGCCTGCTCGCGGCGCTGCCGGACGCGGACGTGCGCCGGGCGCTGGCGCGTACCGGCCTCAGGCGCTACACGGACAACACCATCGACTCACAGGCGGCGCTGGCGGCGGACCTGGCGCGGGTGCGCGAGCGCGGCTTTGCCTTCGACAACGAGGAGCACGCGGTGGGGCTGCGCTGCGTGGCCGCCACCCTGCACGACGAGCACGGCGACGCGGTCGCGGCCATCTCCCTTTCGGGCCCGCGGGCTCGCATGACCGACGAGCGCATCCACCGCCTCGGGCGCCTGGTGGTGGACACGGCGAACGACATCACCCGCGCCATGGGCGGCACGCCCCCGGTGTGGCGCGCCGGCGCAGCGGCGTGACGCGGCGGGCCGCGGGGTACGAGGCAGCATGAGCGCGGCGGCCCTGGAGGAACGCGACACGCACCGCGCGGCGGCGCTGGCGCGGCGGATGCAGCGCTTCCTGCCGCGTGACGCGGTGCTGAGCGAGCCCGAGGACCTGCGGCCCTACGAGTGCGACGGGCTCACCGCGTACCGGCAGATCCCGCTGCTCGCGGTGCTGCCCGAGACCGTGGAGCAGGTGCAGGCGGTGATGCGCCTGTGCGCCGCCGAGCAGGTGCCGGTGGTGGCCCGCGGCGCCGGCACGGGCCTGTCGGGTGGCGCGCTGCCGCTGGCGCGCGGGGTCCTCCTCAGCCTCGCGAAATTCAACCGCATCCTCGAAATCGACCGCGCCGCGCGCATCGCCCGGGTGCAGCCCGGGGTGCGCAACCTGGCCATCTCCGAGGCGGCCGCTCCCCACGGCCTGTACTACGCTCCGGACCCCTCGTCCCAGATCGCGTGCAGCATCGGCGGCAACGTGGCGGAGAATGCCGGCGGCCTGCACTGCCTGAAGTACGGACTCACGGTGCACAACATCCACGCGCTGCAGGTGGTGACCGCCGACGGCGACCTGGTCTCCATCGGCTCGCATGCCCTGGACGCCGCCGGCTACGACCTGCTGGCGCTGATGACGGGCTCGGAGGGGCTGCTCGGCGTGATCGTGGAGGTCACGGTGCGGCTGCTGCCCCGACCCGAGTGCGCCAAGGTCATGCTCGCGGCCTTCGACTCGGTGGCGGCGGCAGGGGCCGCGGTGGGCGACATCATCGCCGCCGGCATCATCCCGGGGGGGCTGGAGATGATGGACAATTTCGCCATCCGCGCCACGGACGACTTCTGCCAGGCAGGCTACCCGGTGGACGCGGCAGCCATCCTGCTGGTGGAGCTTGACGGCACCGCCGACGAGGTGGACGACCAGATCGCCCGCGTGCAGGGGGTGCTCGAGGCGTGCGGCGCGAGCGAGGTGCGCGTGGCCCGCGACGATGCCGAGCGCATGCGATTCTGGGCCGGGCGCAAGGCGGCGTTCCCGGCCGCCGGGCGCCTGTCTCCGGACTACTACTGCATGGATGGCACCATTCCGAGGCGCGAGCTGCCCAACGTGCTCGCCCGCATGGAGGTGCTGTCGAAGGCCTACGGGCTGCCGATCATGAACGTGTTCCACGCCGGCGACGGCAACCTTCACCCGCTGATCCTCTACGACGCCAACGAGTCCGGCGCCATCGAGCAGGTGGAGGAGCTCGGCGGGAAGATCCTGGACCTGTGCGTGGAGGTGGGGGGCACCATCAGCGGCGAGCACGGGGTGGGCGTCGAGAAGATCGGCGGCATGTGCACCCAGTTCTCCGCCGCCGAGCTCGAGCAGTTCCACGCCGTGAAGCACGCCTTCGACGAGGACGGCCTCCTCAACCCCGGCAAGGCGGTGCCGACGCTCGCGCGCTGCGCCGAGATCGGCGGCATGCACGTGCACGGCGGCAAGGTGCCGTTCCCCGACATCGAGCGCTTCTGAGGGCGCGCCGCTCCGCCGCGCCACGTCCTCGATGGCCGAAGACGATCGCACTGCCGAGCTGAGCGAGCGCGTGCGCGCGGCCCGCGAGTCCGCCACGCCGCTGGTGCCGGAAGGCGGCGGGACCAAGCGCTTCCTCGGGCGCGCCGTGCAGGCCGAGACCCTGTCCTGCGCGGGCCACGCGGGCGTGGTGAGCTACGAGCCCACGGAGCTGGTGGTCACCGCGCGCAGCGCAACCCGCCTCGCCGCGCTGGAGGCGGTGCTCGCGGGGAACGGTCAGATGCTGCCCTTCGAGCCACCGCACTTCGGCGAGGCCGCGACGGTGGGCGGCACCATCGCCTGCGGGCTGTCCGGGCCGCGCCGCCCCTGGGCCGGCGCGGCCCGGGATCTCGTGCTGGGCGTGCGCATGATCAACGGCCGCGGCGAGATCCTGCGCTTCGGCGGCGAGGTCATGAAGAACGTCGCCGGTTACGATCTGTCGCGACTGCTGACGGGCTCCATGGGCACCCTGGGCGTGCTGCTGGACGTGTCCATGAAGGTGCTGCCGCGTCCCGAGACGGAAGCCACCCTGGCCTTCGACCACACCGCCGCCGAGGCCATCCGCATGCTCAACCAGTGGTCCGGTACGCCGCTGCCGCTTTCCGGTGCCTGCCATTTCGACGGACGCACCTTCGTGCGCCTGTCGGGGAGCGCCACCGGTGTCGCCAGCTCGGTGGCCCGCCTCGGCGGCGACGCGGTCGATGCGGCGCACGCGCCGTGGGAGGGCTTGCGTGAGCACCGGCTCGACTACTTCACTGCCCCCGGGCCGACCCTGTGGCGCGTGTCGGTGCCGTCCACCTGTCCGCCCCTCGCGCTCCCGGGCGGCTGCCTCGTGGACTGGGGCGGCGCGCTGCGCTGGGTGCGCACCGACGCCGACCCGGGCGCGGTGCGCTCGGTGGCGGCGGCCGCGGGCGGCCATGCCATGCAGTTCCGCGGCGGCGATCCTCGCGGCGAGGTCTACCACCCCCTGACGCCCGCGCTGCTCAGGCTGCACCAGCGGCTCAAGGCGGCCTTCGATCCGCATGGAATCTTCTGCCCCGGGCGCATGTACGCTGAGCTCTGATGCAGACCCGACTCGCCGACTTCATCAAGGACACTGCAGAGGGCCGCGAAGCCGATGCGATCCTGCGCAAGTGCGTGCACTGCGGCTTCTGCACCGCCACCTGTCCCACCTACCAGCTGCTGGGCGACGAGCTGGACGGGCCGCGCGGGCGCATCTACCTCATCAAGCAGGTGCTGGAGGGCGCGTCGCCCAGCGCACGCACCCGCCTGCACCTGGACCGCTGCCTCACCTGCCGGGCCTGCGAGACCACCTGTCCGTCCGGCGTGCGCTACGGGCGACTCGCCGACATCGGCCGCGCGGTGGTGGAGGCGAAGGTGCCGCGGCCGCTGGCCGACCGGCTCATGCGCCGGGCGCTGCGCGCGCTGCTGCCCTGGTCCGGCCGGTTCACGCCGCTGCTGCGCCTCGGCCAGGCCACGCGCCCGGTGCTGCCGGCTCCGCTCAGGCGCAAGGTGCCGCCGCGCCGGCGCCCCGCGCCCCGCCCCGGGGCCCGGCACGCGCGGCGCATGCTGGTGCTGGAAGGCTGCGTGCAGCCCGGCATCGCACCCGACATCAACGCCCACGCGGCGCGGGTGCTGGATGCCCTCGGGATCTCGCTCACGTCGGCGCCGCGGGCCGGTTGCTGCGGTGCCGTCAGCCATCACCTGTCCGCCCACGACGAGGCCCTCGACTTCATGCGCCGCAACGTGGACGCCTGGTGGCCGCACGTGGAGGCGGGCGCCGAGGCCATCGTCATGACCGCCAGCGGCTGCGGCGTGATGGTGCGCGAGTACGGCGAGCTGCTGGCCCACGACCCGGACTACGCGCAACGCGCCGCCCGCATCTCGGCTCTCACCGTGGATCTGGCACAGGTGATCGCCGCCGAGGACCTGCGGCGCCTGCCCCGGCCCGAGCCGCGGCGGGTGGCCTTCCACAGCCCGTGCACGCTGCAGCACGGACTCAAGGTGCGCGGCACGGTGGAGTCGATCCTCGAGGGTGCGGGCCACACCCTGACGCCGGTCCCGGACGCGCACCTGTGCTGCGGATCCGCCGGCACCTATTCCATCCTGCAGCGCGAGCTGTCGGCACGCCTGCTGGCCGACAAGCTGCAGGCGCTGGAAGGTGGCGGCCCGGACGTCATCGCCACCGCCAACATCGGCTGCCTGGCGCACCTGGAGACCGGCGCGTCCCGCCCGGTGGTGCACTGGATCACGCTGCTCGACACGGTGTGAGCGGCCGCGCCCTCGCCGCCCTCCCCCGGGTGCTGGTGCTCGGGATCGCGCTCGGGGCGGCTGGCGCCGGCGCCGCGTCCCTCGACGAGGCGCGGCGGCTGGCGGAGGGTGGTGCCGTGTCCGAGGCACTCGCCGAGGTGGACGCGTTCATCGCGGCGCAGCCCGGGGACGTGGCAGCCGGCCTGCTGCGGGGCGTGCTGCTGAGTCGCGCCGGGCGCAGCGATGATGCCATCGCGCAGTTCACCGCCATCGCCAGGCAACACCCCCGCCTCCCCGAGCCCCACAACAACCTGGCGGTGCTGTACGCGGCCCAGGGCCGCTACGATGAGGCGCGCGACGCGCTGCTGGAGGCGATCCGACGCGAGCCCGATTACGACGTGGCGCACGAGAACCTGGGCGACGTCTACGCCAAGCTGGCAGCGCTGTCCTACGGTCGCGCCCACCGCATCAATCCGGACAACGCCGACGCCGCCGACAAGGCGGCGGCCGCGGAGGCGCTGCTGGACGGGGAGCGGGACGATCCGCGCGAAGCGCACGTGCCTCCTGCGCCGGCGGCACGCGCGAACGTCCGTCCCGCGGGTGACGTCGACGCGGCATCGGCGGCGCCCGGGCCCACGACGCCGCGCTGCGTTCGGGTGCCGGCGCTGTCGCCCCCCGCACTCGCGGACACGGTGGCCGGCTGGCTGCGCAGGAACGACATGCAGGTCACCGTCACAGCGGCCGCCGTGGAC
>JBFHNV010000221.1:0-10176 GCA_041593595.1 Gammaproteobacteria bacterium
TCGACACTGGCCAGGCGCGGCACCTTGGCGAACTCGATACGCGCGGTCAGGCCGCTGCCGTCGGCCATCTCGACCAGGTGACCGAGCAGGCCGAAGCCGGTGACGTCGGTGCACGCCGTGGCGCCGTGCTCGTGCAGGCACGCCGCGCCGCGGCGGTTCGACTGCACCATGGAGGCGAGCGCCGCGTCGATCCAGCGCCCGCGGGCCCGGTGGCGCATGTCCGCGGCGAACAGGGTGCCGGTACCAATCGCCTTCGTCACCAGCAGGCGGTCGCCCGGGCGCATGCCGCCCTTGCGCAGGATGGCCCCGGCGTCGATGAGCCCGGTGACCGCGAAGCCCAGCGAGAGCTCCGCGCCCTCGCTGGTGTGGCCCCCCACCAGCGCCGTGCCCGCATCGCCCAGCACCTCCATGGCGCCGGTCATCATCTGCCTGAGCGTGTCCTCCACCTTCGACTCGAGGCCGTAGGGCAGCGTCGCGATGGCCAGCGCCGCCTGGGGCTCGGCGCCCATGGCGAACACGTCGCCGAGGCTGTGGTTGGCGGCGATGCGCCCGAACAGGTACGGGTCGTCCACCATGGCACGGAACGCGT
Organism: Gammaproteobacteria bacterium; assembly: GCA_041593595.1. Lineage (GTDB taxonomy): Bacteria > Pseudomonadota > Gammaproteobacteria > HK1 > HK1 > JBFHNV01. The sequence continues at coordinate 590 of JBFHNV010000221.1, forward strand.
CCACCGTGTGCACCGTCACCTTGCCCGGCGGCACCGTCAGCACCGCCGCGTCGTCCGGCTCGTGCAGCCCCACCAGCACGTCGTCCCGGCGTGCCGGCCTCAGATCGTTCATCACCCGCGCCAGCACCGTCGCCCCCACCTTCGCGCCACAGCCGCCGCAGCGCATGGCCACGGCGGAGATCTCCTTGATGGCGTCGTCGCCGGCGAGCCCCGCGGGCAGGCGCGGCGCGGCCTCCGTCGCCATGTCGGGCAGGTCCTGGAACTTGCGCATGAAGCGCCGGTCGATCCAGTCCTTCCAGCGCCACACCCAGGCCCCTTCGAGCGTGAGGCCACCGCCGCGGGACGCCACCGCGTACCGGTCGCCGGTGCTCACCAGGCTCAGGAACCGCTGCTGGGGGTTGAACGGCTGAAGCGCCCGACCGCTCAGCGCCCGGCGCAGGTTGCGCGCCAGCGGCGGCCCCTGGCGCACGGCGAACACGCCGGCCTTCTCCCGGGGATGGGCGAGCACCGCGGCGCAGTCGCCGGCGGCGAACACGTTGCGGTGCGACGTGGACTCCAGCGTCGGGTGCACGGCGACGAAGCCGCGCTCGTCCACGGCCAGGCCCGACGCCTTCAGCCAGTCCTGGGTGCCGGCCTGGGTCACCCACAGCACCTCGTCCAGCTCGTGCACGCCGCCGTCTGCGGTGTGCAGCACCTTGCCGTCCACCTTCACCACCCGCGCGTTGGCGTGGAACTCGACGCCGCGCTTGCGGAACACCCGGGCGAAGGCCGCGCGTACCTTGGGGTCATGGGTAGGCAGCGGCTCGTCGCCGGAGGCGAACAGGTGGAAGGTGAGGCGATCGGCGCTGCGCCCGCGCTCGGCGAGCCGCGCCCGCAGCCCGTGCTGCATGGCCAGCAGCATCTCGGTGCCGCCGGCGCCCGCCCCCACCACGGCGATGGACTCCGGACGGTCCGAGGCCAGCACCCGTTCCACCAGCGCCTGCCAGCGGCCGTGGAAGCTGCTGATGGGCTTCACCGGCACCACGCTGCCGGCGGCACCGGGCACGTTCTCCATGTGCGGCGTGGAGCCGATGTCGATGGACAGCACGTCGTAGGGCACCGGCGGTCGGTTGCGGCAGGTGACCGTGCGCGCGTCGAGATCCAGCCCCACCGCCTCGTCGTGGTAGAAGCGCGCGCCTGCGAAGCGCGACAGCGGCCCCAGATCGATGTGCACGTCGTCGAAGCCGTAGTGACCCGCCACCAGGCCCGGCAGCATGCCCGAGTACGGGGTCTCCACGTCGCGGCAGATGAGCGTCACCCGCACACCGGGCACGGGCCGCATGCCGAAGCGCTTGAGCACGATGACGTGGCTGTGGCCGCCGCCCACCAGCACCAGGTCCTTCACGATGGGCGTGGCGTCGGCTTTCATTCTGGCTCCCGGATGCGATGGAGGAGGTGCACGATAACCCCTGTGTCACGCGGCCTCGAACGCCGTCTTCAACCGCAGCTGCGCGCGCACGCGGCGCGAGATCGCGTCGACCGCGATGTTGAGCAGCGCGGTCACGGCGATCAGCACCACGGCGCGGTCGAAGCGGATGTCGGCGAAGGCGCTGTCCACGTAGAACCCGAGGGTGCCGATCCCGAGCATGCCCAGGATGGCGGTCTCGCGCAGGATCACCTCCCAGCGATAGAACAGGAAGGCCAGGAACTGCGGGTAGACCCGGGGCAGCACCTCGTAGAAGTAACGGTTCAGACCCCGCGGGCTGTCCGGGCGCAGCGCCAGGGTCTCGGTGAAGCGTCCCACCAGGTGGCCGATGATGCCGCCGTTGTGCAGCGACAGGGCCACGATGGCGGGCAGCATGGACGGCCCCCACAGCTGCAGGCCCACGTAGGCCAGCACGTACTCCGGCGTGGAGCGCACCACCACCAGGAACAGGTGGCCGGCGCGCCGCCCCCAGGGCCCGAAGAACTTCGGCGAGACCAGGGGGAACATCAGCAGGGTGAGCGCGCCGGTGGCCACCAGGGCGATCATGGTCAGCACCACGGTGTTGAGCACGCCGGGCAGCGCCTGCTCGGTGAGCAGCATCGCGAGCCAGTCCCAGGCCGCCAGCCAGGCCGCCGCGTCGAGCTGCTCGGCCACCCGCAGGGGATGGGGCACGATGTCCTCGGTGACGAAGCGCCACGCGCTCGCGAGGGAGGTGGGCAACCCCGCGGGCAGCACCCAAACCGCCGCCACCAGGTAGAGCGGCAGCAGCCGCCGGCGCAGCCACTGGCGGATGGTGGCGATCACCACCCAGAACAGGATCAACAGCGCCGAGGCCTCGGAGTAGAGCCCCTGGGCGAAGGCCGACTCCAGGTGGAAGCCCAGCGTGGGCAGTCCCACGAAGCCGAGCACCGCGCTGGATCGCAGGCCGCACTCCAGCCGGTAGAGGCTGTAGCTGCGGAAGTGCACCAGGGCGTCGGGCATGCGCGCATAGAGGAAGGTGGCCACGCGCCCGGTGCCCCGCGGCAGCGCGCGCGCCGGCGCCGGGTCCGCCTCCTCCAGGATCTCCGCGTAGACCTTGGCGATGATGCCGGCGTAGGGGATGGCGATGGCGAGGATGCCGGTCCACGGCGTGAGCCCCAGCACCTGCAGGAAGATGAGCGCCCAGAACAGCTCGTGCACGGCGCGCACCACGGCGCAGCCCATGCGCACGGCGCGCCACTCGAACACGAGCGCCAGGGCGAAGCCGAGCACGTTGCCCAGCGCCACGCCCAGGAGCGCGAAGGCCACCGTGTGGGCCAGGGATTCCGCCAGCCGCTCCGTGGCGGTGAAGTCGGGCGTGACCAGCCCGAGTGCCATGCGGCCGAACTCGGTCCACGGATCCAGGGTGGAGACCTCGATGTCCGCCACCGCCAGACACGCGGCGGCGATCCCCAGGAACGCGACGGTGGTGGTGCGAAGCGGCGACGGGGGCCGCCGGTACGCTGCGGCGTCAAGCTCCGTAGAGGGCATCGAGATCGCCGCGGCGCATGCCGTCGGTGGGCGCGTCCAGGGTGATGCGTCCGCCGTCCAGTCCGATGATGCGCTCGGCGTAGTCGATGGCCAGCCCCGTGTCGTGCATGGCGAGCACGACGGTGTCGTGTCCCCCGGTGATCGCGTCCAGCACCCGCCGCGACTGGTGCTCGTCCACCGCCGACACGGGCTCGTCGGCCATCATCACGGTGGCGTCCTGGTGCAGCGCGCGGGCCACGGCGGTGCGCTGCTGCTGGCCGCCGGACAGCTCGCCCGCGCGCTCGAAGAGCTTGTCGGCGAGATCCAGGCGCTCCAGCACCGGCACCACCGCCGCCACCTCGCTCTCGAGCGGTCGCAGCAGGTTGGCGAGGTTGTAGAGCGGGTTGTGGCGCGCGAGGCGCGCCATGTACACGTTGTGGAACACCGACAGCGTCTTGACGAGCCCCAGCTCCTGGGGCACCAGCGCCGCATCGCCGCCCTCGTGCTCGTAGAGCAGGCGCAGCAACGTGGACTTGCCGGCGCCGCTGCGCCCCACGAGGGCCACCTTCTGCCCGCGTGGGATGCGCAGGCTGATGGCTTCGAGCGCCGGACGGCCGCCGTAGTGGACCGTGGCCTCGCGAAGCTCGAGGTACGGACTCAAGCCACCGGGCTCAGTCGATGATGCCGATGGCCTGGGCCGTGTCCACGATGGGCTGGTAGTCCGCGTTCGAGGCCGGCACGAAGGACTGGCGCGGGAACGCCTCCAGCAGCGCCGGGGCCTTGATCCGCAGGATGGCGTCGCGCACCCGCTCCTTGAAGCCCTCGCCGAAGCGCGCGTTCACGTCGCCGCGGATGCTCCACTGGTAGTCGGGGTAGGTGGGCGTCTGCCAGATCACGGTGACCTTGGACGGGTCCACGTTGCCCGCCGCGCTCTCCTGCTCCCAGACCTTGTAGTTCAGCGCGCCCACCTGGTAGGCACCGGACTGCACCAGGGCGATGGTGCGCGAGTGATCCCCGCTGAAGCCCACGCGATCGAAGACCGCGACGGGAGATTCGCCGAAGTGGTTGCGGATGTGGAACTCGGGCATCAGCCGCCCGGAGGTGGAGCCCTTGGAGCCGAAGGTGAAGGTCTTGCCCCGGATGGCCCCGGGGAACTCCTGGCCGTAGGTCAGCCCGGTGCTGGTGTTGGCGATGAAGTAGGTGATGAAGAACTGGTCCTCGTAGCCCTGGGCGATGGCCTCGGAGCCGGGCACCGCCTGGCGGGCGCGCACCCCCGACAGGCCGCCGAACCAGCCGAGCTGCACCTGGTCGTTGCGGAACGCGGTGACCGCCGCGGCGTAGGACTTCACCGGCACGTAGCGCACCTCCACCCCGAGCTCGGCGGCCAGGTAGTCGGCGACCTTGCCGAAGCGCTCCCGCAGGCGTGTCTCGTCCTGGTCCGGGATGGCGGTGAAGGTGAAGGTCGTCGCCTGGGCCGCGGCGGTCGACGGCGCAAGGCCGGCGGCCAGCAGGACAGCCAGACACAGTGGGCGCAGGAATGGCATGCGAGAGCTCCTCGTGGAAAGCATCTGTGGGGGTTCCCCGGGGTGGATGGCGCGGCGCCCGGTGCCGAAGGGCCTGTCGATGGACCGGTCCGGCGGGCCCGCCATCGCGATTCTACTTCCCTCCGGCGGATTCCGACGGCCCGTTCCCGGAACCGGTGAACACCAGCCGGTTGCCGAACGGATCGCGCAACGTCATGTCGCGGGTGCCCCAGGGCATGTCCTCGATGCCCGGACGCAGGTAGCGGTAGCCCTTCGCGGTGAGCTCCCGGTGGTAGCCGTCCAGGTCGCAGACCTCGATGCGCAGCGCCGCGCCCGGTGTGCCGTCGCCGTGGTGCTCCGAGAGATGCAGCACGCAGCCGTCTCGCGACACCTGCATGTACAGGGGCGCGCGCGCGTCGAAGCGGTGCTCCCAGTCCAGTGCGAACCCGAGGAAATCCAGGTAGAACTCCCGCGCCTTCGCCTCGTCGAGGATGCGCAGGACCGGCGTCACGGGCCCGGCGGTGGAGGGCGCCACATCGGGCGCCATGCCGCGGGCACGCAGCTCCGCGAGTGCCTTCTCCGACTTGGTCAGGTGCCCTAGGCCCATGCCGCGCAGCACGTGATCCGCCTTGCTGTACCGGATGTCCCGGTAGGTGGTGATCTCGACGCGGTTGCCCCAGGGATCCAGGAAGTCCAGGAACGGCCCGTCCAGCAGCGCGACGCCCCACGCTTCCAGGATGCGCCGCACCAGGGGCTTGTCGTCCACGGCGATGCCGAAGTGGCGCTTCGCGTCCGGGCTGCGATCGGCGTGCCGGGTGAAGTTGATGAACTGGTCGCCGAAGTAGACGAAGGCGGCGGTGTCGCTGCGCCTCTCGATCTCGAAGTGCAGGAAACGCCCGTAGAACTCGAGGGCCTCGTCGATGTCGCCCACCTCCAGCGCCACGTGATTGATGCCGACGGCGTGTGCCTTGGCCTGCTGCGTGGGGTCGCTCATGTCACGTCCTCCCGGTGCCTGCGGCCCGCGACGGAACGTCGCCTGACCGTCACCCGCTGGCGGTGCCGCGGACCGCCCGCTAGAAGAGATAGACCATGGCGATGCCGGCGCAGGCGCCGCCGATCGCCGTGAAGGTCAACACCATGCCGGCAACCCGGAAGCGGAAGTCCTCGCGCACCTGGCTGACGCCGAAGGCGTGCAGGACGCGCCCGATCAGCAGCGCGGCGCACAGGGTGTGGATCCACGGGGCGCCGCCACCCAGGGTCTCCAGGAAGTGGATCAGCAGCAGCGTGAGGGGCACGTACTCGGCGAAGTTGCCGTGGGCCCGCGCGGCGCGTTCCAGCGCGGGCTCGCCGCCGTGGCCCACGGCCACCTGGTATCGCCGGCGCAGCCGCAGGGTGCGCACGCTCAGCGCCACGAACACGAGCGCGAAGGCGACGGCGTAGGCGGGCGTGATGACCATGGGCGAGACGTCCTGCACCGATGGGCCGCGGATGTTACGCGCCCGGCCCGATGGCGATGGTGAACAGGGGCAGGTGACGGCCGGGCACGCTGGCCGACTCGCGGCTGCCCGCGGGCACACCGCCGGCGGCCCGGTAGAAGCCCGCCGCGTGGGGGTCGCCCTGGATCACGAGGTGGCGCCCGCCGCCGGCCTCCGCGGCGGCGAGGGCGTGGCGCAGCAGCGCCCGGCCCACGCCGGTGCCCAGGTGTGCGGGCTCCACGAACAGCGCCTCCAGCTCGTGGTCCCCCGCGCAGGATCCCGGCGCCAGCGCGCGGAAGCCCACCACCCGGGCGCCGCGCCCGGCGATCACGTAGCGTGCGGGCCCGTCGCGAATTTCCCGCGCGCTCACCGTCAGCTCCGCGCGACAGGCCGCCATGAAGTCGTCGCCGTGGCCCCAGCAGGCTTTCGAGCGCAACGCCAGCGCCGTGAGTCGGTCCGCCTCCCACGGCGCCGCGGGCCGCAGGGTGACACGTCGCGCCGCATTCGAGGGGACGCGCCCGTGAGCGGCGGAATCCGCCGGGCTCACCCCTCGTCCCACACCCGCGCCCGATCCCGGAAATCAGGACGCGCCGCCGGCACCACGCAGAAGCGGTGCCCGGTGGGCGACTCCAGCACCCACCAGTCCCTCAGCTTCTCGACCCTGCGTGCCCCCAGGCGCTCCAGGCGAGCCACCTCCGCCTCCACGTCGTCCGCCTCGATGTCCAGGTGCACGCGGCTCTCGTGGCCCACCTGCTGCACCAGCACCTTCGGCTGGTCGTCGTCCCCCGCGAGTCGCCGGTAGCGGGCGTTGACGGGGTCGCGCCCGTGCTCGGCCTCTAGACCCAGCGCCGCGGCCCAGAACCCGGCGGCGGCGTCCAGGTCCTGCGTGCGGCAGTCGATGACCAGTGCCCCCAGCCGGCTCCTGTGCATGGCGCTCCTCCGCTTGGCGCTCACCGGGCGGCGTCGGCGCCCGGCTCGAGTTCGGCCATTATCACCTCGTAGCGCTGCTCCTCCACCGGGCTGCCCCACCGGGTGCCGGCGCGGGATTCCACCAGGGAGAAGCCCGCGCGCTCGTACAGGCGGCGCGCCGGCTCCAGGCCGCGGAAGGTCCACAGGTACACCCGCGGGTAGCCCCGCGCGCGGCAGAAGGCCATGGCCTGGTGCATGAGCCGCGCGCCGATCCCGGTGCCGCGCACGGCGTCCGACGCGATGAACCACCGCAGGTGCGCTCCCTCGCCCCCGGCACGAAGGCCGTCGATGGTGATGGATGCCTGGATGCGGCCGTCGGCGGAGGCGGACCAGGTACCGTCGCGGTCCGGGTCGTAGCGTTCGAAGAATCCGGACATCTCGGTGGCCACCTTGGCCTCGAAGAACGCGCCGAATCCCCACTCCCGGCCGTAGTACTCGGCGTGCAGCTCGGTGACCCGCCCGATGATGCCCGCGACGTATCCGGCCCTGATCGCGAGATCGCCCATGGCTGCGCTGCGCGCGTCCTGCCCACGCGGTGGATGGCGCCCGCAGGGCCGGCGAGGGCGTCGTCAGAGCTGCCCCATCCCGCAGTCCACGGCCACCGTCTGCCCGGTGACGGCGCCGGCGCAGGCCAGGAACAGCATCGTCTCGGCCACGTCCTCCGGCTCCACCATGCGCGCCAGCAGCGAGGCGTCGATGCTCTTGCGCTTGCGCTCCGCCGGCCACGGCTTCGTCCACGGCGTGTTCACCAGGCCCGGCGCCACCGCGTTCACGCGCACCTCCGGCGCCAGGGCCTTGGCCAGGTTCTGGGTCAGGTTGATGAGCCCTGCCTTGCTGGCGCCGTAGGCGATGGAGCTGCCGCGCCGGCCGAGCCCCGCCACCGATGCGGTGTTGACGATGGCGCCGCGGGCCGCCTTCAGGGCCGGCGCCGCGGCGCGGGCGCAGCGGAAGGCGCCGATGAGGTTGGTCTGCAGGATGGTATGCCAGAAGGCCTCGGTCATGGCGTCCAGGTCCTCGAAGGGCACCGGCTCCACGGTGTTGGAGGTGCCCGCGTTGTTCACGAGCACGTCCAGGCGCCCCAGCGCCGAGAGCGCCGCGCCCACGATGGCGCCGGCGCCGTCCACGTCGGCCACGTTGCCCGGCGCGGCCACCACCCGCAGCCCCGCGGCCACGAGCCGCGCCACCTGCTCCGGTCCCCGGGGGTCGTCCGGCAGGTGATTGAGGGCCACGGCGGCGCCGCAGCGTGCGAACAGCTCCACCGCCGCGAGCCCGATCCCCGACGACGCCCCGGTCACCAGGACCGCGCTGCCCTCCAGATCCGCGCTGATCATCGTCGCCCTCCGCACACGTTGACCCTGCCCCGGGCCGGATGCTTGCACGCTTCCGGGGCGCGGTCGATACTCCGACGCCTGCGCGGTCGCCCTCGCGCGACCGCGAACGACAACAACGAGGATCGGAGGATTCACATGACGTCGACCATCACCCGCGCGGCGATCGTCGCCGCGGCCGCGGCGATCGCTGCTCCCGTCGCGATCGCGGCCGACATCGCGCTGCCGTCGCAGCTCGCCTGGACCGCCTACGGCACCGGCTCCGCCGGCTACAACCAGTCGGTGGCCATCGGCTCCGCGCTGAAGAACAAGCTGGGCGTGGATCTGCGCGTCCTGCCCGGCAAGAACGACGTGGCGCGCACCGAGCCGCTGCGCCAGGGCAAGGTGCACTTCTCCGCCACCGGCGTGGGCGGCTCGTTCATGGCCCAGGAAGGGGTGTTCGAGTTCGGCGCGAAGAAGTGGGGACCGCAGCCGGTGCGGGTGCTGCTCGCGAACAACGGCGGGGCCATCAACCTGGCGGTGGGGGTGGCCGGCGACGCGGGGGTCAAGGAGTACTCGGATCTCAAGGGCAAGCGCGTGGCCTGGGTCAAGGGCGCGCCGGCGCTGAACGTGAACGTGACGGCGTACCTGGCCTACGCGGGCCTCACCTGGGACGACGTGCAGAAGGTGGAGTTCGGCGGCTTCGCCGACAGCTGGAAGGGCATGGTGAACGGCCAGGTGGACGCGGCCTTCGCGTCGACCAACTCCGGCAAGGCCTACGAGATGGCGGCCTCGCCCCGCGGCCTGGTGTGGCCGCCCATCCGTCACGACAACACCGACGGCATCAAGCGCATGCGCGAGATCGCGCCGTTCTTCGTGCCCAACATGGCCAGCGTGGGCGCCAACATCGACGGCGGCCCGCCCTACGAGGGCGCGGGCTACGCCTATCCGGTGCTTACCGCGATGCTCGACCAGGACGCGGACCTGGTCTACAACATGACCCGCGCCATGGTGGAGCTGTTCGACGAGTACGCGGGCAAGGCGCCGGGCATCAACGGCTGGCACGTGGACAAGCAGGACTTCGAGTGGGTGGTGCCCTACCACGACGGCGCCATCCGCTACTACAAGGAGAAGGGCCTGTGGACCGACCAGGCCCAGGCCCACAACGACAAGCTCATCGCCCGCCAGAGGCTGCTCGCCGACGCCTGGAAGGCGCTGGAGGCGAAGGGCGTGTCGGACGACGCCTGGGAGGGTGAGTGGGAGACCGCGCGCCGCGAGACGCTGAAGGCCGGCGGCTTCCAGGTCGTGTTCTGATCGCGCTCTCCTGACGGGCGGGCGGCGCGCGCCGGCCGCCCGCGCA
>JBFHNV010000222.1:0-10154 GCA_041593595.1 Gammaproteobacteria bacterium
CCGCGGGGCCGTGCTGGAATTCCCGATGCGTTCCGGCGACGGGTCTGTCGTGGCGCCGGAGGCGAAGGCCCGTGGGATGTGCCCGCCGGGTACGAAGGCCCGCGGTCGGGACGCAGGCGCCGTGCGGCCGTGTCTCGTGCGGCGCCTCCGCTCCATGCTGCGCCGATCCAGTCCGATCCACGAGCGCTCCGCGGTGTCGGCCTGCCGCAGAGCCTATCCCAGGGGACGGACGATCTGAATCCCTTGCTTCATGTCAACGGCGCGCGCAAGGACGGCTCCGGCCGAGGCCGGCGTCCGTGTTCGGATAAGGCCGGCCCGTACCGGGCCGGCCGCCCGGGGGATGCCGTTGACCGATTACGAATGCCGGGGCCGGCAGCGTGGCCGCGCTCCTCTACTTCCGCCCCCTGCGCGCCGCGATCCGCAGCCGGAGCGCGTTCAGCTTGATGAACCCCTCCGCGTCCTTCTGGTTGTACGCCCCTTCGTCCTCCTCGAAGGTCACCACCTTGGCGTCGAACAGGCTGTCGGTGTGGGACTTGCGGCCCGTGACGTAGACGTTGCCCTTGAACAGCTTCACGCGCACGGTGCCGTTCACCGGGGCCTGGCTCGCGTCGATCATGGTCTGCAGCATGCGCCGCTCGGGGCTCCACCAGTAGCCGGTGTAGACGAGCTTGGCGTAGCGGGGCATCAGCTCGTCCTTCAAGTGCGCCACCTCCCGGTCCAGGGTGATGGACTCCATGGCGCGGTGGGCCTTCAGCAGCACGGTGCCGCCGGGGGTCTCGTAGCAGCCTCGGTTCTTCATGCCCACGTAACGGTTCTCCACGAGATCCGTGCGTCCGACGCCATGCTCGCCAGCGAGCTTGTTGAGTTGCGCGAGGAGGGTGGCGGGGCTCATGCGCTCGCCGTTCACGGCCACCGGATCGCCCTGCTCGAAGTCGATCTCCAGGTACAGGGGCTTGTCCGGGGCGTGCTCCGGATCCTTCGTCCACAGCCACATGCCGTCGGCGGGCTCGGTCCAGGGGTCCTCCAGCTCGTTGCCCTCGTAGGAGATGTGCAGCAGGTTCGCGTCCTGGGAGTAGGGCGACTGGTTGCCCTTCTTCTTCGCGATGGGGATGCCGTGCTCGGCGGCGTAGTTGAGCAGGCGCTCGCGGGAGTTCAGATCCCACTCGCGCCACGGCGCGATGATGCGGACCTCGGGCTTCAGCGCGTACGCGCCGAGCTCGAAGCGCACCTGGTCGTTGCCCTTGCCGGTGGCGCCGTGGGAGATGGCGTCGGCGCCGGTCTCGTCGGCGATCTCCACCAGCCGCTTGGCGATGAGCGGGCGCGCTATGGAGGTGCCCAGCAGGTACTCGCCCTCGTACAGCGCGTTGGCCCGGAACATGGGGAACACGAAGTCGCGGGCGAACTCCTCCTTGAGATCCTCGATGTAGATCTCCTTCACCCCCAGGTTCTTCGCCTTCTCCCGGGCAGGCTCCAGCTCCTCGCCCTGGCCGATGTCGGCGGTGAAGGTCACCACCTCGCAGTGGTAGGTGTCCTTGAGCCACTTGAGGATGATGGAGGTGTCGAGCCCGCCGGAGTAGGCGAGGACGACCTTCTTGACGTCGCTCATGGGGGGGATCCTGGAGGGGGGCCTGCGTGTGCGGGCGGGGATCTTAGCGTAGGCGGCCCGGCCGGGGCGTACGCGGCGCACCGCATGTCGTTTATCGTATGCGGCATGCCGGAGCGCCAGGGCTGGGCGCCGGCCTGTCTCGCGCCACACGGATTACGACATTCGAGACAAGAAGCACCGGGCCTCGAGCCGCACCCTGTCGTCCGACTGCCACCCACCACCTGCCGCCTCTGCCATGTCGAACCGCACACTCGGCCTCTCGGACACCCTCTACCAGTACCTCCTGTCGGTGTCCCTGCGCGAGCCGCCGGTGCTCTCGCGCCTGCGCGAGGAGACCGCCCGCATGACGCACGCGGGCATGCAGATCTCGCCGGAGCAGGGCCAGTTCATGGGCCTGCTGCTGGAGCTCACGGGCGCGCGCCGGGTGATCGAGGTGGGGGTGTTCACCGGCTACTCGAGCCTCGCCATGGCGCTCGCGCTGCCGGAGGCGGGGCGCATCACCGCCTGCGACGTGAGCGAGGAGTGGACGGCGGTGGCGCGCCGTTACTGGGCCGAGGCGGGGGTGGCCCACAAGATCGATCTCCGTCTCGCACCGGCGCTGGAGACCCTGGACGGGCTGCTGGCGGACGGGCAGGAGGAGTCCTTCGACTTCGCCTTCGTGGACGCCGACAAGGAGAACTACCCGGGCTACGCGCAGTGCTGCCTCGCGCTGCTGCGCCCTGGCGGGCTGCTGGCGGTGGACAACACCTTGTGGAACGGCCTGCCGGCGGATCCTGCGGAGCAGTCGGTGGACACCGTGGCCATTCGCGCGTTCAATCGGGCCATGCACGAGGACTCCCGGGTCACCCTCAGCATGCTGCCCGTGGGCGACGGCCTGACCCTGGCGCGCAAGCGCGAGGCACGGTGAGGCGCCGCGCGTTCCTGGCCGCCGCCGCGGCGCTCGCGCCCGGCGCGGCGGGCGCGGCGATGCCCGGCGGAGCGTCCTATTTCGCGAAGATGGCCGCCTTCGACGCGCCGGACCCGGCCGACGTCCGCCTGGCGCCGAATGACCGTGCGCTGCTGGCGGACGTCGTGGCGCGTCTTGCCCGGGTGCAGTCCACGGTGGGCTTCGGCAATTTCGGGGTCATGGGCTTCGATTACATGCTGAAGATCGCCCGGGGATACGTCTCCGTGGGCGCCTTCACCCGCCACGAGCTCCTGTTCCTCGAGCGGGTGTTCTTCACGGAGGCCAGCCTGCTGGGCTTCCACGGACGCAAGGTGGTCACTCGCCTCACCCACGCGCCGCCGGGCCGGGAACTGGAGCGGTTGCGGGGCAGCCCCGCCTGGCTGTTCCGGGGCGCGCCCGCCGACACCTTCCTGCGCATGCGGGCCCAGGTGGGCCCGGAGCTGGTGCTCACCTCCGGGGTGCGCGGCGTGGTCAAGCAGTTCCACCTGTTCCTGCGCAAGGCCGATCGCGCCGGTGGCAACCTGTCCCTGGCCTCGCGCTCCCTGGCTCCGCCCGGGTACTCCTACCACGGTGTGGGCGACTTCGACGTGGGTCAGCGCGGCTTCGGCCGACGTAACTTCACCGCCGACTTCGCCACGACGCCGGTGCACGCGCGCCTGGCGGAGCTCGGCTACCTGCGTATCCGCTACCCCCGGGACAACCTGCTGGGGGTGCGCTACGAGCCCTGGCATATCCGGGTGGTGGCTTGAGGCCATGGCGCCGGCGGGCTGACGGGACCATGGGAGCCGGCGAACCGCGCTCCCGGCCGCATCGGCGCCACGTGCTCCGGTGGACCGGGGCGGCGGGGCTGGCGGCCCTGGCGGCGCCCGCGGTCGCACCGCTGGGCGCGGCGCTGGCGGCGCGCGATGCAGGCGGTCATCCGGTGCCGGGCTACGGCCCGCTGGCACGGGATCCGGCCGGGCGCCTGGACCTGCCCCACGGCTTCGCCTACCACGTCCTGTCCCGCGCCGGCGACGCGATGGACGATGGTCTGCGCGTGCCGGGCCTCGCCGACGGCATGCACGCATTCGACGGCGGCGACGGACGCACGGTGCTGGTGCGCAACCACGAGCTGGACGTGGGCGCGCGGGACCACGCCTTCGCCGGCCTCGGCGAGCTCCCGCGCCGCGCCGTCCATCGCGTCTACGACCCACGGGTGGGCGCCGGAGGGGTCACCACCGTGGTGCTGGACGGCGGTGGTCTGCGGGTGCGGCGCCAGTTCCTGAGCCTCGCGGGAACCCTGCGCAACTGCGCCGGCGGCGCGACCCCCTGGGGAAGCTGGGTGAGCTGCGAGGAGTCCGTGGTGGCCCGTGGCGAGCGGGGCGCGGCGCGCGACCATGGCTACGCCTTCGAGGTGCCGGCCTCGGCCCGGGCGCTCACCGCCGCCGTGCCCCTCGAGGACATGGGGCGCTTCGTCAGGGAGGCCGTCGCGGTGGATCCGGCCACGGGCATCGTGTACCAGACCGAGGACCGGGTGGACGGTCTGCTGTACCGCTTCGTGCCGCAGGTGCCGGGCCGGCTGGCCGCCGGCGGGCGGCTGGAAGCCCTGAGCATTCGCGGCCTCGAGGGCGCCGGGACATCCAACCGGCCCCGCGAGACGGTGCCGGGACGCCGGCGCATGGCAGTGCGCTGGGTGGCCCTGGACGACGTGCGGGCGCCGCGTGACGATCTGCGCGAGCGCGGCCGGGCCGCGGGCGCGTGCGCCTTCCGCCGCGGCGAGGGCATGGCCGTGGAGGTGCACGGCCAGGGCACGCGCATCTGGTTCGTGTGCACCGACGCGGGACCGCGCCGCCACGGCCAGCTGTGGTGCTACCGCCCGTCCACCGCCGAGGGTGGCTCGCGCGAGGCGACCGATCCCGGCACCCTGGAGTTGTTCCTGGAGCCCGGCGACGCGTCGGTCATGCATCGCGGCGACAACCTGACCCTCACGCCCGGTGGCGACGTGCTGGTATGCGAGGACCACGGCGGGATGCAGCGCGTCGTGGGCGTGACCGGGGACGGCGGCGTGTACCCACTGGCGCGCAACCCGCGGGGCGACGCGGAGTTCGCCGGCGCCACCTTCGGCCCGGATGGACGGGTGCTGTACCTGAACCTGCAGCAGTCGGGCCTCACCGTGGCGATCACGGGGCCGTGGGCCCGGCGCAGAGTCTGAGGGAGCGGTCTTGATCCTGCACGTGGACATGGACGCCTTCTACGCCGCCGTCGAGGTGCGCGAGAACCCGGCGCTGGCCGGCAAGCCGGTGGTGGTGGGGGGCAACCCGCAGGGCCGCGGGGTGGTGGCGGCGGCCAGCTACGAGGCGCGACGCTACGGGGTACACAGCGCCATGCCGGCGGCGCAGGCGGTGCGCCTGTGCCCCGGGGCGGTGTTCGTGCGTCCGCGCATGGATCTCTACGCCGCCGTGTCGGCGCAGATCCGCGCCATCTTCGCCCGCTACACGCCGCTGGTGGAGCCCCTGTCCCTGGACGAGGCGTTCCTGGACGTGACCGCCAGCGAGCGGCTGTTCGGCGGCGCCGTCGCCATCGCCCGGCGCATCAAGGACGACGTGCGCGGCGAGCTGCGCCTGGTGGCCAGCGTGGGCGTGGCGGGCAACAAGTTCCTGGCCAAGCTCGCGAGCGCGCTGGAGAAGCCGGACGGCCTCACCGTGGTGCCGGTGGACGGGGTCCAGGCATTCCTGGATCCGTTGCCCGTGGGCCGGCTGTGGGGCGTGGGCGACGCGGCGCGCGCGACTCTCGCCACCCTGGGAGTGGCGACCGTGGGGGATCTCCGGCGCGCGCCCCACGGGGTGCTCCGCGCACGCTTCGGTCGTCATGCGGACCACCTGCTGGAGCTCGCCGCCGGCATCGACCGCCGCGTGGTGGTGCCGGACGGCCGCGCCCGCTCCATCAGCCACGAGATCACCTTCGAGCAGGACGTGTCCCACCCTCGCGTGCTGCGCGCGCGCATGCTGTCGCTGACCGAGCAGGTGGCGCGCCGGGCGCGGCGCAAGGCCCTGGCCGGGCGCCGGGTGCAGGTGAAGCTGCGCTACGGGGACTTCCGCACCGTCACCCGGGCCTGCACCCTGCGCGCGCCCAGCGCCGCCACGGGCATGCTGTGGCGCGCCGCCGCGGCGCTGATGGAACGTCAGCTGCGGCGCGAGCCGGGTGCGCTCAGGCTCATCGGCATGGGCCTCGCGGATCTCGTGAGCGCGGAGCGCGGGCAGGGGGACCTGTTCGACGGCGGCGCCGGGGGCGCGGCCCTGGACCGGGTCGCGGACGACATCGCGCGGCGCTTCGGCACCGATGCGGTGGCGCGCGGCGGAGCGCTCAGGCGGTGAGCCCGCAAGGCACGAAGCTCACCGTTCTGCCGTCCCTCGCGGCGCTTGCCCTGTGGCTCGCGGCGGTGGTCGTGATCACCGCCACCGCGAGCCCGCGGGTGTTCGTCGCCCTGCATCGGGCGGGCTTCACCGGAGCGGACATGGAAGGCGTGACGCTGCGCATCCTGGAGCTCACCGCCATCGCCCTGACGTTTCCGCTGCTGGCCGCCCTGGGCGTCGGCGGCCGTGACGCCTGGGGCGTGCCGCCGCTGCGCGGGCTCGCGCGGCGGGTCTCCCTGGGCGTGCTCATCGGCATCGGGTCGCTCGCGCCGGTGTGCGCGATCCTGTTCGTGCTGGGCGTGCGGGTGGCCCACGCGGGCGTGGACTTCGATGCTGCCTTCTGGCTCGACGTGACACTGCGAGCGGCGCTGGCGGCGGCAGTGATCGCGGTGCTCGAGGAGTTCTGGTTCCGCGGCGGGCTGTTCACTGCCTTGCAGCACACCGGGGGCACGGCGGTGGCGCTGTGGGGCGGCGCGGCCTTCTACGCCGCCGTGCACTTCCTCGACGCGCCGGACATGGGCGCGGCTTCCGGGGAGCCGCCGGGATTCGGCCTGCGCCTGCTGGCGGCCGCCGGCCACGGCGTGTTCCAGGCCGAGAACGTGGACTCCTTCGTGGCGCTGCTGCTGGCCGGCGTGGCCCTGGGGCTCGCGCGCCTGCGCAGCGGCGACGTGGCGCTGGCCATCGGCATCCACGCCGGGTGGGTGCTCACCATCAAGGTGTGCAAGAAGGCCACCTACCTGTCGCCGGACTCGGCGCTGCAGGCGCTGGCGGGCCACTACGACGGGGTCATCGGCTGGCTGGCGGCGGCGGCGCTGGGCGCCCTGGCGCTGGCCATCTGGCGCCTGCCGCGGCGGGACGCGGTGCGCACGTGAGCACGCCCGCCAACACCACGGTGCACGGCGCCCCGGCGTCGATGCCGCTGGCGGTGCCGGAGGCGCCGGCGTCGTGGGTGCCGAGCCGCGAGGAGCTGGTCATCAGCGACGCCAGCTACCGCTGGACCGCGCGTCTGTTCGGCGTGCTGGAGCGGGTGCTGCGGGTCAACCTCAAGCTGCACGCGGGCGAGCGCCTGCACGAAGGCGGGATCTTCCTGTTCAACCACTTCGCGCGCTTCGAGACCTTCATCCCCCAGTACTTCATCTACCAGCAATGCGGCGCGTTCTCGCGCTCCATCGCGTCCAACGAGTTCTTCCGTCCCGGCGACACCTTCTCCCAGTACCTGCTGTCGGTGGGCGCGGTGCCGAACCGGTTGCCGGACCTGCTGCCGTTCCTCGCCGCGGAGTCGCTCAAGGGGCGCAAGATCATCGTCTTCCCCGAGGGCGGCATCGTGAAGGACCGCCGGGTGGTGGACGAGCACGGGCGCTACAGCGTCTACTCGCGCACCGCGCAGGTGCGGCGTAAGCACCACTCCGGCGCCGCGGTGCTGGCGCTCGGTCTCGACGTGTTCAAGCACGCGGTTCTCGGGGCGCGCGAGCGCAACGACAGGGCGCGGCTGCACAGGCTGGCAGAGTCGGTGGAAATGGCTCCCGAGGAGCTGCTGCGTGCCTGCGAGCAGCCCACCGCCATCGTGCCCTCCAACATCACCTTCTACCCGATCCGGGTGGGCGAGAACCTGCTCAGCAAGGGCGCCGAGCTCATCAGCCGGGGCCTGAGCCGGCGGCTGTCCGAGGAGCTGCTCATCGAGGGCAACATCCTGCTCGAGGACACGGACATGGACATCCGCCTGGCGGTGCCGGTGCGGGTGCGCGACTACTGGCGCTGGTGGGAGCGCCCGCTGCTCGCGCGTGCCGCGCGCCGGGTGTGCAGCATCGCCGATGCGTTCGAGATCCGGTCCGACCGCGGGCCGGTGGCGTCGCGGGCCCTCGCGCGCTGCATGCGCCGGGAAATCGAGCGCGTCCGGGACGACTACATGCATCGCATGTACGTCACCGTGTCGGTGAACCTGAGCCATCTCGCGTCGGCGCTGATGCTGGCCCTGGTGGACCGCGGGGAGGTGCGCGTCGCCCGCGCGCGCCTGGACATGCTGCTGTACCTCGCCGTCAAGGCGGTGCAGCGGTTGCCCCACGTGCACCTGCACCGGAGCGTGCGCGTGCCCGATACCTACGCGGACCTGCCGGACGCTGAGTGCGAGCCGCTGGACCTGCTCATGGCCACCGCGGTGCGCATGGGGCTGGTGGCGGAGGATGGCGATGGCTATCGTTTCCTGCCGAAGCTGAGCGAGCAGCATCACATCGACGTCATCCGCCTCGAGAACCTGGTGGAGGTCTATGCCAACGAGATCATGCCGCTGCACCGGGTGCGGCGTGCCCTGGAGCGGGTGGTGAGCGGCGCCGAGCCGTGCGACCCGCCGGCGGTGTCGCGGCTTCGCGCCGACGACGAGCACCTCGCCTACCACGCGGATCGCGAGCGCTACAGCCGCGAGCGCCACGGCCCGGTCAACGAGCTCGAGACGGCCACGGAGTCCGGTGAGCCGTACCTCCTGGAGGGCGACGGCAGCCAGGCGGTGGGCGTGGTGCTGGCACACGGCTTCCTGGCGTCGCCGGCGGAGATGCGCGCCATGGCCGAGCGCCTGCACGAGCGCGGGCACACCGTGTACGGCGTGCGCCTCAAGGGTCACGGCACGTCGCCGTGGGATCTGCGCGAGCGCAGCTACGAGGACTGGCTACGCTCCATGCGCCGTGGCGTCGGCATCGTGCGCGGCCTGAGCGAGCGGGTGGCGGTGGTGGGCTTCTCCACCGGCGGCTCGCTGGCCCTATACGCCGCCGGCGCACCCGACGCGGGGCTGGCAGGGGTGTGCGCGGTCAGCGTGCCTGTGCGATTCCGTAACCCCCACATGCGCTTCGTGCCGCTGATGCACGGCGCCAACCGGCTGGTGCGCTCCCTGTCGGCCTTCGACGGCATCAAGACCTTCACGCTCAACGAGTCGGAGAACCCGCACATCAACTACCGTCACATGCCGCTGCGTGGCCTGTTCGAGCTGCGACGGCTGGTGGACGGGATGCTGGCGCGTCTGCCCGACATCCGCTGCCCGGTGTGCCTGCTGCAGGGCACCCGCGACCCGGTGGTGGTGCCGGACAGCGTGGACACGCTGCGCGAGCGCATCTCCGGCGCCCACGTGCAGGTGCACCTGGTGGAGAGCGAGCGCCACGGCATCGTGCAGGGGGACGTGGGGGAGACGCGGGATCTGATCGAGGCGTTCGTGGGAACCCTTTGAGGCCTGCCCAGGTGCATCCCCGCCGGGCCCTCGTGGCCAGCGGCGGGCTTCACCGGCGCTGCCCCTTCTTCGGCGGCATCGCGTCCGGATCCTGCGTCACGGGATCCGGCGCCGGCTCGGCAGGGGGTCCGGCCGCCGCTTCGGGTGCGGTCACGGCGCGCCCCGCCGGGGCGCCGGCGCGCAGCGCCTCCGCGGCGGCGCCACCTCCGGGCAGCAGGCGCATGACCTCCACGTGGCGGCCCCTGCGGGCGAAATCCAGCGCAGTCCACCCGCTGCGGTGGCGCGCGCCGGTGTCCGCGCCCGCGGCGAGCAGGGCCTCGACCACGCGCGCGTTGCCCACCTCGGCGGCATCCATGAGCGCGCTCCAGCCGTCCACGTTCTGGATGTTCACGTCGGCGCCGCGCGCGATGAGCATCAGCGCGAGATCCGTGAAGTCGCGGTCCGCAGCCATCACCAGGGGCGAGAGGTTGCCGGTGTCCACCCCGTCGATGTCGGCGCCCGCGTCCAGCAGCGCGCGCGCGGCCTCGAGGCGGTTCTTCTCCGCCGCGTACTGCAGCGCCGTGCGCCGGTGGCTGCCGCGGGCATTCGGGTCTGCGCCAGCGGCGACGAGCGCGCGCACCGCCCGGGGATCGCCCGCGGAGGCCGCGCGCATCAGGGCGGTCATGCCCGCCACCGGCTGGTCCAGCTCGTCGCGCGACACGCGGGCGGTGAGCGCCGGCAACGTCTCGGCGCGCTCGCCGCGGTCGATGGCTGCGTGCAGCCGGGCGAGCTCCGGGGAGGCCTCGGCCACGACCCGGCCCGGCGACGCCAGGGCGATCAGCGCCAGCGCCCCGGCCAGCGCCGCGGTGCGCCCCGCCGCGCGCCGCCGGGGATGGCCCGCCGCCCGCCGCGGATGCCGGCATTCGTGATCGGATAAGGCCGGTCCGGTGCGGGTCGCGGGGACCGTCGGCCGCATGGACGCGGCCGTCGAGCGTACAGGGAAGTATTCACAGCGTGTCC
>JBFHNV010000223.1:0-10054 GCA_041593595.1 Gammaproteobacteria bacterium
CCTCCCCCTCGTCACGAGGGCGAGGGACGCGCTCCTGGCCGTGCCCTTCGTGGCCGGGGGCGGGGACGAGAATCGGACAGCGACGCGCCGTCGTCACGGGCGAGAGGATATTGCGGAGCGGCTCGCGTGTAGCAAGGTCGGGCCCGGCTCTTTACGATGCCTGCGCGCCGGGCTCGGCGGCGCGCCCATCCATGCCCCATCTCGCTCCCGGTGATCCGCTGCACGACACCCTCATCAGCCGGCTCCGGCACCCGCTTCAGCGTCGTCATCGTCCACCGCAACGGCGCGGCCATGCTGCTGGACGCGCTGGGGGCCCTGCAGCGGGCGCTGGGCGGCGATGACGAGGTGCTGCTGGTGGACAATGCCAGCAGCGATGACTCGGTGGCCCGGGCCCGCGCCGCCCACCCGCAGCTGCGGGTGATCGAGAACCCGCACAACGCGGGCTTCGCGCGGGCCTGCAACCAGGGCCTGGAGGCCGGCACCGGGCGCTACCTGTTGCTGCTCAACAACGACGCCCGGGTGCCTCCGGAGCTGCTGGATCGCCTGGAGGCCGGCTTCACCGGCCACCCGGAGGCGGGCCTGCTGGCACCCGCCCTGGTGGGCGAGGACGGCGCGCTGCAGCGCAGCCACGGCGTGCTGCCGCGGCCGTGGCACGAGGTGGCGCCGCGCGTCCTGCGCCCACGCCCGCCGCGGCTGAACGGCGCCGGCTACGCGAGGGTGGAGATGCTGGTGGGCGCCTGCCTCGCGGTGCGGCGCGAGGCGCTCTCCCAGGTGGGCGGCCTCGACCCGGACTTCTTCTTCTACTACGAGGACGTGGAGTGGTCGCGGCGCATGGGGGCCGCCGGCTGGGCGCTGCTCCTGGACCAGGACTGCCGGGTGGTGCACCGGCGCGGCGGCGCCACGCGCCCGGTGCGCCGGGGCGCGCAGCTCGAGCGCTTCCGCTCCCGCCTCGTCTACTATCGCAAGGTGTTTCCGCCCGCACGCGCCCTGCTGCTGAGCGCCTACCGCATCGCGCGGGTGCCCCTGGACGCCGCCGCGGACGCGCTCGTGGTGGCCGTGACCCTGGGTGCGCGCCGGCGCTCCCGCGAGCGGCTGGGCGTGAACCTCTACATCCTGCGCTGGCTGCTGGCGGGACGGCCCCACGACTGGGGCCTGCCCGGCAAGGGCCCGGAGCCGGCACGGTGAGCGATCGCCTGCCCCTGTCGCTGTTCGTCATCGCCCGGGACGAGGCGGACCGCATTTCCCTCACCCTCGAGAGCGTGCGCGGGTGGGTGGACGAGATGATCGTCGTCGACAGCGGCAGCAGCGACGACACGGTGGCCGTGAGCGAGGGCCTGGGCGCACGGGTGGTGCACCGCGAGTGGCAGGGCTACGGCCCGCAGAAGGTGTACGGCGAGAGCCTGTGCCGCAACGACTGGGTGCTCAACCTGGACGCCGACGAGGAGGTGAGCCCGGAGCTGGCGGCGGAGATCCGGGCGCTGTTCGCCCACGGCGAGCCGCCCCTGCCCGCCTACCGCCTGCCCATCCTGCCCCTGTACTCGTTCCAGGAGCGGGGCCATCCGTGGACCGCCCACCACCGTCCCATCCGCCTGTACCGCAAGAGCCGCGCGGGCTTCAAGGACGCGACGGTGCACGATTCCGTGGTGCTGCGCGAAGGCCGCGCCGGGCGGCTGAAGGGAATGGTGGTGCACCGCTCGTTCCGGTCGCTGGCGCACAACGTGAGCAAGGCCAACGAGTACTCCACGGCGCAGGCCGCCGACCTGTATGCGAAGGGCCGCAATCCGGGCCTCCTGACCCTGCTCGTGGTACCGCCGCTCGCGTTCCTCAAGCAGCTCTTCCTGCGCCGCGAGTGGGTGAACGGCATCGACGGGATCATCGTCAGCTACATGTACGCGTTCCAGCGCTTCATCCGCCTGGCCAAGACCCGGGAGCGTTTCGTGCAGGCGGCGCGCGGGGAGCGGGAGCGCCGGTGAGCGCGCGGTCGCCGCTGCTGCTGTGGTGGGGCCGCTTCGATCCGGGCTACGCGCGCAACCGCATCCTGCGCGGCCTGATGCGCGAGCGGGGCTTTCGGATCCGGGACTTCCGCCCGGCGGTCAGCGCCGTGGGGGATCTGGAGGCCGCCGCGCGGCGCCTGCCGGCGCCGGCGCTGGTGTGGCTGCCCTGCTTCCGCCAGCGGGACCTGGCGGCGGCGCTGCGCTTCGCGCGCCGCCACGGCGTGCCGCTGGTGGCGGACCCGCTCATCAGCGCCTACGACAAGCAGGTCCACGAGCGCGCCAAGCATGCCGAGTCCAGCGTCGCCGCACGCCGGCTGCGCGCCTGGGAGGGCGGGCTTCTGCGCGCCTGCGATCGGGTGGTGGCGGACACCGACGCCCATGCGGCCTTCTTCCGCGAGACCTTCGATCTGGACGCGCACCGCGTGCACGTGGTGCACGTGGGCGCGGAGGAAGCGCTGTTCGCGCCGGCACCGGTGCCCGCGACCGCGGACGGGGTGGAAGCGCTGTTCTACGGCAGCTTCATCGGCCTGCAGGGCCCCGAGACCATCGTCGCGGCGGCCCGCGGCTGCCGCGCGCCGCGGGTTCGCTGGACGCTGCTGGGCGACGGCCCGCTCAGGCGACGCTGCGAGACGGCGGGTCGGGGCCTGCCCAACCTGTCCTTCGAGCCGCCGGTGCCCTACCCCGAGCTGCCGGCACGCATCCACCGGGCGCACCTGCTGCTGGGCGTGTTCGGGGCCGGTGCCAAGGCCGGGCGCGTGATCCCGAACAAGGTCTACCAGTCCCTGGCCTGCGGGCGCCCGCTGGTGACGCGCCGCGCGGCGGCCTATCCGGCGGCCATGTGCGCCTCCGGGTCCAGCGGCGTGCAGTGGGTGACGCCCGGCGATCCCGCGGCCCTGGCCGCCGCGGTGGCCGCCCTGGCGGCCCACCCGGAACGCCTCGCGGAGCTGGGACGGCGCGCCGCGACGAGCTACCGCCGCTGGCTGGGCAACGACTGCGTGGGGCGCGAGCTGGACGCGCTGCTGGCGAGCCTGGGGCTGGTGGGCGGCGTGACCGCCTGAACCTGTCAGGATCGCCGCCAGTACGACCCGGTCCAGTCCACCTGCTCGATGGGCTCTTGGATCCCCTGCTTGCGGCGATAGTCCTCCACGGCCTGCCGGCACGCCGGGACGGCCCCGTAGTCGTCCACGATCAGGTAGCCGCCGGGGGACAGCTTCGGATACAGCGCCTCGAGCGCCACCATCGTGGACCCGTACATGTCCCCGTCCAGGCGCAGCACCGCGAGCCGCTCGATGGGCGCGTCCGGCAGGGTGTCCTCGAACCAGCCTTCCAGGAACCGCACCCGATCGTCCAGCAGCCCGAAGCGCTCGAAGTTGTCGCGCACCCGGTCGACGCCGATCCGCAGGTCCTGGTACACGTGGTGATCGTCGCCCGCGTCGGCGGGCCAGCGCATGGCGTCCGGCTTCGGCAGCCCCTTGAACGAGTCCGCCACCCACACGCGGCGATCGGGATCGCCCAGCGCCGCCAGCACCGCGCGCATGAAGATGGTGACGCCGCCCCGCCACGCCCCGGTCTCCGCCAGGTCGCCGGGCACGCCGTCCGCCACCACCGCCTCGACGCAGGCCTGCACGTTCTCCAGCCGCTTCAGCCCGACCATGGTCTCCGCGGTCTCGGGCCAGTCGCGGCCCTCCGCCCGCGAGCGCAACAGCGCGTCCCGATCGACGCGCTCGCCGCTGCGATACATGCGGATCCCGCGCCGGGACAGCGCCGACGCGAGTCCCCGCATCACCAGGTGGCGCGGCGACATGGAGCCTGCCTTGGGGAGCACGGGCTGCAGGTCCGTCTCGCCCCGTTCCAGTCGCACGTAGTCGGTGAGGACCTTCTTCAGCAGATCGAGATAGCGCGCGCCGTTCGCGTCCAGGGTCACGCCGGCGCGCCCCCCGCGGGCACGCGCAGGATGCCGATGCCGTAGCCGGTCTGGCCCGGGTCGGCCACGAACTCCTCGTAGTCCTTGCCCTGCTTCACCCGCTCCCAGAAAGGATGCACGCGGGTGCTGGCCACGGGCTGGCGCTCCACGATGTCGTGGAAGGCGATGATGCCGCCCGGGCGCACGAAGCCCCGGTAGTCCTCGTAGTCGGCCTCCACGCCCGCCTCGCTGTGATCCCCGTCGATGAACAGGAAGTCCACCGGCCGGCCCGCGAGCGCCTCGCCCACCCGCGTGCGGAACGCCGCGCTGTGGGAGTCACCGGAAAGCAGGGTGACGGTGCACCCGGAACCCGGCGGCGGCAGCGCCCGGTACAGCGGCGCCGGCACGGACATGTCCTGCAGGTCGCAGGTGATCACCGCATCCCGGGCGAGGCTGGACCAGATGAGCAGGGTGCCGGCGCGCGCGGTGCCGATCTCCAGGATGACCCGCGGCTCGAGCGCCGCCACCGCCCGGGCCAGGGCGGTGATCTCCTCGGGGATCTGCAGGGTCTTCACCCGGAAATGCCCCTCGCCGCCGAAGCTCATGGCCCAGTCCACGGTCTCCTCCAGGCTCCTGGGGCGGGCGTGGTACTCGGCGAGGCGGCGCAAGGCGGCACGCCGGTTGACGGGCGCGCGCAGGCGCCGGCTCAGTTCCTTCAACAAGGGTCGCGTACTCCTCGGCTGGATCCACGCGCGGGCGCCGCGCGGCGTGGCCGGCAAGAATACCGCATCGCCGCCGCCGGCCGGCCTCACCGCACGGCCGGCGCCACGTGGTCCTCGTCGAGGCCGGCCAGGAACAGCCCCGTGAGCAGGATCATCACCGGCAGCCACCAGTTGGTGAGCAGCACCGGCTGGGAGTTCACCGGGAACGCCACCACCAGCAGGGCGACACCGCAGGGCCGCGCCGCGGCCCGGCCGGCCTCGCCGGCGCGCCGGTACCAGACCCCGCACAGGATCACCGCCGCGAGCAGCGCGCCCAGCCCCAGCAGGCCGCTCTCGGCGGTCACGGACACCCACATGTGGTGCGCGTGGTACACGGGATGCTGGTAGTGCGCGCCGCCGGGGCGGAACGGATCCTCGGGGCGCCGCGCGTAGTCCGGGTAGGCCTCGTCGAAGGCGCCGGCACCCACGCCCGTGACCGGCCGGTCCAGGAACATGGCCAGCGCCGTGTCCCACACCGTGAGCCGGCGCCCCAGGGCCCGGTCGATGGCCTCGAAGCCGAGCTCGCCCGCCTCGGTGGTCTGGGACAGCTTGCGCTCCACCAGGCCCGACTGCAGCACCGCCAGCACCACGACCACCGTGCCCGCCGCCAGCCAGGGCAGGAGCGCGCGGGCGCGAACGCGCACGTGCCACAGGAACGCGGCGCCGGCCAGCAGGATCATGACCCACGATCCGCGCACGCCGGTCAGCAGCACCACGCCCAGCACCGCGAGCCAGGCCAGCGCCGCCCACGCCGGGTGCACCCGCGCCACGCGCCACAGCAGCAGCGGCGCCAGCGCCGCGAGGATGGTGGACTGGCGCAGGTTGTCCTCGAACATGCCCACGACGCGCCCGTCCGGGCTCAACGGGATCCCCAGCAGGTCGCGCCCGGCCAGGTACTGGACGTAGCTGTCCACGGTCCAGATCCCGAGCACCACCGCGAGGGCGGTGAGTAGCGCTGCGCGCGCGCGCCCGGACGCCACGGCGGCCACCACTCCGAGCCCGGTGAACGCGTACAGGGCCAGCACCGCGACCACCTTCCAGGTGCTGTACGGGTGGACGCTGCCCGGCAGCGACGCCAGCGCCGGCAGCCACAGCAGCGCGAAGATCAGCAGCCAACGCCGTGTCGCGGGCCGCGTCGTGAGCTCGCGACCGTGCAGGGCCAGCAGCAGGAGGGCCATCGCCCCGAGCACGGCGCTGGGCACGCGTGGTCCGCCGGGGAACGGCGACCAGGCGACGATCGCCAGCGCCGCCAGCCAGGCGAGCGCCCCGGCACCCTCAGCGAGGCGCGTCCGCCAGCTCGCGGTAGACATCCAGGGTCGCATCCAGCATGCGGTCCAGGGTGAAGGGGTTGTGGTCCGGCACCCGGGGCGGCTGGCGGTACCAGAGCGCGAGGCGCTCGGCCACTGCCGCGTGATCGCCCGGCGCCACGGCGCCCTCGGGAAACACGGCGTGGAGCTGCTCGCCCACGCCACCGTGGTCATAGCCCGCCACCGGCCGCCCCATGGCCAGGGCCTCGACGGTGGTGCGACCGAAGGCCTCCGGGTCCGTGGACAGGGACACCACGGCGTCGGAGAGCGCGAGGATCTCGCGCAGATCGGCGCGGTGGCCCAGCAGCGTGATCGCGTCCCCGAGGCCGCGATCGCGGATCCGCCGGGCGAGCTCGCGCGCGAAGGAGCGGCGCCGCCGGTGCGCGCCGCCCACCATCAGGCCGTGCACCGGCACGCCCCCCGCGCGCAGGGCCGCGATCACCTCGATGAAGTGCTCCTGTCCCTTCCAGCGGGTGAGGCGCGCCGGCAGGGTCACCACGTAGTGATCGGCCAGCCGGGGCTGCTCGGCGCGCCAGCGCTCGAGCCAGTCCGGGGGCGGCCGGTAGCCGTAGGGATAGGCCTGCCCATCGACGCCGCGCCAGATCACGCGGATGCGCGCCGGGTCCACGTCCGGGTAATGGGTCAGCACGTGGTCGCGCACCGTGTGCGAGACGGCGATCACCCGCTCGCCCCGGGTCATCACCGAGCTGTAGCGTCCCGGGGTGTAGGTCCCGTGCACGGTGGTGACCAGCCGCGGGCGCGTCCGCGGGTCCAGCCGGCGCCACGCGTGCCAGCCGATCCATGCCGGCAGCCGCGAGCGCATGTGCAGGATGTCGGGCCGGCGCTCGGCCAGCAGCGCCCGCAGCTTCGGGATCCACATCAGCACCGCCGGGTGCTTGCGCCCGATGTCCCACTGCAGGTGCTCGCTGCCTTCCTCGCGGAGCTGCGCGGCCATGCGCCCGCCCGCCGAGATGACCAGCGAGGCGTGGCCGTGGCGCACCAGGTGGCGGGCCACCTCCAGGGTGCCGCGCTCCACGCCGCCGCTGTCCAGCGCCGGCAGCAGCTGCACCACGCTCAGGCGGCGCGCGCCGTGATCGCACGCACCGGCCGCGGGTGCGGCGCTCATGCGCCGCGCACGCCCGGGCGCGGCGCTGCGAGTCGATCGGCGGTGCGGCCGCGGCACGAGGGCATGGGCGCGAAGCATAGGCGATCCGCCGCGGCCCGGTCAGTCACGTGCCGCGGGGCGACGTCGCACGTGGACGCGCGTGCCGCTCCCGCGTGCCGCCCGCGCCCGCGGCTCCGGCGCCCTCCACGCCGCGACGCCGGCGGCCCTTGCGTGACGTTTGCAGCCGCACCTTCGATTGGCGTCCCGCCGGGCGGCCGCTACCATCGTCGCCATCAAGCCGCACACCGCGAGGCCGCCATGTTCCAGCTTCCCGACGACAAGCAGGCCCTGCGCGCCCGCGCCCGGGAGCTCGCCCGGGGTGACATCGCAGCCCGCGCCGCCGAGGTGGACCGCAGCGAGCAGTATCCGTGGGACAACGTGCGGGCGCTCAAGGACGCGGGGCTGATGGGGCTCACCATCCCGAAGGGCTACGGTGGCGCCGGCGGCGACTTCCTGGACGCGGCACTGGTGATCGACGAGATGGCGCAGGTGTGCGGTGTCACGGGGCGCATTGCGGTGGAGGCCAACATGGGCGCCATCTCGGCGGTCATGCGTTACGGCAACGAGGCGCAGAAGCGCCTGGCGGCAGGCCTCGTGCTGGACGGCGACAAGCCCGCCATCTGCATCACGGAGCCCGGCGCGGGCAGCGCCGCGAGCGAGATGACCACCCGTGCAGACAGGCGCGGCGACACCTGGGTCATCAACGGCGAGAAGCACTGGATCACCGGCGGCGGCGTGTCGCGCCTGCACCTCGTGTTCGCGCGGGTGTTCGACGAGCGCGGCGAGGAGCAGGGCATCGGCGGCTTCATCGCGGTTCGTGACGAGACCGAGGGGCTGGTGATCGGGGAGCGCGAGCCGTCCATGGGGCTGCGCGGGATCCCGGAGACCCGCGTGCGCTTCGAGGACATGGCGGTGCCGGCGGATCACGTGCTGACGCCCCCGGGCGGGTTCCGGCGCGGCTTCGCCGAGCTGATGACGGCATACAACAGCCAGCGCGTCGGCGCCGCCACCGTGGCGCTCGGGCTCGCGGACGGCGCGTACCGTCTCGCGCTGGCCTACAGCCAGGAGCGCGAGCAGTTCGGCCGGCCCATCTGCGAGTTCCAGGGACTGCAGTGGATGCTCGCGGACATGAGCATCGGCATCGCTGCCGCGCGGCTGATGATCCACAAGGCCGCCGCCGGCGCCGATCCGTTCCCGGACGCCACCGAGGCCGCCCAGGCGAAGATCTTCGCCTCCGAGATGGCGATCCGCGTCACCAACGACGCGCTGCAGCTGCACGGCGCCATGGGCTACTCGCGCAACCTGCCCCTGGAGCGCATGGCCCGCGACGCGCGCATGTTCACCATCGGCGGCGGTACCGCCCAGATCCTGCGCACCGTGGTGGCGTCGCGCCTGCTCGGTCGCAAGCTGCCCCAGACCCGCGACGGCTACCTGAAGCTGGCCGGGCGGCTGTCCGACGCCGCCGAGTAGCAGCACGCCGCCGGCCGACGTGCGCCGGTGGCCCCCTCCTCCGGTCATGGACTATCATCCGCAGCGCCGGTCGGCCGCGGAAACGAAGGTGCGCGAAGACACCGCATTCCTGGAGCCGGTCCACGATATCCATGCGGCAGCCACGCCGGGCGCGCGTCCGCAAGGGCACCGCCGCCGTCGCAGGCGCCGGTTCATAAGAATCACCGCTCCGGTGCGAGCGGGCACGAGGAGAGAGGAGAGATGAGAACCACGATATCCCGAGCCGGGCTCGGCGCGGTGCTCGGCATCGCGCTGGCGTCCCTGAGCGCGCTGCCCGTCACCGCATCCGCCCAGATCGACAAGCGCGACTTCAAGGTGGTGGGCACCTGGGGCAACCTGGCCAACTGGAAGGACCACGAGAGCCGCTTCTGGACCAAGATGCTGCCGGAGGCGTCCGGCGGCAACCTCACCGCCAATGCCAAGCCCTACACCGAGCTCGGCCTGTCGGGCTTCGAGGTCATGCGCCTGCTGAAGCTCGGCGTGTACGACGCGGTGCACGGACTCACGTCCTACACCTCCCAGGACTCGCCGGCGCTGGAAGGCATCGATCTCGCGGGCGTGGTGCAGGATTTCGAGACCTACCGCCGCGCCATGGAGGCCTACCGGCCCATCATCGCGAGGGAGCTGGACGAGAAGTACAACGCGCGGCTGATGATCCTGTACACCTTCCCCAGCCAGATGATGTGGTGCAACCTCGGCGACAAGTCCAAGAAGACCGTGAGCCTCAAGGATCTGGCCGGCAAGAAGATCCGCACCTACTCCACCACCCTGGGTGACTTCATCGAAGGCCTCAACGCCAGCGCGGTGACCATCGCCTTCGCCGAGGTGGTGCCGGCGCTGCAGAAAGGTGTCGCCGACTGTGGCATCACCGGCACGGGGCCCGCCTACAACGCCAAGTGGTGGCAGGTGGTCACCCATAACATCCAGGTGCGCCTCGGCTTCGCGGCCACCTTCCTGGCCATCAACAACAAGACCTGGGATTCGCTGAGCAAGGAGACCCAGGACCTCATGACGAAGGAGCTCAAGACCCTCGAGGACCAGATGTGGGAGGCGGTCCAGAAGGAGGACCAGACCGCGCTCAAGTGCAACGCCGGCGGCCCGTGCCCGTGGGGCGACCCGGGCGGCATGGTGCCCATCGCGCCGTCGGCGGCCGACGAGGCCCAGCTCAAGAACATCGTCGAGAACTACGTGGTGAAGCGCTGGGCGAAGCGCTGCGGCTCCGACTGCGCCCGGCAGTGGAACCAGACCGTCGGCGCCGTGGTGGGCGTCGAGGCGCCGCTCTAGGCACGCCCGGGCGGGGCGCCGCGGGGCGCCCCGCCCCCGCTTCCTGAACCCCCCCGCCGCGCCCGGGCCCGTCCCCATGCGGTTCTTCGAAGGGGTGCACAACTGGCTCGACGTGCTGTCGCGCGGGGCCG
>JBFHNV010000224.1:0-10018 GCA_041593595.1 Gammaproteobacteria bacterium
CGAAGCCGCTGACGTCGCCCTCGACGCTGCCGCGTCCCGAGAAGGCCCCGGCATCCATCGCGGCCTGCCAGGCCACCCGGGCATCGAAGGCGTGGGGCGGCGCCGTGGCGGCGCCACCGCTGAGCTCGATGGCCACGGAGCGCACGCCGTCGGCGTTGGCCAGCTCCGCGTCGACCCGGGCAGTGAGGGCGGCGGCGTTGCCCGCGATGGCGTAGCGGCCGGCGGGGCTCGCGGGGACCCCGGCGGCGCCGGGGGGCCAGGCCAGCTCGCGCCACTCGCCGGAGAGATCCACGCGGGTGTCCGCGCCGTGCGGGCTCACCCGCCCCGCCGTGGTGAACGTGAACGGCGCTTCCAGGGCGTGCTCCAGATCGAAGCCGCTGACGTCGCCCTCGATGCTGCCGCGTCCCGAGAAGGCCCCGGCATCCACCTCGGCCTGCCAGTCCAGGGTCACCTGCAGGGGATACGGTGCGCGCAGGTCGGACAGGCTTCCCGTGGCATCCAGCGCCACCCGGACGAGGCCTGCGGGGGCCCCGGCCAGCCGGCTGTCCAGGACGATCGTGAAGGTCAGGCCCTCGCCCAGCTCCAGCTCGAGAGTGCCTTCCGGGCTCGTGACCGGCGCCGCCGCCGGGTGTGCCGCGTCGGTCCAGGTGAGGGCCAGGGAGGCGGTGGGGGGATGCTCACGGAGATCCGTGCGCCCGCGTGCCCGGGCTGCTACAGGGGCCGTGGTCTCGATCTCCAGGGCCGGCCCCCGGGCGCTGCCGGACAGGTCCATGCGCAGGTCGAGCGGGGTGCCGCCGGCGGCGCCCGCCACCGCCAGCGTGCCCTCCAGGGGCCAGTCGCCGGAGAAGGTGGTCGCCAGCGTGCCGTCGACGGTGATCCCCTGCGCGGCCAGGGACAGATCCCGGATCCGGACGCCGTCCGCGGCGGCGGTGAGCGCCAGGGCCAGGCGGTCCAGCACCGGGGGTGCGGCGGCGTCGTCCAGCCGGACCTCGCTGATCGCCAGCTGCACCACCTCGACCGCCAGGGGCAGCTGGATGGCAGGCAGCGCCGGCACCGCGATGCGCGGCGGCTCGCCGTCGTCGGGTGCCGGCGGTGGCAGGAACACCGTGACGCCGTCCAGGGCCAGCCGGTCCACCAGGAGCCGCCGGGACAGCAGGGCCTGCGGGCGCCAGCGCAGGACGAGGCGCGTCACCTCGACACGGGTGTCGGCGGTGGCGACTCGCAGCTCGTCCAGCTCGAGGCCCGCCAGCAGCGAGCCGCGGAGCGCCCCGTAGCCCAGCTCGACGCCCCCGAGGCGCGTCCCCTCCTCGAGCAGCCAGGCCGTGCCCGTGCGGGTGCCCAGCGCCCAGGTCAGCACACCGGTCACCACCAGCAGCGCCACCGCCAGCACCAGCAGCGTCCGGCGCGCCGCGCGCCGCAGCGCCGGCCTCACGGATCCCGTCTCACGGCTGCCTGCTCACAGGTCCGGGCCGAGTCGCAGGTGCAGGCGCACCAGCGTATCCCCGTCGTCGTTCAGCGGATGTGCCAGATCCACCCGTACCGGGCCCACGGGCGACTGCCATCGCAGGCCGATGCCGACCCCCACCTTCACGTCCTCGGAGAACTCGTTGCTGAAGGCGTTGCCCGCGTCGGTGAACACGGCGCCGCTCCACGCGCCCTTGATGGGGTGCTCGTACTCGAGGCTCGCCACCGCCAGGTACTTGCCGCCGATGACCTCGCCGAGGAAGTTCTTCGGGCCCAGGGACTCGAACTCGTACCCGCGCACGCTCGTGTCGCCGCCGGCGAAGAAGCGCACCGACGGCGGCAGCGCGTTGAAGTTGCCGGTCACCAGCGCGCCCAGCTCGGCGCGGGTGATGATGCGCCCGTCCCAGGGCAGGCTGCGCAGCCAGCCGCCGGACACCCGCGCGCGCAGCAGGTCGGTCTCCGAGAGCAGCGCCTGGGCGCCGCCCTTGATCTCTCCGTAGAGGCGCCAGCCCTCGTCCGGGCGCAGCCGTCCGTCGCTGTGGGTGCGCGCGTAGCTGACCCCGGGCAGCAGCAGGACGGCGATGCCGCGGGTGCGGCCCACCTCGAAGTCGTCGCGGCTGAGCTCGACGAAGCGGGTCTCCAGCCAGCGGCCGCGAAGGTGCGTGACCCGCGCGCCCAGCTTGCCGGTGTTGCTCTCGAAGGTATCGGTGTTCTCGCGCACCGCGGCGGCGGAGAAGGTGAGCCACTCGCTCTGTGGCCGCTCCAGGGGGATGCGGTACTCGGCGGTGAGATCGCTCTGCACCAGCGAGCCCCGCAGTCGCGTGACCAGGCGGTGGCCGCGCTGGTTGATGCGACGGTTCTCGTAGCCGAGCCGCACGCGTGGGCCCACGTCCGTGGCGAAGCCCACCCCCGCGGTGTAGAGGTGACGCTTGCGGGGCTCGGCGCGCACCGTCACCGGCACCTGCGTGCCGTCCGGCGCGTCGGTGTTGGGGCGCACGTCCACGCTGGCGAAGTAGCCGCTGTCGGTGAGCGCCCGGTCGATCCGGTGCAGCCGGTCGGCGGAGTAGGGCTCGCCGGGGGTGTACTCCACGATGCGCCGCGCCAGGTCCGGGTCCAGGCTCTCGGTCTCCACGGCGAGCTCGCCCAGCGAGTAGCGTGGCCCCGACTCCAGGCGCAGGGTCGCGCGTGCCGTGCCGGCTCCCGGATCCACGACGAGCTCGTGGGTCGTGAGCTTCGCCTCCAGGTAGCCGCGCTCCGATGCCAGCGACGTCAGCTTCGACTTGCTGCGCTCGTAGGCGCTGTGGTCAAGCGGCTCGCCCGCGCGCAGCGGCAGCTCGCCCAGCAGCGCCTGGAAGGCGGGATCGTCGCGCGCCTCGCCATCGATGCTCACCGCCACCTCGGTGACGGTCACCCGCGGTCCCGGGTCCACGGTGAACTCGGCGTGCCAGCAGTCCTCGCGCCGCTCCAGGCGCTTGTCCACCTCCACCCGGTAGTGGCCCAGGGCCCGCAGCCCTCGGCGGATCTCCTCGGTGGCGGCCTCGAAGCGGCGCCGCACGCGCCACTCGGGCACGCCGCACTCCTCCTCCAGCAGCCCCAGGTACGCACGGGCGTTGCGTTCCTGGCCCGCGTCCAGCCCCTGGAAGCTGGCGGTCGTCTTCCGCGCCTTGGCCGCGTCCTGGGACGGAGATTCCTCTTCCAGACCCAGCGTGGCACAGCCCGCGAGCAGGAAGGCGAGGATGGCCGCGCCGAGCGCGCGGGAGAACGGGATTACTGCGAGCGGCATGGGGCGGCGGCGATCGGGCGTCAGGCGCGCGGGATGGGCGAACCCACGAGCTTGGCGCGGACGGCACGTGTCAGGCAAGCATGCTACCGCGCTCCGCGCAGGCGCCGCGCCGTCGCGTGCTAAGCTCATTCACGGCACGGGGACTGCAAGGGGAGGCGCGCGGCGCCGCGTCATGGGCAACGTCCGCGCCGCCATCGAGGCGGCAGGGGTGACGAAGGTGTTCCCGAGCGCGCGCGGCGAGGTGCGCGCCCTGGACGACGCCACGCTGACCATCGGCGAGGGGGAGTTCTTCACCCTGCTCGGTCCCTCGGGCTGCGGCAAGACCACGCTGCTGCGTCTCATCGCGGGCTTCGAGCAGCCCACCGCCGGCGAGCTGTGGCTCTACGGCGACCCGCTGGCCGGGCTGCCGCCGTTCAAGCGGCCCGTGAACACCGTGTTCCAGAACTACGCCCTGTTCCCGCACCTCTCGGTGGCGCGCAACGTGGCCTTCGGCCTCGAGATGCAGCGCGTGGAACGCACCCGCATCGACGCGCGGGTGCGCGAGATGCTGGAGCTGGTGCAGCTCGGCGAGCTCGCCGAGCGGCGGCCTGCGCAGCTCTCGGGCGGCCAGCAGCAGCGGGTCGCTCTGGCCCGCGCCCTCGCCACGGGACCGAAGGTGCTGCTGCTGGACGAGCCGCTCTCGGCGCTGGATCTCAAGCTGCGCAAGGAGATGCAGGTGGAGCTCAAGCGCCTGCAGCTCGAGACCGGCATCACCTTCGTGTTCGTCACCCACGATCAGGAGGAGGCGCTCACCATGTCCGACCGCATCGCGGTCATGGACGCCGGGCGCATCCTGCAGGTGGGCACGCCCGGAGAGATCTACGAGCATCCTGCCAACCGCTTCGTGGCGGGCTTCATCGGTGAGTCCAACTTCCTGGAGGCCGAGTGCGTGGCGGCGGACGGAGCCGGCGCACGCTTCCGCATCGGTGGCGGCGCGGAGCTCACCTCCGAGGAGGGCGGCGGCTGCGCCCCCGGCGCGGCGGTGACGCTGGCGGTGCGCCCGGAGCGCGTCGAGCTCGCGGCCGGCGACGACGGGATCGAGGCCACCGTGAGCAACGTGGTGTACTTCGGCACCGACACCCACTACCACCTGCAGATCTCCGGCGGCGGCACGCTGCTGGTGCGCGAGCAGAATCGCGGCGGCGCCGAGCGGCGCTTCCAGCGCGGTGATGCGGTGCGCGCGCGGGTGCCGGCGCGGGCGCTCAGGGTATTGAGCACGCCGTGATCGACTACCTGCGCCGCAACGCGGGCGCGCGTCGCGCGGCCCTCATCGGCCCGGCGATGATGGTGATCGGCGTGTTCATGCTGGTACCCATCGGGCTCATGGCCTACGTGTCGGTGCTCGAGCGCGGCGAGTACGGCGGCGTCGAATGGCAGAGCCTGTCCCTGGACGCCTACGCGAGCTTCTTCTTCGAGCGCGAGCTGGACGGCACGCTGGTCGTCAACACCGACTACCTGCAGATCTTCGCCCGCTCCTTCGGGCTGTCGGCGGTGACCACCGTGCTCGCGCTGCTGGTGGGCTTCCCCACCGCGCTCTACATGGCGCTGCAGCCGGAGCGCTACCGCAACCTGCTGGTGTTCCTGGTCACCATTCCCTTCTGGACCAACCTGCTGGTGCGCAACTACGCGTGGATCCTGCTGCTTCGCAACAACGGGCTCATCGACGGCGCCCTCGCGAGGCTCGGCATCACCAGCGAGCCCATCGACGTGCTCTACACGCCGCTCGCCATCGGCATCGGGCTCACCTACTCCTTCCTGCCCTTCATGGTGCTGCCCATCTACGCGAGTCTCGAGAAGCTCGACTTCCGGCTGGTGGAAGCAGCCTTCGATCTCGGCGCCGACCGCACCCGGGCACTGGCGCGGGTGGTGATCCCCCTGGCCATGCCCGGCATCGTGGCCGGCAGCATCCTGGTGTTCATCCCGTGCCTGGGCGCGTACGTGACGCCGGAGCTGCTGGGCGGATCGAAGTCGATGATGATCGGGAACCTCATCCAGGCCCAGTTCGGCGCCTCGCGCAACTGGCCCTTCGGCGCGGCGCTGGCTTTTGCGTTGCTCGCGCTGGTGCTGGGGGCGATGATGATCTACGCGTTGAAGGTCAGGCGCGGGACGAGCGAGGCGCGCGCGTGAGGCGCGCCGCGTTGCAGGCGCACACCAGGCGCGCGACGGACCGCCCCGCGTGAGCCGCCCGGGCGCGAACCCCCTGTGGCGCTTCGCGGGCGTGCGCCCGCTGGCGGCGCTGTTCTTCGCCTACCTGTACCTGCCCATCGCGGTGCTGCTGGCGCTGTCGTTCAACGAGAACCGCATCGCCACCATCTGGACCGGGTTCAGCGCCCACTGGTACGGGGTCGTGCTGGCCAACGACGACATGCTGCGCGCCGCGTTCAACTCGGTGGTCATCGCCACCGTGGCGTCCCTGGCCGGTACCTTCCTCGCGACCCTCGCGGCCATCGGCACCAGCCGCGGGCGCTTCCGCGGCCAGACGGCGGTGGCGGGGGTGATGGCGATGCCGCTGGTGGTGCCCGAGATCGTGACCGCGGTGGCCACGCTGCTGTTCTTCGTGCTGGTGGGCTTCAAGCTCGGGCTGTTGACCGTGATGGTGGCGCACACGGTGTTCTGCATCCCCTTCGCCTACCTGCCCATCCGCGCGCGCATCGAGGGCATGGATCCGACGCTGGGCTATGCCGCCGCGGACCTCTACGCCAATGAATGGCAGGCCTTCCGCCGCGTGACCCTGCCGCTGCTGTGGCCCGGGATCCTTTCCGGCGCGGTGCTCGCCTTCATCATCTCGCTGGACGACTTCGTGATCAGCTACTTCGTGGCCGGCGCGGGCGCCACCACCTTGCCCATCTTCATCTTCGGTATGATACGCATCGGGGTGACGCCGGAGGTGAACGCCATCTCCGCGATCATGCTCGTGGTGTCCATCGCCATGGTCTCGCTGTCGTGGCTCATCGGCCGCGCCCGGCAGTAGGCCCGCGGCGGGTGCGCGCCGGACGTTTGCAACCGACAACTCAACGCGAACAGGAGGAGAACCCATGAACAGGCTGCTGCGACTCGCCGCCGCGGGACTGGCCGCGCTGCTGTGGCTGGGCCCGGCCCACGCCCAGGACAAGGAGCTGTTCATCTACAACTGGTCCAACTACCTGCCGCCGGATCTCATCAAGCGCTTCGAGCAGGAGACCGGCATCAAGGTCACGCTGGACGTGTACGACTCCAACGAGACCATGCTCGCCAAGCTGCAGGCGGGCGCTACGGGCTACGACCTGGTGGTGCCATCGGGGTACATGGTGCGCACCATGATCAAGCAGGGACTCGCCGAGAAGATCGACGCGAAGTCGCTGTCGAACTTCAAGAACGTCCGGCCGCCCCACGATACTCCGGAGTTCGATCCGGACAGCCAGTACTCCGCGCCCTACATGTGGGGCACCACCGGCATCACCTACGACTCCGAGAAGGTGCCCGGTGGCGAGCTGGAACACACCTGGAAGGAATTCTTCGAGCCGCGCCCGGAGCTCGAGGGCAAGGTGGTGGCGCTCAACGATCAGGTGGAGGTGTGGAACGCGGCAGCGTATTACCTGGGCTTCGACAAGTGCACGGCAGACGCGGGCGAGGCGCAGAAGATCCTGGAGCTCCTGGAGAAGCAGAAGCCGAAGCTCGCCATGTACCAGTCGTCGGGCACCATCGACCGCATGGTGGCTCGCGAGGTGGCGGTGCACCACCAGTGGAACGGCGCCTCCCACCGGGTGCGCAAGAAGCTCGCCAGCGCGCGCTACCTTTACCCGAAGGAAGGCATCAGCCTGTGGGGCGACCACTTCGTGGTGCCCAAGGGCGCGCCCCACATGGACAACGCGAAGACCTTCATCAACTGGATGCTGGACCCGAAGAACGCCGCGGAGGCGTCGAACTTCACCGGCTACATGAACGCCATCGCGGGCTCCGATCAGTATCTGGACGATGCCATCAAGACCGACCCGGCCGTGAACATGCCGGCGGAGTACGCCTCGCGCCTGCGTCCCTCCAAGGACTGCTCCAAGGAGTCCCGGGAGCTGCGCGACAAGGTCTGGACCAAGCTCAAGAAGTAGTGCCCCGCGCGCAAGCGGCCGAGCGGATTCTCCCTCTCCCCCTGCGAAGGGGGAGAGGGGTTTCGATTCTCTCTTCAGATGGCCACGATGCGCCCGGTGACGGATCGTTGCAGGTCGCGGATCGAGACGATGCCGAGCACCTTGCCGCCGTCCACCACCGGCAGGTGGCGCACCCGGAGCCGGTTCATCATCTCGAGTGCCTCGTCGGGCGTGCCGGAGGGCGCGATGGTCTCCGGCGACGGCGTCATGATGTCGGCGACGGTCACCTGGGAACCCTTGAGATCCTGCGCCACCACCCGCCGCGTCACGT
This sequence comes from Gammaproteobacteria bacterium, assembly GCA_041593595.1. Lineage (GTDB taxonomy): Bacteria > Pseudomonadota > Gammaproteobacteria > HK1 > HK1 > JBFHNV01. The sequence continues at coordinate 7,679 of JBFHNV010000224.1, forward strand.
CACGCTCGGTGACGATGCCTGTGAGGCGCCCGGCCCGGTCGGCGACGATGACGGCGGAGATGTCGTGCTCCGCCATCAGCCGCGCGGCCTTGTGGGCACTGTCGGACGGGGTGAGGATGCGCACCGTCTGCGCGCTGACCACGTCGGGGATGATGGTCGCCATGGCATCGCTCCCGGCCTGCTGGCCCCCTGGATGCTAACCCAGCGCGCGCCGCGAACGTAGTGCGGTCCCCGGGGTCGGCGGCTCGGGTGGCCCGGATCCGGACCCGGTTGTCGTGGAAGGCCGCGCCGCCCAGCGGCGCCACGCGCCGGCGGTGCCCCGTCAGCGCGCGTAGCGCGACGGCAGGGTGAGATCCGGCGACTCGCGCCCGAGGCGCCGCCACGCCGCGTCGGTGGCCGCCTGGGCCGCGGCCAGCACCTCGGCCTCCTCCATGGACAGGACCTGCCCGTCGCGCAGCAGGAACGCCCCGTCCACCATCACCGAGCGCACATTGCCCGGGTGTGCGTAGTGCACCAGGCTCGAGACCAGGTTCACCACCGGGCACAGGTTCGGGTTTCGCAGATCGACGAACGCGAGATCCGCGCGCTTGCCGGGCTCCACCGAGCCGAGATCCGACTCGCGCCCCAGCGCTCGCGCGCCGTTGACCGTGGCGGCGTCCAGCGCGTGCTGCGGCGGCGGGTCGACGCCGCCGCCGTGGCTGCCGCGGTGCACGATGCTGCCGATCTTCATGGCCTGGAACATGTCCTCGGTCATGTTGTCGGTGCCGAGGGCCACGTTGACTCCCGCGTCCAGGATCGCGCCCGCCAGCACCCGGTGCGGGCCGCGCCGGGAGCTGTTGGCGGGGCAGTGCGCCATGTGCACCCCGTGACGGGCGCACAGCGCGATGTCCGACTCGGTGCAGTACGTCCAGTGCGCCGCGATCACGTCCGGGCCGAGCCAGTCGTTGTCGCGCAGGTACTGCGCCGAGGTGCCGCCGGTGCGGCGCTTCACCTGCTCCACCTCGACGGGGCTCTGGGACAGGTGCACGGTGCGGGTCACGCCGAGGCGCTCCGCGCGGTCGTTGAGCTCGCGCAGCATCCACTCGGAGCAGTTGTCCGGCGCGTGGGCGGCGATCTGCACCTGCACGCGCCCGTGCGCGTCGTGCAACGTCGACAGCGCGTCGATGCGCTCGAGGAAGGTCTCGCCCCAGGCGCGGTCGTAGACATAGCGGCCCTTGCGGATCTCGAGGGTCCTCGCGTCGGCGCCGCTCTCGCTCAGGTACAGGCGAAGCCCCGTGTCCGCCATCGCCCGCGCGTAGCCGGCCACGTGGCGGAACGGATCCGCGAGCGTGGTGCAGCCGCTGCGCAGCGCCTCCAGCGCGCCGAGGCGCGCCATGGCCGCGCGCTCGTCGGGCTGCATGGCGAAGCTGATGGGGGTCATGTAGCCGTAGATGGCGTCGCCGCTCATGTCCTCCACGGTGCCGCGCAGCACCGTGAGCACCGTGTGGGTGTGGATGTTGATGAGCCCGGGCAGGATGGCCTGGCCGGAGACGTCCACGGGCTCCGCCGCCGGGTGGCGCGCGCGCACCTCGTCCAGCGGGCCCACGTCGGCGATGCGTTCCCCCTCGACCACCACCGCCGCGCCCTCGAGCACGCGCCGGGCGGCATCCTGGGTGACGACCGTGGCGTTGGCGAACAGCAGGCTCATGAACGGGATACCTCGATGCGCCGGCGGCGCGCTCGCGCGTGGCGGTCCCGCCTTGTGCGGCGTGTCATTATGCCCCACTGTCGCGCGGCCCCCGTCCGCGTTCTGCGAGGTCCACGTGCCCCACCTGCGCCACCGGCCGCACAACGTGCGCGACCAGCACCCCGAACGCAGCATCGTGTCCGACATGTGCTCGGTGGTGATCGCCGGCGAGCGCATCCACCTGCGCGGCCAGACGGGTTTCGACATCCACCCCAGCGCGCGCCGCTTCCACGGGCTCGGCGACCCGGCGGCCCAGGCGGAGCAGGCCATGCGCAACGTCGCGCAGCTCCTCGGCGAGGTGGGCGCGCGGCTCGAGCACGTGTGCAAGGTGAAGGTGTGGGTCACCGATCGGGATCACCTCCCGCCGGTGATGGCGGTGCTGCAGCGCCACCTGGGCGGCGTGTGCCCGGCGTACACCGAGATCGTGGTGGACGGGCTCGCACGCGCGGAGCTGCTGATGGAGGTGGACGTGGACGTGGTGGTGCCGCCGGAGGACCTCGCGGCGATCCGCGTCCCGCAGGACGCGCCGCCCTAGCCCGCATTCGTCACCACGGCGCGAAGCGAGGGCGTGGAGATGCCTGCAGATTCGGGCCGCACGGACCGAGGAGCGAGGA
>JBFHNV010000225.1:0-9962 GCA_041593595.1 Gammaproteobacteria bacterium
GCGGGCAACCGCGGCAAGGTCGTCGAGCATGCCTCGCAGCTGCTCGAGCTCTCGGAGCACGAGGGCTATCCGTTCTGGCGAGCCCATGCGCATTTTTTCGAGCACTGGGCCGCGATCGACGCGCCGGACGTCGAGTCGGTTCAGCGGGTGGCCCGGGCCCGCGAGGAGGTCATGGCGACCGGCGGCCTGTTCCTCCCCTACTACTCCGCGCTGCTCGCGGAGCTGCTGATGCGCATCGACGAGGTGGACACGGCCCTCACCCTCTTCGACCAGGCCCTGGAGGGCATCGAGTCGAGCCAGGAACGCTGGTTCGAGGCGGAGGTGCACCGGATGCGGGCTGAGCACCGCGCCCGCTCGGCGCCCGACCGCCTGGACGCCGCCATCGACGGCCTGCGCGACGCGGTGACGATCGCCAGGCGCCAGGGCGCGAGACTCTGGGAGCTGCGCGCGAGCACCAGCCTGGCGCAGATGCTGCACCGGCAAGGTGACGAGGCCGAGGCCCGGCGAATCCTCGAGCCCATCTGTCGCTGGTCTTGCGAGCAGTCTCGGGGACCCGACACCCGGCGCGCCCAGGAGGTCTTGCAGGCGATCAGCTGAAGGCGCACGGGGCCGACGGGCTAGAGGCGCGTCTTCACGTGGTCTGCCAGCCTGGGCGCGAGGGCGATCACCGTGAGCCTCGGGCTCGCGTAGCCAGAGGTGGGGAATGATGAAGGCATCTCCGACGCGTTCTCCGCCGTTGGTGGTGAACCGATAGCGGAACTCGACGCTCTCCCTGAGCTCCGAGTGATGGCGCGGATGGGCTGCCTGGACCGGCAGCTGGGTCGGGTAGCCGAGGCGATGTAGCGTCCATTCCCCGAGGGACAGCGCCGGCACCTGTCTGACGGGGACGCCGATGCCATCAGAAAGCCGCGAGCGCTACGGGTTCGCACCTGCCGTTCGGGTAGCGCCGCAATGGGTCCCCGCGAGCGCCGTCACCACAGGCACCGCAGCCCCGCGGCACCGCGCGGATCGCCGGGCTAGGGTCCGGCTCCCCTGAGGCGGCCGCTGCGCCGTCCGACAGGATGCTCAGGCGTCCGGCTCGTAACGATACGGCACGTACGCCGGCGTCCAGCGCTGCGCCGCCACACGCCCGGCTATCGATTCCGGATCGACCACGGCAGGCACGTCCGCGGCCAGCCCCTCGTTGATCGCCGCCGTGGCAACGGCCTCGGCGACCGCCTTGGACACCGGGTCGAGCTGGGCCATTTCCGGGTAGACGCAGCCGTCGTCCAGGTCGCGCTTCGGCACGTTGGCGGCCACGGCGCGGGCTGCGGCGAGCAGCATGCCATCCGAGACCAGGTTCGCATCCGTGGCGATGACGCCGAGCCCGATGCCGGGAAAGCAGAACACGTTGTTGCCCTGACCGATGCGATGGCGCCTGCCACCGTGCTCCACCGGAGCGAACGGGCTCCCGGTAGCGACCACCGCGCGCCCGTCGGTCCAGGCCAGCGCATCCGCCGGGTTCACCTCGGTCTTCGAGGTCGGATTGGACAGTGCGAACAGCGCCGGGCGATCCGCGTGCCTGGCCATGGCGCGCACCAGGTCCTCGGTGAACGACCCCGGCTGCCCCGAGGTGCCGATGAGCACCGTGGGCTTGTAGTTCGCGATCACGTCGGCAAGCTGGATCGAGCCGGCGTCGGGGAGCTTCCAGCCGGAGACCAGCGCCGGATCGGCGGCCAGCGGCACCTTGAACGCGTCGAGACCCTTGCGGTCGGCGACGATGAGACCCCGGCTGTCGACCCCGAGCACGCGCGCGCACGCCTCGGCCGCGCCCAGGCCCTCGGCCTGCATCGCCGCCTGCAGCAGGTGCATGATGCCGCCCCCGCCAGCGCCGGCGCCGTGCACCACGAAGCGGTGGTCGGCGAGCTTGCGCCTGGTGATCGCGCACACACCGAGCACGCCGGCCAGGGTGATCGCGCCCGTACCCTGGATGTCGTCGTTGAACGAGCAGACGCGACTGCGGTAGCGCTCGAGCACCGTCCACGCCTTCTGGCGCGAGAAGTCCTCCCATTGCAGCAGCGCGTTGGGAAACACCTGGATGACCGCATCGACGAACTCGTCGAGCAGCGCGTAGTACGCATCCCCCTGCAGACGCGGCTGCTGAACGCCCAGGTACAGCGGGTCGCTGCGCAGTTGCACGTTGTTGGTGCCCACGTCCAGGCACACCGGCAGGCACCGGGCGGGGTGGATGCCCCCGCCCAGCGTGTACAGCGACAGCTTGCCGATGGGGATCCCCATGCCGCCCGTGCCCAGGTCGCCAAGGCCCAGGATGCCCTCGCTGTCGGTGGCGACGATCACCGCCACGCCCTCGTACGGCGCCGAGTCGAGGACCTCGCGCATGCGGCCGGTGTGTGACTGGTTGATGTACAGCCCGCGCGGCTTGCGGTAGATGTGCGAGTACTTCTGGCAGGCAAGACCGACCGTGGGGGTGTAGACGATGGGGGTCATCTCCTCCACGTGCTCGCTCAGCAGCCGGTAGAACAGCGTCTCGTTGCGATCCTGCAGCGCGGCCAGACACAGGAAGCGGTCCATGTCGGTGGCTGCCAGCTTGTAGTTCTCGTAATTGCGCGCGATCTGCTGCTCGAGGCTGAGCACCGCCGCCGGCAGCAGTCCGTCGATGCCCAGGGCCGCGCGCTCCTCGACCGAGAACGCGGTGCCCTTGTTCAGCATGGCGTCGTCGAGGAGCGCCCGCCCACGACGGCTCACCGGCAGGTAGCGCTCCCCGGTCTGCGGGTCGGTCTTGGTCTGGTAGCGATGCATGGCCGATCTCCTTTGGCTTCCCGTGGTCTGTAGTTCTTGCTTCGGCTCTCCGTCGTCCACTGCCGGCGTCCCGGCGGCACCCACTCGCCACGCCGGGCGCCGGGCCCCGTCGCACGTCGCCTCGCGCCGCGGGGCCCCTCATCGGCCTTGCCGGGCTCGCGCAAGCCGTGCCGGAGCCCGATTCTTCCCACCATCGCCGGCGAAACTCAACGGGCAGCGACTCCGCACCCGCGAGCCCGTGACGATCCCCGGCGGCGTTGATTGCCCTCGAATCGGCCGTGGGCTACCCTCGATCGGGTGTCTGTCACCACGCCGGGTCGTCGCACCGCGGCCCCGTCACAGGCACCGACACCGGACCGGACCCGAGCCCCCGGCACGACGGGCACGGGCGGATGCAGCGGGAATGACCGCCACCGCCCTCGTCCCGGCCCAGGGAGATCACCACAACAACTCCGGCCGGCCCCTGCCAACGAGGAGGACTCCCCGATGATGGACAGTACCGAAGCTGGCGCCCCGCGACGTGATGGCGTTGCGTGGGCGACGTCTGCCAGCACCCTGGCGGCCGGCGCCCTCGCGGTGGCGATGGCATTCACCACCGGCCCCGCCGCGGCGGCGGACCGCACCGTCACCATCGTGCTTTCCGAGGAGCCGGACATCCTGGAGCCGTGCCAGTCCAGCCGCTCCAACATCGGGCGCGTCATCAAGCAGAACGTGGTGGAGACCCTGACCGAGATCGACCCCAGGGACGGCCAGATCACCGCGCGTCTCGCCACGGCCTGGAGGCAGGTCGATCCGACCACCTGGCAGTTCACCCTGCGCGATGGCGTCAAGTTCCACGACGGCGCCGTGTTCAACGCGGCGGCCGCCGTGACGTCCATCAACAGGACCATGAACGAGCAGATCGAGTGCGAGATCCGCACGAAGTTCTTCGGCGGGCTGAAGGTGACTCCGCGGGCCGTGAACGACACGACGCTGGAAGTCGTCACCGACAAGCCGGCGCCCATCCTGCCCACCATGATGGGCACCATGGCCATCGCCTCGCCCAACAGCCCGCCCGACAAGAGCACCAACGCACCGATCGGCACCGGACCCTACGTGCTGGCGAAGTGGGACGTGGGCCAGGAGATCGTGCTCGCTCGATTCGCGGACTACTGGGGGCCCGAGCCCGCGGTGGAGCGGGCACGCTACGTGTGGCGCACCGAATCCGCGGTGCGCGCCGCCATGATCAAGGCAGGGGAGGCGGACATCGCGGCCAACATCGCGGTCCAGGACGCCACCGACCCGAGCATGGACTTCAGCTATCCCAACTCGGAGACCTCCCGCATGCGCATCGACGTGACGCGTCCGCCGCTGGGCGACAAGCGCGTGCGCATGGCGCTCAACTATGCCATCGACCGTGACGCCATCCGCGGCAGCATCTTCTCCGCCGACGTCATTGCGGCCACCCAGCTCGTGGTGCCCAGCATCAACGGCCACAACCCCGCGCTCGAGGTCTGGCCATACGATCCCGACAAGGCCAGGAAGCTCCTCGACGAGGCGCGTGCCGACGGCGTACCCGTCGACGACGAAATCATGATGATCGGGCGCATCGGCATCTATCCGAACGCTACCGAGGTCATGGAGGCGATGCACGCCATGCTCCAGTCGGTGGGCTTCAACGTGAAGCTGAAGATGCTCGAGGTGGCCGAATGGGTGAACGTGCTCACGAAGCCCTACGCCGACGATCGCCCGCCGGTCCTGCTCCAGTCCCAGCATGACAACAACAACGGTGACGCGGTGTTCACCGTGTACAACAAGTACCACTCCGACGGGGCGAACTCCACGCTCTCCGATGCCAGGCTGGACAAGATCATCGTCGATGCGGAGAAGTCCGTGGGCGACGAGCGGCGCAAGCTGTGGCAGGAGGCGTTCCGGATCATCAACGAGGACATCGTCGCCGACGTGCCCATGTTCCACATGGTGGGCTACACGCGGGTGGGGCCGAAGGTGAACTTCCGACCCAACATTTCCACCAACAGCGAGCTGCTCCTCGAGGACATCTCCTTCAAGTAGATCCAGGGCGATTGGTGCCCGTCCCGCGCGGCCGGGCCGGTCACCCGCCCGGAAGGACGGATAACGCCGTGGACTGGATAGAACTCGACGAGGGCGCGCAGGGACGGCGCCCCTCCGGGCCCTTCGAGTGGCCACGGGCGTGGCGGCGCAGCGACGTCTCGGCCTCGGACTGGACGGTCGCGGTGCCGGGGGAGGCGCGCGCGGAGGCGGACGCGGTCGTACGGCACCTGCGCCACCAGCAGCTCCCCGTATGCATGCTGTCGCCAGAGCTGTTCGCCCTGGACGCCTGCCGCGCCATGATGACACGGGTGCGTGAGCGCCTGGATCACGGCATCGGGGTGGCCCTGCTCGACCGGCTGCCCGTGGAGCGCTGGACCGCGGACGAGGCGCGCGCGCTGTACTGGCTGCTGGGACAGCTCCTGGCCCGGCCCGTCGCCCAGGAGGCCACCGGCCTCATCTTTCGCGATGTCCTGGACAAGGGCGGTGACCAGGAGTACGGCAACGAGCGAGCAGAGACGAGCCGCGTCCTCACCTTTCACACGGACAACAGCGGGAACCGTACGCGGCCCGACTACGTCGGCCTCCTGTGCCTGACCCGTGCCGAGCGGGGCGGCGAGAGCCAGTACTGCCGCGTGTACAGCGTGTACAACGCGCTGGCGCAGGGCGCGCCGCAGTTGCTGGAGCGCCTGTTCCAGCCATTCCTCCACGACCGGCAGGGCATCCAGCCTGCCGGAGAGGTGGAGATCCTGCGCGCGCCGGCGCTCACCTGGGACGGCACGCGGCTCCAGGGTCGGTTCTCGATCAACAAGATCACGGAGGGCTACCGCAAGGCGGGCGTGGTGATGGACGACGCCGCGCGCGAGGCGCTGGACGCGGTGGTGTCGTGCATTGCGCGCGATGAGCTGTTCTGTGAGTTCATGATCGAGCCTGGCCAGGTGCAGTACTTCAACAACCTGGAAGGCCTGCACCACCGGTCCGACTACCTGGACGGCTCCGGACCGGACGCGCGGCGGCACATGGTGCGCATGTGGTACCGCAACGCCGGCAGCCCGTTCTTCGAGGGCTGATCGGCGGCGTTCCCGGGGGACATCGCGATCCGCATGGGCACGTGAGCGTCCGCCGGGGCACGCCGCGCGGGCAATCTTCGACCTCCCTGGCGAGTGCACGGCCATGATGAGTTACCTCGGCCAGCGCATGCTGCACAGTGCCGTGGCCCTGTGCGCCCTGGTCATGCTGGTGTTCTTCCTCGTGCGCCTGACGGGCGATCCGGCGAGCCTGTACATGCCCATCGATGCATCGGTGGAGCAGCGCGCGGACTTCTCGCGGCGCCACGGCTTCGATCGACCGGTGCTGGTGCAGTTCGGCGATTTCCTCGCCGACGTGCTGCGCGGCGACTTCGGCGTATCCATCCGCAAGGAGCGCCCGGCCCTGGACGTGGTGCTGAGGGCGTTTCCCACCACCTTGTCGCTGGCGGTGATCACCATGGGGCTGGCCGTAACGCTGGGCGTGGCGGTGGGCTCGGTCGCCGCCTACCGGCCGGGCGGCCTGTTCGACCGGCTGGCCACGGTGTCATCACTGGCCGCGGCCAGCGCACCGGACTTCTGGGTAGCCATCACGGGGATCCTGGTCTTCGCGGTGGCGCTCGGTTGGTTGCCCACCTCAGGCACCGGCGACTGGTCGTACTGGGTCCTTCCCGTGGCGGTGCTGATGCTCCGCCCCTTCGGCCTGCTGGTGCAGGTGGTTCGCGGTGCCATGCTCAACGCACTCACGTCTGCCTACGTGAAGACGGCTCGCGCCAAGGGGGTGGGGGAGGCGTCGGTGGTGTTCGTGCATGCGCTGCGCAACTCCGGCCTGGCCGTCGTTACGGTGGCGGGGGACCAGATGGTGGGCATCGTCAACGGCGCGGTGATCGTGGAGACGGTGTTCGGCTGGCCCGGCGTCGGCAAGCTGATGATCGATGCGGTCATGCAGCGTGACTTCGCCCTCGTGCAGGCCACCATCCTGGTGACCGCCACGGCAATCTTCCTGCTCAACATCCTCATCGACCTGCTCTACGTCGTGCTGGACCCGCGGATCCGCCATCAATGAGCCCGCCAGCCGCCCTGGACAGCGCGCCCGGAGCGGGCCCCGAGAGCGTCGCCATCCGGCGCCGCCTGCCCCTGTGGCGTCTCCTGGCGCGCGATCGCTTCGCCCTGCTGGCCTGTCTGTGGCTGTTGCTGCTGTTGCTGTGCGTGGCCGTGGGGCCGGAGCTCCTGGGCAAGTCGGCCACCACGCTGGACCTGCGCGCCCGCAATACGCCGCCGGGCACGCTGGACCGGGGCTGGCTCACGATCCTGGGCACGGACGCGCTGGGTCGCAGCATGCTCGCGCGGCTGGTGGTGGCCGCGCGCAACACGCTCCTGGTGGCCGTGAGCGCCGTGATCATCGCCCTGGTGGTGGGCGGGCTGCTGGGGATGATCGCCGGGTACGTGGGCGGGCGCACGGGCAACCTGATCATGCGCGCCTCCGACGTGCTCCAGAGCTTCCCGTCGCTGCTGACCGCGGTGGTGGTGCTCTACGTGCTGGAGCCACGGGTGGCCAATCTGGTCCTGGTGCTGGCCGTCACGCGCCTGCCCGTGTACGTGCGCGTGGCCCGGGCCGAGGTGCTGGAGATCCGCGAGCGGCTGTTCGTCCAGGCATCACGGGCGCTCGGGGGCGGCAGGCGACACATCCTGCGCCGGCACATCGCGCCCATCGTGGTGCCCACCCTGCTCACCATTCTCACGGTGGAGTTCGCCGTGGTGATGCTGGCCGAGTCGTCCCTGAGCTTCCTGGGGATCGGCATCCAGCCGCCGGAGATCACCTGGGGGTTGATGGTGGCCCAGGGCCGCAACCACCTGTCCGTGGCCTGGTGGCTGGCATTCTTCCCCGGCCTGGCCATCATGCTCGCGGCCATGTCGGCCAACCTGCTCTCGAGCTGGCTGCGAACCGTGAGCGATCCGACCCAGCGCTGGCGCCTGGAGGCGCCGCGGAAGGGCGGATGAGCACGCCGCCGCCGCTGCTCCTGGTGCGCGATCTCCGCGTCGAGTTCCACACCGGCCTGGAGGTGGTGCACGCAGTCAACGGTGCAACCTTCCGGATCCCGGCGGGCGAGACCGCGGCGCTGCTGGGCGAGAGCGGGTGCGGCAAGAGCGTGACGGCCGCCTCGATCATGCGCCTGCTGCCACAGCCACCGGCGCGCATCGCCGGTGGCGCGATCCACTTCGACGGCGAGGACGTGCTCGCCATGTCCCCACGTGACTGGCGGCGCGTGGCCGGGCGGCGTATCGGCATGGTGTTCCAGGACGCCCTGTCCTCGCTGAACCCGGTGTTCTCGGTGGGATGGCAGATTGCGGAGACCTTCCGCGTGCACGGGGTGGGCACCGTGGCGGGGCGCCGCGCGCGGGCCATCGACCTGCTGGACCGGGTGGGGATCCCCGCCGCGTCCCGGCGCTACGGGGACTACCCCCACCAGTTCTCCGGCGGCATGCGCCAGCGGGTGATGATCGCCATGGCCGTCGCCCTGGGGCCGCGCCTGCTCATCGCCGACGAGCCCACCACGGCCCTGGACGTGACCATCCAGGCGCAGATCATGGATCTGCTGGAAGGCCTGCGCGCCGAGTCCGGCATGGCCATGCTGCTCATCACCCACGACCTGGGGGTGGTGAGCGAGGTGGCCGCCCGGGTGGCGGTGATGTACGCCGGTCGCGTCGTGGAGAGCGGCCCCACCGCCGAGGTGCTGCGCAGTCCGGCCCATCCCTACACCCTGGCGCTGTTGCGCTCGGTGCCCACCGGCAGGTCCCGGGCGCAGAAGCTGCGGCCCATCCTGGGGTCGCCGCCGGACCTGGCGCACATGCCCCGGGGCTGCGCCTTCCACCCCCGATGCGAGTTCGCCCGGGACGAGTGCCTGCACGCGGCGCCGCCCAGCCATGCCGCGGGCAGCGGGAACGCAGGCCCGCGGCGCACCGTCGAATGCCACTTTCCCCTGGAGTCGCTCCATGATCGTCCCGGCTGACGCCCACCGCGGCGTGGACGCGCCGGTGCTGCAGGTGGAAGGCCTCGCCAAGCACTTCCACGTGCGCACGGGCGGGCGCGGCGCCGTGGTGCGCGCCGTGGACCATGTGAGCTTCACCCTGGCCCGCGGCGAGACCCTGGGGGTGGTGGGCGAGTCGGGCTGCGGCAAGTCCACCGTGGCCCGCACCCTGATGCGCCTCGAGGAACCGACCGCCGGACACGCCTGGCTCGACGGCGAGGACCTGTTCGCCATGGGCCCGGAGGCCCTTCGCGCGGCCCGCCGGCGCATGCAGATCGTGTTCCAGGATCCCTACGCATCGCTCAATCCGAGGATGTCCGTGGAACAGGTCATCGGCGAGCCCTGGGACATCCATCCCGGCATCGTCGACCGTGCGCAGCGTCCGGAGCGGGTACGCGAGCTGCTGGAGCGCGTGGGGTTGCGGCGCGAACACGCCGAGCGATACCCGCACCAGTTCTCGGGCGGCCAGCTCCAGCGCATCGGCGTGGCCCGGGCCATGGCCCTGGAGCCGCAGGTGCTGATCTGCGACGAGCCGGTGTCCGCCCTGGACGTGTCGGTGCAGGCCCAGGTGGTGAACCTGCTCGAGGAGATCCAGGAGCGCCACGGCATCGCCTACGTCTTCATCGCCCACGACCTGGCGGTCGTGCGGCACCTGTCCCACCGGATTGCGGTGATGTACCTGGGGCGCATCGTCGAGATGGGAACCCAGGAGGAGATCTCCAGGGCGCCGCGTCATCCCTACACCAAGGCGCTGCTCTCCGCGGAGCCGCAGCTGGTGACGGACTGCACCGGCGGCGTGACACGGCAGCGCATCATCCTCGGCGGCGAGGTCCCGAGCCCCGTGGATCCGCCGTCGGGCTGCCCGTTCCGTACCCGCTGCTGGAAGGCCACGCAGCGCTGCGCCGACGAGGCGCCGGCGCTGGTGACCGAGCCGGGGGGCGCGCACCAGGTGGCCTGCCATTTCCCGGAGGGCACCGGCCCGGATCCCGACTGAGAAACCAACAGCGCTCCGCACAGCGCAGCGGACCAGGTCCCCTCTCCCCCTCCAGGGGGAGAGGCA
>JBFHNV010000226.1:0-9837 GCA_041593595.1 Gammaproteobacteria bacterium
CCGTCAGCGTGCAAGCCAGCCCCCGCGTGCATGAAATCTAGCGACTGCGTCCCTCTTGAATCGCGTCAGCTTGCAAGCAAGCCCACGCGTGCATGAAATCAAGCGACTGCGTCCCTCTTGATTCTCGATCAGGGGACTTCGAGGTCCAGCAGCGGGGCGTGCTGCTGGGCGCCGTAGACATCGCTGTCCAGCGGGTCGCCGCTGGGCACGGCGCGGGGCAGGGTGATCTTGACGGCCAGGGCGGCGTCGTAGGGGATCACCGCCACCTGGTTGTGGGACACGCGGTAGAGGGCCGCGATGCGTGCGGCGTCGAGGGCGCCCGAGTCGCGCACCCGGCGGTAGGTGGCCTCGTCCTCGAACATCACGTCCAGGGTCAGGTGCAGGGCGCCCGCGTTCTTCGAGCGCACCACGCCGGCCAGGTCCGCGAGCCGGGTCACGGCGCGGCCCCGCCCACGTCCACCATCTCGATGGGGAACGGTGCCAGGGGATCGTCCAGATCCAGCGTGTGCCACACGCTGAAGCGGTAGGCGCGCCCCGCCGGCAGGTCCGAGGGCGAGAAGGGGATCGCCAGGTTGCCGGAGATGCACTTGCGGTTCGGAAAGTCCGTGTGCAGCAAGGCGTAGCGCGCCTTGGCCATCACCGCGCGGCTGGCCTCCTCGTCGGGCGCGATGACGTCGGCCACGATGCCGATCTCGTGGGGCACAGGCCCGCGCACCGGCTCGCGCTCACCCATCACCGCGTCGCGCCCGTACACCCGAACGTGCAGCGTGTACTGGGTCTCGTCCAGCCCCAGCGAGCGCGCCTCCGCCGCCACCCGCTCGCGGCACGAGGCCACGAAGCCGTCGATGCCGCGCACCAGGTCCGGGTCGCGCACCCCGGCCACGAACACGGTGCGGTGCCCGAGCGCCGTTACCCCCTCGAGCTTCACCGTGTACGGCCGCGGGTGGAAGCGGCTGCCGGTGACCCGCACGGTGCGCGGGTCCGTCTGCTCGTAGCGGCAGTCCCGGGTGTCCAGCACGCCCCCCGGCTCGGTGAGCTCGTAGGGGCTCGGGTTCTCGTACAGGGTGTGGGCGGCGATGCGCATGCGCGTGCAGCGCTTGTCCGGGTGGCCCGGCTCCACGGTGAAGTGATCGTGGGCAATGCGGCCCAGCACGCAGTCCTGGCCCGTGCGCGGCGTCACCACCTGGCCCGCGCACTCGATGATCTTGCCCAGATGCCAGGCGAGCCCCGGGTCGTGCCCGCGCATCATCGGCAGGGCCGCAAACAGGGCCGCGTCGCTGGCGCGCCCGGCCAGCACCACCTGCGCGCCGGCGGCCAGCGCCGCCTGCAGCGGCTCCACCCCCATCATCGCCACCACCCGGGTCGCGCCCGCAAGGGTCTGCTGGTCCAGCTCCTCGATGGGACCCAGCGCCCGGATACGTCCCGCGGCGAGGGCGTCCAGCAGGTCCCGGCGCGGCGGCTCCGCGTGGATCACCGCCATGCGGAACGCGAGGTCCCGCTCGACGGCGATGGCGTCCACCAGCGCCCGCATGAGCTCCAGGTGCGGGGCGCCCCCGGCACCGCCGGCGGAGCCGATGACCACCGGGATCCCCCGCCGCACACCCGCCTCCAGCAGCAGCGCGAGATCCCGCGCCAGCGCACGGCGCGACACGAACGGCACCCCCTCGCCCAGGTAGTACGGCCCCGGATCCATGGAGCCGCCGTCGCAGGCGATGAGGTCCACCCCCAGCTCCAGCCCGCGCGCCAGCGCCGCCTCGGTGAAGCCGTAGCCGAGCTGGCCGCTGGCGGCCAGCAGGCGCATGGGAGCGGGGTGGGCCATCGCCGGATCATGCGACACTGACCGGCCCGTTTCAGCACGGCCGAACGACCCTGCCTCCCGCCACCGAAGCCGCCCACGCAGCCGACCCCCCGGCACCGCCCGCGCCCCACCAGCGCCTGGCCCTGCTGAGCATCGCACTGGGCGTGTCGGTGGCGCCGCTGGACTCGGCGGTGAACGTGGCGTTTCCCGCCATCACCCAGGCCTTCGGCGAGCCGGTATCCAGCATCCGCTGGGTGGTGATCGTGTACGTCCTCACCTACGCGAGCCTGCTGCTGGGGTTCGGCCGCATGGCCGATCTGCTGGGCCATCGGCGGGTGTTCCTGGCGGGTCTCGCCATCAGCATCGTGGCCCTGACGTTGTGTGCCCTGGCCACCGGCTTCGCCGGGCTGCTGGCGGCGCGGGTGGCCCAGGGCGTGGGATCGTCGCTGCTGCTGGCCACGGGCCCGGCGCTGATGACCCTGACCCTGCCGCCCACCCAGCGCACCCGCGGGGTGGGCCTCTACACCTTCGCCTTCGCCACCGCGGCCACCGTGGGGCCCCTGGCCGGGGGACTGCTGGTGGAAGCCTTCGGCTGGCCGGCGGTGTTCTGGTACCGGGTCCCGCTGGCCGCGCTGGCGGCGGCCCTCACCCTGACGTGGGTGCCGGCGGCGCCGCGGGCGGGGACGGGCGAGCGCTTCGATCCCCTGTCCGGCATCGCGCTGGCCGCAGGGCTCGCGGCGGCGCTGCTGGCCCTCGGCCAGGGCGGGCACTTCGGCTGGACTTCCCCGGCCACCCTGGGCCTCGCCGCCGCCGGCGCCGCGCTGCTCGCGTGGTTCGCGCACCACCAGCGGGGGCCGCGCCACCGGGTGATGGACCTCGCCCTGTTCCGGCAGCGGCCCTTCGCGGTGATCAACGCGGCCCACGTGCTGCTCAACGGTGCCGCCTTCATGATCATGCTCATCGTGCCCTTCTACCTGAGCCGCGCCCACGGCGCGGCGGGCGGCATGCTGCTGGCGCTGGCGCCCCTGGGCTACGCCCTGGGCTCGCCGCTGGCAGCGCGTGCCCTCGCGCGCCGGACGCCCCACGCGGTGGCGCTCGCGGGACTCGCCGGGAGCGCGGTCTCGCTGGCGGCGGTGGCCCTGTGGCCGGAGCGTGCGCCGGCGGCGTGGATCGCGGCGGTGCTGCTGGGCCACGGGCTCAGCTACGGCCTGTTCCAGGTGGCGGTCATGGACCGGGCGATGAGCGCCCTGTCCCGCGCCGACCAGGGGGTGGCAGGCAGCCTCAACATGGTGACCCGCACCGTGGGGGTGGTGCTCGGGGTGAGCGCCGGCAGCGCGCTGTTCGCGAACCTGGCCGGCGGCGGGTTCCAGGCGGCCTTCGCCGGCGTGTTCTGGAGCGCCTGCGCGGTGAACGCCGCGACCCTGGCGCTGGTGGCATGGGCGGGGCGCCCGCCGGTACGGGCCTGAGGGCCGGGCCCGGGTGCTTGGTGGTATAACCCCGCGCCTCACCCGATCCACCGGCACCGCCATGACCACGCTACGCGGACGCAACTTCCTCATGACCCCGGGCCCGAGCAGCGTGCCGGAGCGCGTGCTGCAGGCCATGAACCGCAACGCCGTGGATCTGGGCGAGCCGGGCTTCGTCGCCATGAGCCGGCGCTGCATCGACGATCTCAAGCCCGTGTTCCGCACCGACGGCGACGTCTACGCCTACATCTCCAACGGCCACGGCGCCTGGGAAGCGGCCATCGCCAACGTGATCGCACCGGGCGAGCACGTGCTCGCGCCCAGCAGCGGGCACTTCGGCCAGAACTGGGCGCTGATGGCACAGTCCCTGGGCGCCGAGGTGGACACCATCCCCAACGACTGGCGATCGGCGGTGGACCCCGCCGAGGTGGAACGGCGCCTGAAGGCGGACCGCGGGCAGCGCATCAAGGCGGTGCTGCTGGTGCACACCGACACCGCCACCGGCATCACCAACGACGTGCCCGCGGTGCGCGCCGCCATGGACGCCGCCGGCCACCCGGCGCTGCTGATGGTGGACGCGGTGGCGTCCCTGGCCACCGTGGACTTCCGCATGGACGAGTGGGGCGTGGACGTGACCGTGTCCGGATCCCAGAAGGGCCTCATGGCGCCGCCGGGGCTCGGCTTCACCGCCGCCGGGCCGCGGGCGCTGGCGGCGGCGGAGAACGGCGGCGCGCGGCGCAACTACTGGGACTGGCGGCTGCGCCGCGAGGAGGAGTGGTACCGCTGGTTCTGCGGCACCGCACCGGAGCACCTGCTGTTCGGGCTGCGCGCAGCCCTGGACATGCTGAACGAGGAGGGCCTGCCCCAGGTGTTCGCGCGCCACCGGCGCCTGGCCCGCGCCACCCGCGCCGCGGTGGCGCGCTGGAGCGCGCGGGGCCAGGTGGAGCTCAATGCCCGCGATCCCGCCACCGCGGCGGACTCGGTGACCACCGTGCGGGTGGCGGACGGCATCGACGCGCGGGCCATCAAGAGCCTGTGTCACGAGCGCTTCAACGTCTCCCTGGGCGGCGGCCTCGGGCAGCTGGACGGCAAGGCCTTCCGCGTGGGCCACATGGGCGACGTCAACGAGGCCACGGTGCTCGGGGCCCTGGCCTGCGTGGAGGCGGCGCTGCGCTTGACCGGCGTGGCCTTCGAGAGTGGCCTGGACGCGGCCGTCGCGTGCCTTGCCGAGGACACGTCGCCCGGCTAGGCGCGTTCATTCACGGCATACTTACCCACCCGATCCGACCCGAACCCCGCGAGGCCCCGCATGTCCACCGAACCCAAGAATGCCATCGTCACCGGCGCCGGCAGCGGCATCGGCCGGGCCGTCGCCCTCGCGCTGCTCGCGCAGGGCTACCGCGTGGCCCTGGCCGGGCGCCGCGCCGAGAAGCTCGAGGAGACTCTGGGCAAGGCCGGCGGCGCCGCGGAGCACGCCATCTGCGTGGCCACGGACGTCACGGATCCGGCCTCGGTGGAGGCCCTGTTCGCCGCCGCGGTGAAGGCCTTCGGCCGCCTGGACCTGCTGTTCAACAACGCCGGTCAGAACGCGCCGGGGGTGCCGCTGGAGGAGCTCCCGGTGGAGCAGTGGAACGCGGTGGTGGGGACCAACCTCACCGGCTCCTTCCTGTGCCTGCGCCAGGCCTTCAAGGTGATGAAGGACCAGGACCCGCGGGGCGGGCGCATCATCAACAACGGATCCATCTCCGCCCACGCGCCGCGCCCCAACTCCGCCCCCTACACCGCCAGCAAGCACGCCATCACCGGGCTCACCAAGTCCGCGAGCCTGGACGGGCGCAAGTACGACATCGCGGTGGGCCAGATCGACGTCGGCAACGCCTACACCGAGATGGCCGCGCGCATGGCCGAGGGTGTGCCCCAGGCGGACGGCAGCATCGCGGTCGAGGCAGTGATGGACGTGGCCCACGTGGCGAGCTCGGTGGTGTACATGGCGAGCCTGCCGCTGGACGCCAACGTGCAGTTCCTGACGGTGATGGCCACCAAGATGCCGTTCGTGGGTCGCGGCTGAAGGGGCACGCCGTGACGGCCGATACCCAGGGTGGAGCACCGCGCCGGGGCCGTCCCGTGAACAACCGCCGGAACTACTATCGCCTGCTGCAGGTTCAGCCTGACGCCGCCCCGGACGTGATCAAGGCGAGCTACCGCACGCTGATGCAGAAGCTGCGCGTTCACCCGGACCTGGGTGGCGACGAGTGGAACGCGGCGCTGCTGAACGAGGCCTACGGGGTGCTCTCCGACCCGGCGCGGCGGGCGGCCTACGACGCGGTGCTGGCGGCGCGGCGCACGGCGCTGGGGCCCCACGCCCGCAGCCGCCCGGGGCGGCCCGCGGGTGTGACGCTGCGACCCCCCGCGGCACACGCGGAATTCGAGTCTCTCACCTGCCCCCTGTGCCGCAGCGTCACCCGGGTGGCGGCTGCCCTCACCGGATCCCGGCGCTGCCATGCCTGTGACAGCCCCCTCACGCGGGTCACCCCGGCGACGCCGGACAGCCCCGGGGAGCGCGCCGTGCCCCGCCTCGAGCGCCATCCCCGGGTGCGCTTCGTGCGCGCGGCAGATCACGCCCGGGTGCACCAGGGCACGGTGCAGGATCTCTCTTCGCAGGGCATGGGCTTCGTCACCACCGACGCGCTACAGCCCGGCGAGCTGGTGCGCCTGGAGTGCGACCTGCTGAGCGCGGTGGCCCGGGTGGTGTCCTGCCGCGCGCAGGCGGGGCTGCCGGAGCGCCACGCGGTGGGCGTCGTGTTCGTGACCGCCGAGTTCCACCGCCGCCAGGGATCCCTGGTGGCCACGCAGGCCTGAGGCCGGCAACGGGAGCGGGGGCGAGACCCGTCCGGGCCGGCCCGCGACGATGGCAGCCGCAGCGCGCCAGACGCCGGCAGGCCGTAAATCAGTAACTTACCGACTCTGAATGTCCCTGCCCAGGCTGCGGAAGTACTCCTCCACCTGGGCCCGGTAGCGGGCAGGCGCGCGGGCATCGCGGCCAGCACGGACCTCGGGCTCCTCGCCCTCGAGCGCCCGGCGCAGCTCCCGCTCCACCCCGGACAGGGCAGACAGCAGCGCGTCGCGATCCGGTCCGCCGGCGGTGCCCGCGCCGCTCTCGGCGGCCAGGGCACGGATGCCGTCGATGAGCGCCTCCAGGTCCCCGGCGGCACCGGGATTGCGTGCCACCGGCCCGCGCAGGCGATCCAGCGTGCCCGCCAGGCCGTCCAGGCGGGAGGCGTCGCGGCCCCAGGCGCCCCCCCCCACGGCGCCCGACTCGCGCCCGAGTCGGTCACGCAGCGCCGAGAGATCCCGCATCAGCGCGCGCAGCTGCTCCGGGGACGGCGGCCCCCGGTCTCCGGCACCCTCCTCGCCGGCCCGGGCGGCGGCCGCTCGCGCCGCCTCGGCCACCCGCTCCCGCACCCGGTCCAGGGCGTGTCCGATGGCCCGCTCCAGGCGCGGCTCGTGGATCCCCGCCGCCAGCTCCTCCCGGGACCGGGACAGGCGGCCCTCCACGTCCTCCTCGCGCATCACCGAGGCGGCGGCCCGGGCCCGGCGCGACACCTCGGGGCTGACATCGGCGGTGTCGCCGGCGATCCGGTCCAGCTGCTCGCGCAGCGCCGCCGCGTCCGCCTCCATGCGCGCCTTCTGCTCGTCCAGACCGCCGCCACCCGCGCCGCCGTCGCCGCCATCGCCGCCGGACCGCGCCCCGCCGGCCTGCTGCTGGCCGCCCGCGGCCCCGCCCTGGGGCGATCCGGACTGCGCCGAGCCTGATTGCGGGGAGCCGGCCCGGGGCGAGCCGCCCTGCCGGGAATCGGCCTGTGGCGTGCCGGCATCGGCCGACGCCCGGGTCTCTGCCGTGGGGCGCTCGCCGGCCGTGCCCGCCTGGTCCCGGGGATCGCCGGACGCGGGCCTGCCCGCCCCGCGCTCGCCCCTCTCGAGGCGGCGCTGCACCGACTGCTGCCGCTCCGCCAGGGACTCCGCCCGGCGCCGCGCGTCGTCCAGGGCCTGCGCCACCTGGGCCGGGTCGTCCCGGGACAGGGCGCGACGCGCCTGCTCGATGCGATCGAGTGCGTCCCGGGCGGCATTCGCATCGCCGCCGGCGGCCGCCTCCGCCATGGCCCGGGCGGCCTCCTCCAGCGCCCGGCGGGTGGCCTCCAGGGCCGCATCGGGGCGCTCCCGGGTGAGGCGTTCCAGGCGGCGCAGCAGCTCGTCCAGGGCCTGGGCCAGGGCCTGCTGGGTGGCGGCGCCCCGCCCGCCGTGCTGGTCGCTCTCTGCCCGGCGCAGGGCCCGCTCCACCTCCTCGCGCTGGCGCCGCGCCAGCTCCTCCAGCCGCTTCAGGGTCTCGTCCACCTGCTGCTGGCGCGGGTCCGCCTGGCTGCGCTGCACCTCGGCGTAACGGTTGCGCAGCCGGTCCATCTCCAGCTCGAACAGGCGCGCCAGATCCGCGTTGTTGGCGCGCCCGCCGCTACCGCCGCCCTGCTGCTGCGCCACCCGCACCTCGCGGAACGCGGCGTCGGCGCGCTGCAGGTGCGCCAGCGCCTCCCGCGCCGGGGGCAGCGCCCGCTCCGGGTCGGGCACCGCCAGCAGCGCCTCCACCCGCAGCATGGCGGCGGCGGCCCGCGGCATCTCCTCCAGCATCGCCCGGTAGCCGGGGGCGGCGCGCACCATGGAGCGGCCCTGGATCCGACGTACCACCGCCTCCACCCGCTCGCGGATGCGTCGCTGGGCGTCTGCCAGGAGAGTCAGGCGCTCGTCGCGCTCCGCGGCGGGCAGGCTGCCGCCGTCCCGGGCGAGGCGGAACAGGGCCACCACCAGGTCGCGCTGCTGCGCCGCCAGGTTGTCCTGGTCGCCGCCGGCGCCGCCGCCACCGCGCTGGCCGCCGGAGCGCCCGCGGGAGTAGTCCCGGTCGAAGGGGCGCACCTCCAGGAACTGGATGTCGGTGACCGCCGTGCGCGCCACCACTCCGTCGCTGGCGCGGGCGTGCAGGGCCACCAGGTCTCCCGGCGCGAGGCCGCGCTCCTCCAGGTGCAGGGTGTGCAGCGCCGCCACCGAGGGCGCGCCGCCGCCGTCCAGGAGCACCACCTCCTCCGGGGCGCCGTTCACCGACAGCACCAGCTCCACCTGCCGCAGGCTCACGTCGTCCTGGGCGCGCACCTCCACCTGGATCTCCTCCACCGGCGTGACCCGGGTGTCACCCCCCGGGCGCGCCACGGTCACCCCCGGAGCGCCGTCGGGCAGCGCGCTGATGGCGTGGTCCGGGGTCACGGCCACCCGGTCGCCCTCGGCCGTCGCCAGCTCGATGCGGTAGCGGGCCGCCTCGTCCCCCTGGACGTCGGCGGCCAGCGCGCCGCCGCGGGCGCTCGCCAGCGGCCGGCGGATGCGCCCGTCCAGCACCAGCTCGCCTCGCGCCGGCGCCGTGGCGGGCAGCACCCGCACCTGCACCCGGGTGCCGGCCACGGCGGCGATGTCGGTGGCGTCGCGCACCTCCCGTACCGTGAGCCCGGTGTAGCCGGGATAGTGGTACCGGTGGTCCAGGCGCTCCACCCGGGGCAGCCACTGCACCGCGACCCGGTGAGTGTCCGAGCGCACCCCGTCGCCCTCCAGGTAGTACTCGAGGGGCGCCGCCACCGCCGCCAGCAGCCCCTCGTGGCGCCCCTCGACGGCGCGCTCCATGGGCAGCCGGCTCCACTCGGCTGCACCCTCGTTGCGGTGCACCAGCCAGAGCTCCGTCGGCGCGAAGCCGCTCGGGATGCCGGTGATGGGGAGATCGCCGTTCTCCCGCACCGTGACGCTCCCGGGCAGGGCCTCGATGGCGTAGGGCGTCCCGACGGCGGCGTCGCGCCAGGGCGCCAGCAGCAGCAGCGCCCCGTGGCGCCACCCGGGGGGCGCCAGGGCGATGCCCAGCGCCAGCGCTGCCAGCAGTGCCAGCAGACCACGGGCGGCGCGGGCGCCGCCCTGCCGGTCCGCCCGGGTAGCCCCTTCCGGATCGGCGCAGGCCTCGGCCGCGTTGCGGTACAGGCGCGGCGCGAGCCCCGTGGCGCCACCCTTCTCGTTCACCTCGACGGCGGTGACCAGCAGCGCGTCCAGGGCGGGGTCCCGGGATTCCAGGTGCCGCGCCAGGCGCCGCGCGTCGCCGGCGCGGGGCACCCGGGCCGCCAGCCAGGCCACCGTGAGCACCGCCGCCAGCAGGTACACCGCGGTCCGGGCGCCGTCCACCACCGCGCCGTCGAAGCGCCAGGCGTCCATCACCGCCAGGGCCACCGCCGCCGCGGCGGCGGTGGCCGCCGTGACCAGCACGGCCCCCTCCAGCAGCCGGCGGTTGCGCCAGCGCCGGCCGGCGGCGGTGAGCGCCGCGCGCAAAGCCGCGTGGGCGCCGGGACCGCTCACGCCGGCGCCTCCCGGGCACGGCGACGGGCCAGCACGCCCGCCAGGGCCCCCTCCACCAGCAGCAGGCACACCGCCAGGACCAGCAGCGCCCGGGCGATGCGGTCGTCCCCCGCCCCGGCGCCGCCCTGCCGGTCCGCCCGGGTA
>JBFHNV010000227.1:0-9775 GCA_041593595.1 Gammaproteobacteria bacterium
GCCGTGAAATCAAGCGACTGCGTCCCTCTTGATTAATTGGTCATGGGTGGGGGACCGATGGGCGGGAGGGTGCGCTCGCAGGCGGCGCCGATGCGCAGCGCCGTGGGCTCGTCGCCGGCGCGGGCGACGATCTGCAGCCCTCCTGGCAGGCCGTCGGGGGTGAGGCCCATGGGGGTGCTGAGCGCACACAGGCCCAGGTAGTTGGCGGCGCGGGTGAAGCCGGCGGGGGTGCCGGTCTGGTCCACCCGGTCCAGGGGCACGGCGGCCATGCCCACGGTG
Source organism: Gammaproteobacteria bacterium (assembly GCA_041593595.1). GTDB lineage: Bacteria > Pseudomonadota > Gammaproteobacteria > HK1 > HK1 > JBFHNV01. The sequence continues at coordinate 280 of JBFHNV010000227.1, forward strand.
GGGGACAGCAGCGCATCCACGCCACGGAAGGCCTGCGCGAAGCGCGCCTGGTCCTGGCGGCGTCGCTCGAGCGCGCCGATGTAGTCCCGCGCGCTCACGCCGCGGCCGATGAGGATGCGCGGTCGGCAGTCCGTGTCCACCGGCGCCTCCGGGTCGTCGTACAGGGCGCCATGGTGATAGTAGCCCTCGCAGCCGATGACGATGCCGGTACCGTCGCGCATCTGATTGAAGGTGAGCGGCATGGTGAAGGGCTCCGCCGTCGCTCCGAGCGAGCGCAGCGCGTCCACGGCGGCGTCGTACAGCGACAGGATGTCCGGCTCCACGCCGACGCGGCCGGCGTCGTCCAGCGTCCCCAGCCTGAGCCCGCCCACCCCCGCGTGCAGCACCTCGAAGGCGCCGGTACCGGCGCGCCAGTCCTGCTCCGTGTCCGCGGGATGACGACCGTCCAGGGTCTCGAGCATGATCAGCGCGCCTTCGGCGCCGCGCACCATGGGGCCGGGCGTGTCCAGGGTGTGGGACAGGGGCACGATGCCGTCGGTGGGCAGCCGACCCTCGGTGACCTTGAGTCCGGTGATGCCGCACCAGGCCGCGGGCAGGCGCACCGAGCCGCCGGTGTCGGTGCCCACGGCGGCGGTGGCGAGCCCGGCGGCCACCGCGACGCCGGAGCCCGACGAGGATCCGCCCGGCGTGCGCGCCACCTGCGGATCCCAGGGGTTCCAGGGCGTGCCCATGCGCTGGTTGGTACCCCATCCGCCCATGGCCACCTCCACGGTCCTGGTCTTCCCGAGCAGGATCCCGCCCGCGGCGATCAGGCGCCGGGCGATGGTGGCCGTGGACGGCGACACCCGGTCGCGCCAGCCGAAGTGTCCCGCGCAGGTGATCCGCCCCGCCACGTCCACGATGTCCTTGAGCGCGAAGGGGATGCCGTGGAAGGGCCCGATACGGTGGCCGGAGGCCATGGCCGCCTCGGCGCCGGCGGCGGCGCGACGCGCCTCGTCCGCGTACACCGCCTGCCAGGCGCCGAGGCGCCCGTCCAGGCGTTCGATGCGCGCGAGGAAGGTGTCCACCATGGCCACGGGCCCGCAGCGGCCCTCCTGGTAGGCGGTGGCGAGCTCGGGGATGGTGGCGAAGGCCAGCGCGTCGCTCACGGTGTGGTGCTCCTCATGGGGTTGGCCGCTTTGGGGGCAGGCAGGAAGCCGGCGCATCATCCGCCGGGCACCGCGGAGGCGTCAAAACGTGGCGCCGAGACCCAGGGCCTCCAGGCAGGCGTGGGCGCGAGTGGTGCCGGCCCGCACCCGCAGCGCGGCCAGATCCTCGGGCGTGTCCACGTCCAGGGCGAAGCCGTCGCGCTCCACGATCCGAGGCTCGACGCCGAGCGCCCGGGCGCGCTCCACGTGGGGACGAAAGCTGTCGTCGCCGAAGCGCAACGGCAGCAGGTCCGGCGGCGAGCAGGCCACGGCGTTGGATCCGAGCCGGTCGCGGGACGGTGCCAGCGTGATCGAGGGCGCCGGACCGTGAACCGAGAGCAGCGCGTCCACGTCCGCCGCCGTCAGCAGCGGGAGATCGCCGGGTACCTGCAGCATGCCCGCCGCGCGGCGCGCCGCCAGGTGCCGTGCACCCAGGGTGCTGGCGGCGGTGTGTCCCTGGTTGAGCGCCTCCTCGAGCACCTGCATCCCGCGCCGGCGGGCCTCGCTCATGGCCCAGGCGTCGCGGGTCACGACGAGCGTGCCGGCGAGCCCCGCGGCCGTGCCCAGGGCGTCCAGCACGCCTTCCAGCATGGCCCGGTAGAGCGCCGTGCGCCGCGGCTGGTCCAGGGCGCCGGCGAGGCGCTGCTTGGCCGCCTCCAGGTCCTTCACCGGCACCACCGCCCAGATCCCCGCGTATCCGTTCACCCAACCTCCCGCCGCACCGCCGCGGCGGCAATGATAGAGGCCCACGCCGGCACCCGGTTGCGGCACAATGCGCGGGCCGCGCCGCGCGGCACCCCCGATCCCCAGGAGCAGCGAGCATGAAGGCCGGCGTCTACATCTTCCCCACCGACTACAGCATCGGCATCGTCGACCTGGCGCGCGCTGCCGAGGAGCGCGGCTTCGAGTCCCTGTGGGTCACCGAGCACACCCACATCCCCGCCGCGCGCAAGACGCCCTGGCCCGGCGGCGGCAAGCTGCCCAAGGAGTACTCCCACACCCTCGACCCGTTCGTCGGCCTGGCGGCCGCCGCCGCGGTGACGAAGACGCTGCGCCTGGGTACCGGGATCTGCCTGCTCACCGAGCACGATCCCATCTGTCTCGCGAAGGAGACGGCCAGCGTGGACCATATCTCCGGCGGGCGCTTCGAGCTCGGCATCGGCGCCGGCTGGAACCGCGAGGAGATGGAGAACCACGGCACCACGTTCGAGGATCGCTTCAAGGTGATGGAGGATCGGGCCAAGGCCGTGAAGGCCATCTGGACCGAGGAGGAGGCGAGCTACGACGGCCCCTTCGTGAAGTTCGAGCGCATCTGGTCGTGGCCCAAGCCGGTGCAGCGCCCGCACCCGCCAATCCTGCTGGGTGGCGAGACGAAGCACACCCTGCGACGGGTGGTGGAGTTCTGCGACGGCTGGTTCCCGCGTGGCCGCAACTTCGACGATCCGGCGCGCGAGATGGCGCGGCTGCACGCCGCCGCCGACGCGCACGGCCGCGACCGGGACACCATCAGCGTGTCCCTGTTCGGCGCGAAGCCTGAAGAGGACTTCCTCGCCCGCTGCGCCGACGCGGGCGTCAACCGCGCCATCTTCACCCTCCCGTCCGAGGGCAAGGACAAGGTCATGTCCCTGCTGGACAAGCTCGCCGCGCACGTCTCGTGACGTGTCGCACGTTGCCTCGAATGGAACCACAGAGGCACAGAGGACACAGGGAAGGACTCATGGAAGAGAGCTCTGGGCACGAACGGGACCCCCCTGATGAGGGCCGGTACTGCGTATCAGGCATCGAGTCGCCTTCGTGCCACGAGGCGTCTCTCCCGTCCCATGTATTCTCCATGCCCTCTACGCCTCTGTGGTTGAACTCATTCGCGATGCGCGCAAGTTGAAACGGCAAGCTCGAGATTGGCGAGATCGGACGGAGTAGCAAGACCATGAAGATCGGCCTGTTCGTCACCAACCAGCAGTACCTGGACACCGACATGGTGAAGGCGCTCGATGAGCAGATTGCCATGGTGCACGCGGCGCGGGACGGCGGCTTCGACTCGCTGTTCTCCGGACAGCACTACCTGAACGAGGGCAACAACAAGCAGCTCCAGCTCGTGCCCTTCCTGACGCGACTGATCCCCGAGGCCGGCGACATGACCACCGGCATGGGCGTGCTGCTGCTCAACCTGCACAATCCCGTGTACGTGGCGGAGACGGTGGCGTCCATGGACGTGATCGCCCGCGGGCGCTTCGTGTTCGGCGTGGGGCTAGGCTACCGGGAGACGGAGTTCGATGCCTTCTGCGTGCCGAAGGGAACCCGGGTGAAGCGCTTCGTGGAGTACCTGGAGCTCGTGAAGCGCCTGTGGACCGAGGACACGGTGAGCCACGACAGCGACACCTGCAAGCTCGACGGTGTGCACCTGAACATCCGACCGGTGCAGCAGCCGCACCCGCCGGTGTGGATCGCGGCGAACAACGACCGCGCCATTCGCCGCGCGGCGCGCCTGGGCGACACGTGGTTCATCAACCCCCACTCCACCATCGCCACCATCCGCCGCCAGCTCGCCCTGTACCGCGACGAACGCGAGCGTCACGGCCTGCCGTTCCCTACCGAGCTGCCGCTCATCAAGGAGATCTTCTGCGCCAAGGACCGCCGCACCGCGCTCGAGCTGGCGGGGCCGTACCTGCTCGGCAAGTACCGGGACTACGCCAAGTGGGGGCAGGACGACGCCATGCCCGAGGACGAGTCCTTCGACAAGGAGCTGGACGAGCTCATCGAGGGGCGGTTCGTCCTCGGCTCGCCGGAGGAGTGCTACCAGCAGCTCGAGCCCTACTGGAAGGAGATGGGCGTCAACCACATGGTGTTCCGCACCCACTGGGCCGGCATGCCGGTGGACACCGCGCTCGGCAGCATCCGGCTCATCGCCCGCGAGCTCGCGCCGGAGCTGCGCAAGCTCTGATCCGCCCGACGGGCATCGCCGCCGGGCATGGCAACGGCTGCGGCTCGCGCAGTCGAAGTGCATCTTGACCATGACCTGGATCTGGATAGCGGTTCCGGGCCACAGATCACGGGCCACCGAGTAGGAAGGCCGGGGTCGGTGGGCCCGTACGCGGCAGGGATGCCGCGTTCGAGTGTCCAGGGATGGATTCACCGCGTGGCCCACCGAGCCCGGCCTGCCTCCGCCCGGCTCGACGCGTGTAGCGCGGCTCGGAACAGCTATCCAGACGGCGGTCCTGATCTCGCCCGCGACGTGATGAGCCGCGGATTCAGCCTCGACAGCGGCGTCATGCGGACCAGCCTCCTGGTCATCGGCCGGCCTCGGGGCTGTCGCCAAGCGATCACGAGTGCGGTGGCAGGCCCCGCCGCTGGCGCGCGCGAGCTCCGTGCCGCGACCCGTCTGATATGATTATCAACTCCTCCGTCCCTGGAGCGTCGCGTTCACGCTCGGGAGGAACATGCATGGCGGATGTTTCCTGGGAGCTTTCAGGCCAGTGCCTGGAAGTGTGCAACTGCCAGTTCCTCTGCCCGTGCATACCCAGCAACCGCACGGCGATGCCCACGGAGGGCTATTGCACGACGGTGCTGACATTCCATGTCGATGAAGGTCGGGTCGCGAATGTCGCGATACGGGACCTCAGCTTCGCCGTCGTGCTCCGTACGCCAGGGGTCATGGCCGACGGCAACTGGGCCGTGGGCGTCATTGTCGATGCGCGGGCGACATCCGAGCAGCATGAGGCGCTGGTCCGCGTAGCCCGTGGCGAGCTGGGCGGGCCCATGGAGCCGATGGCGAAGCTCACGAGCGAATTTCTCGGGGTGGAAGCAAAACCGATCGCGTTCACGAAGAATGGCATGACGTGGTCGGTTTCCATACCCGAACGGGTCGAGCAGCTCGCGGAAGGTGCTCCGAGCGTGGTCAAGCCCGGAGAGCCCATCTACCTGGACAACTCGTGCCATCGAGCCAACCCGCGCATTGCGCTGGCGAGGGCGAAGCGTAATCGAATCCACGCGTTCGGTCTCGAGTGGCATGACGACACCGGGACGAACAGCGGCGCGTTCGCTCCATTTCACTGGAGCGCTCCGTAACGGGCAACGGTGCCGAGAGCGCGTAGCCGTGGGTTCTGACGGGCAGGTCAGCGTGAACCGAGCAGCCCCTGGAACCCGTTCGCCCGCTGGCGCGGCGGCCGGACGCGATCGGCTGGTGATCTTCGCAGGCATCGCGATACTGATGGCGTTGGCCTGGGCATACACCATCCGTCTGGCCTGGAACTCGGCTTCGATGCCCGAGGCATTGGCGACGGCCAACACGGCCCCCTGGAACGCGGCGGACTTCGGCTTCATGTTTGTCATGTGGGCCGTGATGATGGTCGCGATGATGCTGCCGTCAGTGACGCCGACCGTGCTGCTGTTTGCCCGCATGCGGCAGGCGCGGGAGCCGAATGGTCGGCCCTACGTCTCGCCAGCAGCTTTCGGCAGCGGCTACCTCCTCGTGTGGAGCGGATTCTCCCTGGCTGCCACGATCGTGAACTGGATGCTGCACGAGAGTGGTGCCCTGTCGTCGATGATGGGACACGTCGTCTCGGGGACCGGCGGCGTTCTGCTCATCGCCGCTGGCGCCTTCCAGTGGACTCCACTCAAGCACGCCTGCCTCGAGCATTGTCGCTCACCTTTAGGATCTCTCGTGACCAACTGGCGCAACGGTGCTCTGGGCGCCACGACAATGGGTATACGTCACGGTATCTATTGCCTCGGCTGCTGTTGGATGCTCATGGCTTTGCTGTTCGTTCTCGGAGTGATGAACTTGTCATGGATAGCGATCCTGGCTGGCGTCGTTCTGGCCGAGAAGGTTCTCCCCAGGGGCGAGACCCTGAGCCGGCTTCTGGGCGTGCTACTTGCATTCTGGGGCCTGTGGCTTCTCGCCAGCCGCTGAGGGCGTCGCGGCGCAACGGCCGTCATGGAGGAGGCAGGCCCCGTCGTGGTAAGGCATGGCGGCTGCTCCCGCCTGCAGTGCCGGCGATGGCCCGGCGGAAGCCGTGGCCCCCACACGGCCGCATGACTACAGCCGCCGCGGCAGGTAGGTGCAGCTCGCGGCGGACGCGAAGTGCAGCGCCGCCAGCACCAGGTACAGCGCCCAGAACGGCGCCACCAGCAGCGTGAGGGCGGCGAGCGCCGGGGTCAGCAGCTCGGAACCCTCCCGCCAGGTGGAGAACACCATGGTCATCTCGCCACGCTCCCGGGGGCGCACCGAGCGCATGAAGGGAATGTTCCCGAGCACGTCCAGCACCGCGCCGCCCAGCGCCGCGGCGAACCACAGGCCCACCCCCGCGGGCGTTGCCGGCCCGAGCCACGCCAGGACGCACAGGCTCGCGCCGGTGAGCGTGAGCGCCGCCATGATGAGCTGGCGCGTGCCGAAGGCGTCCGCCAGCCGGCGCACCAGCGGGCTCAGGAACAGCAGCCCGCTGGTGCCCGAGAGCAGCGCGCCGGCCGCCCACACGGGCAGCCCCGCCTCCACCACGTAGATCGGGCCGTACACGAACAGGGCCACCCAGAAGCAGGAGCGGCTGATGGTGATGCCGTAGGCGATGCGCAGCCGCGGCTGGATCATGTAACGCCGCACCGCCGCGAGCGGGTTGCCCGGGTGCGAGCGCGCCGCGCGCACGATGGGGTCGGGCCCGAGCCGCAGGCGCCAGAAGTACGCGAGCATGGTCGCACCGGCCAGTGCCGAGAGGGCGAAGGGCCACCAGGGCTCGCCGTGGCGCCACAGCCACAGCCCGGCGGCAGGTCCCAGCAGCCACGCCGCCCCGATGTGCAGCACGCGCCGGGACTCGCTGCGGGTGAGCTCCAGCTTGCCGATGTGGTCCATGATGTAGAGCGAGATGCACACGGAGAAGATGGACGCGGCGGCGGAGCGGATGCCGATACCGGCGGCGAACGCAGGCCCGGCGCCGCTCCACAGCAGCGCCGCCGCCGCCACCAGGAAGCTGCCGCCCAGGGTCACCACCCAGCGCCGGCCGAGCAGGCGCTCGAGGCGGCTCATGTTGAGGGTGATGGTGAGTGTGAGGATGGACGCCGCCAGGTAGACGTGGGACACCGCCTCCTTGGATCCCAGGGCGTCCAGGGCCACCAGCGGCACGATGCCCACCAGCAACGCGCGGGACAGGCCCTCCAGTCCCGCGAGCCGGGCGATGGACAGGCTGGCAGCCGGCGCGAGCTGGCCGAGCGCGGCGGGCCGGCGGTGGAACACGGGGTGTCCGGAGGGCTGGTCGCGGCGAGGGGGCGGTGGCTGGGCGCCGGCGCCCGTTCAGGCCAGCGCGCGCTCCACGAAGTCCAGGCGGTCCTGGCCCCAGAAGATCTCCTCGCCGATGACGTAGGAGGGGGCGCCGAACACGCCCCGCTCGATGGCGGCCAGGCTGTCGGCGTCGCGCTGGGCGATGCCCTCGTCCACACCCGCCCGCAGCCGCGCGCCGTCGAGGCCCTGCTCCGCGGCGATGGCCAGCGCCGTGGCCTCGTCGCCGATGTCGCGCTCCTCGGCCCACACCGCGCGCAGGTAGGCGCCGGCGAGCCCTGCCGCGTCCAGCCCGGCCTCGCGTGCGGCGACCACCATGCCGGTGGCAATGCGGTCGTCGGCGGGCCAGTGGGCAGGGTGCAGGTTGAGCGGGACGCCCAGGAAGGTGCGCCAGCGATCCAGCTCCCGCAGGCGGTAGGCCTGGCGCTGGGGCGAGCGTTTCCCCACGGGCAGGCCGCCCGTCTGTGGAAAGATCACCCCGAAGTCCACCGGTCTCACGTTGACCCGGGCGCCGTGGCGCGCCGCCAGCGCCAGGAAGCGGTCGTGGCCCAGGTAGGTCCACGGGGAGTTGAGGGACAGGTAGTAGTCGATGGTCTGCGGGGTCACGCGGGGCGCTCCGGTGGGGGTGCGTATTTGAACCACAAAAGGCACAGGGGGCACAAAGTGTGCCCGGCGCCGAGACGCCCGCAGGATCCGCCGCGGGGTGCTGCACGCCCACCGCGAGGCAGGGCCCGCGGGATGACGCCCGGTGCCCGCTCCGGTCCGTGCCCGCGGCGCTGCTCACGGGCTGCCGCGCCTGCGGTAACGCTGGCGGCGCTCCTGTGGGCGCTGGCCGCGCACGGCCAGGGCGACGACGCCCAGGCGCGCCGGGCCCGGGCGGACGCCGACGCCTGTGCCCAGGGAAGCGGCGTCCCGGCGCTGGACATCGCAGCCTGCACCCGCGCGATCCGAGCGGGCGGGCACCCGGCGCCCACCATCGCCACGCTGCACAACGCGCGCGGCCGGGCGAACCGTGTCAGCGGTCGGCTGCAGGCGGCGCTCGCGGACCACGACGCCGCCGCGACCGCCAGCCCCTGGTCCGCGGACGCGTTCCACGGCCGCGCCATGGTGAGGCTGGAGCTCGAGGATCGGGACGGGGCGCGCTCGGACCTGAATCGTGCGGTGGCCCTCAACCCGCACTTCGCCGACGCCTGGCGGGATCGGGGCTGGTTGCACTTCCTCTCCGGTGACGACGCGGGCGCCCGCGCGGATCTCGAGCGCGCCATCGACCTGGACGCCAGCGACGCGGCGGCCCATGCCTACCGCGGCTTCGTGGCGTTCCGCCAGGGACGCTTCGACGAGGCCGACCGGGACTTCCGGCGCGGCCACGAGCGGCATCTGGGCTACGAGTACCTCCCCCTGTGGCGCTACCTGTCCCGGGTGCGCGCCGGGCGCGACGGTGAGCTCGTGCTGCGCGGTGCGCTCGAGCGGCTGCTCGCCCGCGAGTGGCCCCGGGTCCTGATCGAGGCGGTCCTGGGGGAGGGCCCCGAGGCGGCCGTCGCAGCCGAGCTGGCGGCCGCCCCGCTGCCCCGGCGCGCGGCGCGGGCCGCGCAGGCCGCTTTCTACCTGGGTCAGCGGGAGCTGCTGGCCGGACGCGCGGACGCCGCGGCGTGGCACTTCGACGTGGTGCGTGCCCGGGCGCCGGCCAACAGCGTCGAGCGCGCGATGCTTCCGGCGGCCCGTTGAGGCGGCGCGCACCCCCTGACCTGTCTCCGATCTCGCGGACGTCTGGCGCCTGGACGGGTGGCACCGTCCAGGCAGTTGCGAGGCGAAGCGAGCGTCGCCTGACGCGACACGGCGTGAATACGTCCTTGTAGCCTCGACGGCGGCCCACTGCGCGGCGCAGTCCTGCGCCGCTTGTGGGACCGGGGCCCGCCATCCGTGGCGGGCCCGCTCGGCGGGCGAAAGGCCCACCGGACCTTTCGCTGCTTCCGCCTCGCCCCTGCCGCCGACGGTCGCGTGAGGCGACACCCGCTTCGCCTTCGAGCCGCGCCCGCAGTGCTCA
>JBFHNV010000228.1:0-9725 GCA_041593595.1 Gammaproteobacteria bacterium
CCCCACGGACTCCCTTGCCATGAGCGCAGAGGCCTCCCAGGTAGTGCCCGCCGAGGCGCGCCGGCGCATCGGCGAGCTGCTCATGGAGCGCGCCAACCTGGATCAGCAGATCCTGACCCGCGCGCTGAAGCTGCAGCGTGACAGCGGCGAGCGCCTGGGTCAGCTGCTGGTGCAGCTCGGCATGGTCTCCGAGCGCGACCTGGCGGACGCCCTGGGAACGCAGCTGGGGCTGCCGGTAATGGCGCCGGACGGCTACCCGGACACGCCGCCGGTGGAGGAGGCGCTCACCCCCGAGTTCCTGCGTGGCGCCAAGGCGGTGCCGGTGGCCGTGGAGTCCGGCACCGTGCAGGTGGCCATGGCGGACCCCCTGGACGCCTACACCCGCGACGCCCTGGCCATGGCGCTGGGGGCGCCGGTGGCGGCCCGGGTGGGCACGTCGTCGGACATCGACGGCGCCATCGCCCGCCTGTACGGGGAGGGCGCCGGACGCCAGGGCCCGGTGGTGGAGGACTACGCCGGCGACGAGGAGGCCGAGGCGGACGACATCCAGGCGCTGCGCGACCTGGCCAGCGAGGCGCCGGTGATCCGGCTGGTCAACCGGGCCATCTCCCGCGCGCTGGAGCTGCGCGCGTCGGACATCCACATCGAGCCCTTCGAGAACCGCCTCGCGGTGCGCTACCGGGTGGACGGCGTGCTGCGCGACGCGGAGGCGCCGCCGGTGCGCTCCACCGCTGCGGTCATCAGCCGCATCAAGGTGCTGGCGAAGCTCAACATCGCCGAGCGTCGCCTGCCCCAGGACGGGCGCATCAAGCTGCGCATCGAGGGCCGCGAGATCGACATGCGCATCTCCACCGTGCCCACCCTGCACGGCGAGAGCGTGGTGATGCGCATCCTGGACAAGGGCAGCGTGCCTCTGGAATTCGCCACGCTGGGCTTCACCGGCGACACGCGGGCGGCGTTCGACCGCATGCTGGCCGAGCCCCACGGCATCATCCTGGTCACCGGGCCCACCGGCAGCGGCAAGACCACCACCCTGTACGCGGCGCTCAACTCGCTCAACACCCAGGACCGCAAGATCCTCACGGTGGAGGACCCGGTGGAGTACCAGCTCGACGGCGTGAACCAGATCCAGGTGCGCCCGCGCATCGGCCTCACCTTCGCCAGCGCGCTGCGCTCGATCCTGCGCCAGGATCCGGACGTGATCATGGTGGGCGAGATGCGCGACCTGGAGACCGCCAAGATCGCGGTGCAGGCGGCGCTCACCGGGCACAAGGTGTTCTCCACCCTGCACACCAACGACGCGGCCAGCAGTGTCACGCGAATGCTGGACATGGGCGTCGAGGACTACCTGGTCACCTCCACGGTCACCGGCGTGGTGGCGCAGCGCCTCGTGCGCACCCTGTGCACCGCCTGCCGCGAGGCGCACCGCGCGCTGCCGGAGCTGGCCGACGAGCTCGGACTCGCCCGGCTGACCGACGAGCGCGAGCCGGTGCTGTACCGGCCGCGCGGCTGCGACCAGTGCGAGCACTCGGGCTTCCGCGGGCGCACCGGCATCATCGAGGTGATGGTCATGGACGAGCCCCTGGGCCGCGAGGTGCTGTCCCACGCCGACGCGACGCGGCTGCGCCGGGTGGCCCGGGAGCGCGGCGCGGCCAGCATGCGCGAGGACGGGCTGCGCAAGGCGCTCGCCGGGGTGACCACCGTGGAGGAGGTGGAGCGGGCCACGCGCGAGGCGTGACCGGCCGGCGGGCCCCCGCGGGCCCGCGACCGCACCCGCAGCCGCGCCGCCGCCACGACCGCGCCATGCCCCTGTACCGCTACAAGGCCGCCAGCGCCGACGGGCAGCTCCTGGAGGGCCAGATGGAAGCCGCCAGCCGCGACGCCGTGGTGCGCCGGCTGCAGTCCCAGGGCCACGTGCCCATCCGCGCCGAGGAGCTGGGCGCGGCGACGGAGCAGGCCCCTGCCGGGATCCGGCTGCCACGCCTGCGCCGCGCCGGACCGCGGGAGGTGCAGGCGTTCACCACCGAGCTCGCCACCCTGCTCAACGCCGGGCTGCCCCTGGACCGGGTGCTGGAGCTGCTGGAGAGCCTGGCGCCGCCGGGCGGTGGCATGGACCGGGTGCTCGAGGACCTGCACGCCCGCGTGCGCGGTGGCGCCGACCTGTCGGCGGCGCTCGCGGGGCATCCACGGCTGTTCTCGCCCTTCTACGTGAACATGGTGCGCGCCGGCGAGGCGGGCGGCGCGCTGGAGACGGCGGTCACGCGCCTGGCCGAGTTCCTCGAGCGCGCGCGGGCGGTGCGCGAGGCGGTGGTCACGGCACTGGTGTACCCCGCCATCCTGCTCACCGTGGCGCTCGCGTCGCTGTCGCTGATCCTGGCGGTGGTGGTGCCGCGCATCTCGCAGATGTTCGCCGACGCGGGCGAGCGCCTGCCCTGGTACACGGAGCTGGTGGTGGGCGCCGGCACGCTGGTGGAGCAGTACTGGTGGGTGCTGCTGGCCCTGGCGGTGGGCGGCGCCCTGTGGCTGCGCCGCGACTACGCCACCGCGGCGGGGCGGGCGCGCTGGGACCGGGTGGTGCTGTCGCTGCCGGTGGCAGGCGCCCTGGTGCGCAAGGCCGAGACGGGGCGCTTCGCCCGCAGCCTCGGCACCATGCTCGGCAACGGCGTGCCCATGCTGGACGCAGTGGCCATCAGCCGCGCCATCGTCAGCAACACCCACATCGCTTCCGCGGTCGGGCGCGTGGCCGAGAGCATCCGCGAGGGCCAGGGCCTGGCGGCACCGCTGGCGCGCGAGGCGGTGTTGCCGGAGACGGCGGTGAAGCTCATTCGTGTGGGCGAGGAGAGCGGCCGGCTCGAGGAGATGCTGCTCAAGACGGCGGACATCTACGAGCGCGAGGTGGACACCGGCATCCGCCGCATGGTGGCGGTGCTGGCGCCGGCCCTGGTGCTGCTTCTCGCCGCCATGATCCTCGGCATCATGGTGTCGCTGGTGGTGCCCATCATCACGCTCAACCAGCTGGCCTTCTGACGCCCGCGGTTATACTGGTCGGCCCTGCACCGTGGATGATCCTCGTGTCACACCGCCGTCATCGCCGCGATGTCCGGCACCGCCGCGCACACGGCTTCACGCTTCTCGAGATCCTGGTGGTGCTCGCCATCATCGGGCTCATCGCCGCCATTGCCGCGCCCCAGGTGTTCCGGTCTCTCGGCGGTGCCAAGAGTGACAGCGCCCGGGTGCAGATCGAGGCGTTGGCCACCGGCGTGGATCTCTACCGCCTGGACGTGGGCACGCCGCCGCCCGATCTGGAGGCGCTGGTGCGCAAGCCGAGCGGCGCGGAGCGCTGGAACGGTCCCTACCTGCGCAACAGGTCGGCGCTGCCCAAGGATCCCTGGGGGCGCGACTACCAGTACAAGTACCCGGGCGATCACGGTGACTACGATCTCTACTCCCTGGGTGCCGACGGCGCCGAGGGCGGCGAGGGGGAGAACCGGGACGTGAAGAGCTGGGAGTAGCCGGTGTCCCGCGTGCAGCGCCGATGCGCCCGGCCCGCCGCAACCGGCTTCACCCTGCTGGAGATCCTCCTGGTGCTGGTGATCCTGGCGCTCACCGCTTCCCTCACCCTGCCCGCGCTGGTGCGCCCGGCGGGCACGGAGCTGCGGGTGGCCACCGGCACCGTGGTCACGGCGCTGCGCCGCGCGCGCGAGGCGGCGGTCAACCGGCAGCGCCCCACGGTGCTCGTCGTGGACGTGGACGCACGCAGCATCCTGGTGAGCGGCGAGGAGACGACGCCCCGCCGCCTGCCCGACCACCTGGAGCTCACCTTGTTCACCGCGCGCTCGGAGCTCGAGGGGGAGCGGCGCGGGCGCATCCGCTTCTTCCCGGACGGCAGCTCCACCGGCGGACGCGTGACCGTCGCGAGCGGCGAGCGGCGCTACCACGTGGACGTGGACTGGCTCACGGGCCAGGTGCGGGTGCGCGCCGGCATGCCGGGTGACGGCGCCGGTGACGGTGCCGACGCGGCGGTGGAGCTGCGCTCGTGATGCGCGCCGCGCGGGCGCGGGGCTTCACCCTGCTCGAGACCCTGGTGGCGGTGACGCTGCTCGCACTCCTGTTCGGTGCCCTGATGCCGGTGTTCCAGCAGGGGCTGGAGGTGCTGCACCGGGGCGACCGCCACACCCGTGCGGTGCTGCTGGCCGAGTCGCTGCTGGCGCAGGCCGCCGGCGAGGCCGCGGCGGAGTCCGCGGGGCGCGAGGAGGACTTGCGCTGGAGCCTCTCGCGGGCGGCCTACGACGGCGCCGAGGACGGCGCGCCGGCCATCGAGGCCGACGCCCCGCTCACCCTGCAGCAGGTGAGCGCCACGGTGACCTGGGACGGCGGCGGCGACGGGGTGACGCTCACCACGCTGGTCCTGGAGGCCGCGCGATGAGAGCGCGGCAGCGAGGCTTCACCCTGCTGGAGGTGGTGGTGGCGGTGGCGCTGTTCGCGCTGCTCATGGGTCTGGTCTACGGCGGCCTGGGCACCGCGGTGAAGGCCCACGAGGCTGCCGGCGAGCGGGTGGACCAGGGGGCCCGGCTGCGGGTGGTGTCCGGCTTCCTGCGCCGCAGCCTGGGCAGCGCCTTCCCCATGGCCCTGGCCGGGCGCAGGGAGTGGCGGATGCTGTTCGAAGGGGACGCCGAGCGGGTGCGCTACGTGGCAGACCTGCCGGGCTACCTGGGTCTCGGCGGGCTGCACGAGATCGAGCTTCTGGCACGCCGCGACGGCGAGGACAACACCCTGGTGATGCGCCGCCGACCGCTGACCATCGACGAGGAGGGCCAGCCTGCCGGCGAGTTCCAGGAGCGGCTGCTGCTGGAGCGATTCGGCGGCCTCGCCTTGCGCTACTTCGGGGCCGACGACGAGCGCTCGCCGCCGCGGTGGCGCAACGACTGGCCGGCCGGCCAGCGCATGCCGGAGCTGGTGGAGGTGCGCATCCAGGACGCCACCGGCGAGCCCTGGCCACCCCTCGTGGTGCAGCCGAAGGTGGACACCGTGCGCTACCAGGGTACCGGTGCCGTGGCCATCGGGAGCCCGGGACAGCAGGCCAGCCCGGAGACGGAGCAGGATCCCGCGGCCGCGCCGGTGCCGCGGCAATGAGGGGCGCGCGGGCCGAGCGTCGCGCCGTGCCGGCGCGCGGCGTGGCGCTGGTCATGGTGCTGTGGTGCGCCGCGCTGGCGAGCATCCTGGCGGCTGGCTTCTCCTTCTCCCTGCGCACCGAGGCGCGGCTCGCCGCCGGCGTGGTGGACCGCGCCCGGGCAGGCGCGGCGGCGGAGGCGGGCGTGCGCCGGCTGATGGCGGTGCTGGCGGCTGGCGAGCGGCGCAAGGTGGAGCCGGTGGCGGCGAGCATGACCTTCGCGGGCCTCACGGTGCAGGTCGCCCTGGCGCCGGAGAACTCGCGGGTGGACCTCAACGCCGCCCCGGCCCCGCTGTTGGAATCCCTGGTGGCCCACGTGGCGTCGACGCTCGACATCGACGCGCCGGCGAAGGACATCGCCGAGGCGATCCTCGACTGGCGCGACACCGACTCGGTGGCGCGACCGGCCGGCGCCGAAGCAGCCGAGTACGAGGCGGCCGGTCTCGCGGCACGCCCGCGCAACAGCGCCTTCCTGAGCGTGAGCGAGCTGACCCGGGTGAAGGGGGTGGCGCCGCGGCTGTACCAGGCCCTGGAGCCCCTGGTCACCGTGTATGCCTGGTCGCCCCAGGTGGATCCCATGAGCGCGCCCCGGGACGTGCTGCTGGCGCTGCCCGAGGTGACGGCCGCCGACGTGGACGCCTTCCTGGCGGCGCGCACCGCGGATCCGGGGGATCGCCGGGCCGTCACCGCCCTCGCGGGTGCGCAGCGTTACCTGGCCCGGGGGTCGGGCACGGTGTTCGCAATCACCGCCCGCGCGACCACCGCTTCCGGGGTGACGGCCGTGCGCCGGGCGGTGGTGAAGCTGAGTGGCAGCGTGCAGCGGCCGGTGTCGGTGCTGGCCTGGTTCGAGGACGCACCGACGGTGGAGCCGGACGGCGCCGGCGATGCCGCGGACGGTGTGCCGGCGGTGGGAGGATGACCCGGTGATCGGGCGCTTCCTGCGCTGGTGGACCGGCGAGCTGGCGGGCATGCTGCCGGCGTCACTGGCGGGCCGGAGCGATGCGGGGCGCTGGCTGCACGTGGCGCTGGGTGGGGATCCGGTCACCGCGGTGCTGGAGGGACCGCGGGAGCGGGTGCTGCTCGAGCTGCCGGCGGCGCAGTCCCAGCGCCTGCCCGAGGCGCTCGCCGCTGCCGCCGGCGGCCTGGACCCGCGGCGGGTGCGCTGCCGGATCACCCTGCCGGCGCGGGAAGCCCTGACCCGCGACCTGGAGCTGCCGCTGGCCGCGGAGGAGAACCTGCGCGAGGTGCTGGGCTTCGAGATGAGCCGCAACACGCCCTTTCGCAGCGAGGACGTGCACTTCGACTACCAGGTGCTGTCCCGCGACCCGGCCCGCCAGCGCCTGCGGGTGCGCCTCCAGGTGGTGCCCCGGGACCGTCTCGCGCCGGTGCTTGCCGCGATCTCGGCCTGGGATCCGCGCCCCACCCCGGTGCCGGGTGCAGCCAGCGAGGCGCAGGGCGACGAGCGGGCGGCCTTCGCGTTCCAGGCCACCGGCTACCGGGAGCGGCCCCACGGGCCGCTGAACGCGGTGCTCGTGCTCGCCGCGGTGGTGCTGGCGGCGCTGACGCTGTGGATGCCCTACGCCGAGCAGCGGGAGTACCGGGCGCGCCTGGAGCGGGAGGCCGCCGCGGCCCTCGCGGAGGCCGAGGAGGCCGTGGCGCTGCGGGATCGCCTGGCCGCCGAGCGCGAGGCGCGTGCGCTCATCACCGACGCGCGCTCGGGTCGGCCCGGCATGGTCGAGCTGCTCGAAGGGCTGACCCGGGCCTTGCCCGACGACACCTACCTGTTCCGGCTGGAGGTGGGCCGCGGCCAGGTCAACCTGCACGGCAGCGCCAAGGCCGCGTCCGCGCTCATCGCCATCCTGGAAGCCACGCCGCACCTGCAGGCGGTGCGCTTCGCCTCTCCCGTGACCCGCGACGGCGCCTCGGGTCGGGAGCGATTCCACATCATCGCCGAGCTCCCCGGCACCCCGGGGGCCGCGAGCGGCACCGCGGCGGCGGCGCGGCGGGGACGGGGCTGAGATGGAGATGAGCCTCGGATTCCGCCGCGCCCTGGCGCTGGGTCTGCTGGGCCTGCTGTGCGCGGTGCTCTGGCGCGCCGGCGCCGCACCCGCATGGCGCGCCTTCGAGGCGGACCGGGAGGCGGTGGACCATCACCGTGACACCATCGCCAGGCTGCGCGGCATCGCGGCCGCCGGGAGCACCTACCAGTCAGCCCTGGAGCGCCTGCGCAGCCAGGGCGGGCTCGCGGGCGCCATCATGGAATCCCAGAGTGACACGCTGGCCGCGGCCGAGCTGCAGCAGCGGGTAAAGGCCCTGGTGGAGGGGGCCGGCGGCAGCCTCGTGAGCGCCCAGCCCACCGACTCCCAGGCAGCCGGCCCGTTCACCCGCATCGGCCTCAGCGTGCGCATGGTCATCGACACCCCCGCCCTGCAGCGGGTGCTGCACGCGCTGGAGAGCGAGAGCCCCGTGGTGGTGATCGACGACATGCTGGTGCTCTCGCGGGGCGCGCGCAGCTCGCGCCGCCGGGTGGTGACCGTGGACGAGCTGGACGCCAGGCTGCAGCTGGCCGCGTTCGTGTCCGTGCCCCGGGAGCGGCGCTGACGTGGGCAACCGGCTCACCGGCGCGCTGCTGATCCTGTGCCTGGCGCTGGGCGCGGTGCTGGCGGCGGAGGTGCACTTCGGGGTGGTGGACACGTCGCCGGTGCCGCCGCGGGTGCCGGTGCCCCCGCCCGACCTGGACGCAGCGGCCACGCCGGAGCCGGCACCGGTGCCGCCGCTCGCGACCCTCACCGAGACCGTGGATCGGCCCTTGTTCAGCCCCGAACGTCGCCCGAGCCTCGAGACACCCGAGGTGGTGATGGCGGCGCCGGTGGCGAGCGCTCGTGAAGAGCCGCCGCCGTCGCTGGTGCTCACCGCCGTGGTGCTGGAGCCGGGACGGCGTCTCGCGCTGTTCCGGCGCGGCGTCGGCGACACGGCCCTGCGTGCCCTGGAGGGCGAGCGGGTGGAAGGCTGGACGGTGCAGTCGGTGCGCGAGGATGGCGTCACCCTGGAGCGGGACGGTCGAGTGCACGAGATCGACCTGCGCACTTTCCGGCCGCCACCGCCGCCCGTGGCCTTGCCTCGTACCGTGCGGCGCGGCGAGCAAGCGGCCGGCGCACAGCCGGAGGCCGAGCGGCCCCGGCGCCCGCGCCGCCCCCTGCGCGGACCGCGTGCCCGATCCCTGGAGCGAAACCGGGCCCAGTGACTCCGCGCGCCCCGGTCGCGCACCACACTTGAGGTGACTTCGAGGGTCGAAGTCTCTTGTATATCAGTCGTTAACGAACGATACTTCATCAACGTTCGATTTCCAGGCGGCCCCCTCTTGGCAGCTCCACCCGGCGGTTCGAGGACGCGCGACCGCGCGGCGCGCGCGCCGTGGCCACGGCTCGCCGCGCTGATCGCCGTCGCCTCCGTGGGGGGGTGCACGTTCCCCAGCCCGCGGGTGCAGCTCGAGCCCATGGTCCGGGCGGAGGCTGTCAGCGCCGAGCCACAGACCGCGGCACCGGCCGCGACCGCCGGCGACGCGGCGCGCACCGGTGACGAAGGCACCTTCTACGAGCCGGGCAGCGATCGCCTGGTGGGCACCGGGGCGCCCGGTCCCGCCGCTGGCCCACCGCCTGCGCCCGCGCCCGGCGCGCCAGGCGGCGTCACCCTCAACTTCGAGAACACCAGCCTGCTGGAAGTCGTGAAGGTGATCCTGGGCGACCTGCTGGGGCGCAGCTACGTCATCGACCCGGCGGTGCAGGGCACCGTGACCCTGCAGAGCAGCACGCCGCTGTCCCGGGAGGCCCTGCTCCCCACCCTCGAGCTCCTGCTGCGAATGAACAACGCCGCGCTGGTGGACAGCGGCGGGCTGCTGGAGGTGCTGCCACGGGAGCGGGCGGTGCAGGGCCGCGTCTCGCCCCAGCTCGGCGACACCAGCACACCGATTCCGCGGGGCTACGGGATCCGGGTGGTGCCCCTGCGGTTCATCGGCGCCGAGGAGATGCGCGGCATCATCGAGCCGCTGTCCGACCCGGGCAGCGTGGTGCGCGTGGACACCCTGCGCAACCTGCTGATCCTGGCCGGCAGCGGAGGGGAGCTCGAGCGGCTGCTGGACGCGGTGGATCTGTTCGACGTGGACTGGATGGCCGGCATGTCCGTGGGCCTGTTCCGCCCGGACTTCGTGCCGGCCACGGAGCTCGCGGAGGAGCTGGAGCAGGTGCTCGGCACCGGCGCCGAGGGACCGCTGGCGGGTCTGGTGCGCTTCGTGGTCATCGATCGCCTGAACGGCCTGCTGGTGGTGACGCCGCGCAAGGAGCACCTGGCGCGGGTGCGCGAGTGGGTCACCCGCCTGGACCAGTCGGGAGGCGGGGTGGGCGAGCGCCTGTTCGTCTACCACGTGCAGAACGGCAAGGCCGCGGAGCTGGCCGAGGTCCTGAGCCAGGTGTTCGAGCGGGACCGGACCGAGGAGGTGCCGCCGGCGGAGCTGGCGCCGGGGCTCGAGCCCGCCGTCGTGGCGTCGCGCCGCGAGGAG
>JBFHNV010000229.1:0-9688 GCA_041593595.1 Gammaproteobacteria bacterium
GCGATGCCAGCACGGCCTCGACAGTCTCCATCCTCCGCTCGATTGACGCGTCTGTCTCCGGGTCCACCAGGAACTGCCGGGCGTCGTGCACCAGGGCGCGGATCCTGTCCACGATGGGCAGCGTCTCATCGTAGCCCTTCGTATCGCCGAGTGCGCGGGTCAGCCGGCGCGCGGACTTTCCCAACGCATCGACGGTGTCGAGAAGGCGGACGACGTCGGGATCGCGGCGCTGCTCACCCTCGGCGATCCGTGGCACTTGCAGTAGCGCAGCCTTGAGCTCGCGGGTCGCGGTCGCGAGTTCGCTGGCGAGCTCGTTCACCGCGGTCTGATCCCACGCGTCACGGGCGAGGGCCGGCACGACGCCGAGCGCCAGGATCGCGATTCCCGCGGCGAGTCGTTGCACCATCGAGGCGTCTCCGATCGGGACGAGGTCCTGTTTCGCGGCGCTCGCTCGCAGCATAGCGCGTCGCGCGGCACCGGCGAACCGGTGCGACTGCGGATCTCTCCAGGCGCCATCGGGCCCGTGCGCCTCGGCATCGACGACGACCGGGCCCGCGAGCAGGCCGGCCGCCGCCCCGCCTCACTCCGGGACAAAGTCGACCATCAGCACCTGCCAGCCCTGGTCGTAGAGCTTGCGCTCCACCCGGTCCTCGAACCGGGGCCGCGCGCGCCGGAACTCGTCGCGAGTCGCCTCCCACTCGCTCTCGAGCGCGGCCACGAAGAGGAACCGGCCGGGGTCGTGGACCATGGTGCGTGATGCCCCGGTCTCGGATCCGCCGCAGCCGCTCTCTCGGGACCCGGGACGGATTGCTCACCGCGCCCGGTACACCGCCCGGTGCCGGGTGTCCCCGAGCCCCACCGCGCCGGCGCCGGCGACGTTGCGGCGCCCGACGTTCGCGAAGGGTCCGATGAAGCCGGTGAGGCTGCTCTTCCCGCCGGCCGCGCGGGTGAGGTCGGCACGCACCGGCTCGACCAGGTCGAGTTCCTCGAGCTCGTCGCAAAACCTGCGGGGGCGCTGGATCTGGAGGGGGGGCAGGTCCCTGGCCAGGCAGGGCAAGAAACCCTCAAGGACGCTTCACTCCGGCCGATACCCGTCCGACACGGCCCAGAAGATCGAGGGTTCCGCCCATGAACGCCCTGATTCAGGCAGTACGCAACCTGCGCGGCCGGCGCCCGGTCGCGAGCGATGCGCCGGCACGACGCGTCGAGCCGCGGATCTCGAAGCGGCTCACCGTCCACATGGTCGGTTTCGAGCTCTACAGCACCAACGTCACCGCGGCTGGACTGCAGCTCGAGTGCCCCGGCCACCGGCTGGCCGCGCTGCGTACCCGGTGGGACCCGGCGGCAACGCCGGTGCAGATCGAGCTCCCGGATGGCCAGCACATCGGCGCCGAGTGCTCCGTGACCTACGTGTCCGAGTGCGATGACGACTACCTCATCGGACTGGCCTTCGAGCAGATGGACGAGCGGGCGAAGGGCCCGTGGCAGTCGTACCTGGCAAGACTCGACGCTCCCTAATCCGCCGGCGCGCGGAGCCTGCCTGATCCGGGCAGGCGCCCCCCGGACGACCACTTCGAATCACGAGACGTCGGAAGGCGTCGCGTCTCGACGCCGGGGACGCGGCATGTGGCGCGCGAACCAGGTCACGCCCTGCAGGCAGCGCCAGGGGTCAAGTCACGGGACCCGACCCTTGCTGCCGTTGCGTTGCCCCCACGCGGCGCGATCGCCCCTCAGCGCTGCGGCTCGCTGACCTGGCGCTCGATCTCCTGACCCACGATGTAGCCGGCCACCGCGCCGCCGGCGGTGGCGGCCAGCTTGCCGCTGCCCTTGCCCACCTTCGACCCGGCGAGGCCGCCGACGGCGGCGCCCACCAGGCCGCCGGCACTGATGCCGCCGGCGGAGGCGCTGCCTGCCTGTCCATCCCCGCGCTCGTACCGATCGTCGTCGTGGCGGCGGTCGTCGTAATCCCGGTGATCGCGACGCTTCGCCTTGTGCTTCGTCTTGTACTTCTTCGCGTGGTGCTTGCCGCAACCAGCGTCGCCGTGCTTGGCCCGGTAACCGTGGGCCGGCGCCCAGCAGGGCGGATCCGCGTGGACGGTGTCGGCGGCGGCGAAGGCCAGCAGGCCGGCGAGCGCGAGCACTCGCGGGAACGCCGGACGTGAGACGCGGCAGAATGTGTTGACACGTGAGGCCATGAACGTTGCTCCTGGGGAACGGCATCGGATTTCTTCGGATTCGAGAACGGGGTGACGGCACGACCGGGACGAACCTGAGGTGGCGCTCGTGATGCGGCTCACAAAACGGCGAATCCGCCTGGCGGGGAGCGTGAACGCGCAGATGCAAGGCAGCCGCCCGGCAGCGCAGGTGACGCCCGGATCCGCGCACGACACCTCAGAGCCCCAGCCGCGTAAGCAGCGCCAGCGCCTGCCCCGCGTAGCCCCTCCCGAACAGGTTCACGTGGTTCAGCACGTGGTAGAGCTGGTACACGGCGATGCGCTCGTCCACGTTCTCCCGATCACCCACACCCTCCCCGTAGGCCCGGAAGCAGGCGGGGTCGAAGCCGCCGAACAGGCGCATCATGGCGATGTCCGCCCAGCCGTCGCCCACGTGCACCGCCGGGTCGATGACGGCGATGCGCCCGCCGGCGGCGGGTAGCGCGTTGCCGGCCCAGAGGTCCCCGTGCAGCAGGGCGGGCTTCGGGTGGCGCGGCAGGTAGCGGTCCAGGGAGCGGCACAGGGCCTCGACCCGCGCGAGCTCGGGCAGTGACAGCGCACCGCGCTGCCGCGCGAGCTCGGCCTGGTGCGCGAGCCGGCGCGCCGCGGTGAACTCCACCCAGTCGTCCGCCCAGCCGTTGGGCTGGGGCGTCGCGCCCAGGTGGTTGTCCATGTGGAAGCCGTAGCGGGTGCCCGCGTCCGCCGCGTGCAGCCGCGCGAGATCCCGGCCGAAGGCCTCCCAGGCCTCCCGCGAGGCGCGCCCGGGCTCCACGTAGGCCATCACCAGGGCCGCGGCGTCGCCCACCTCGCCGAGCCCGAGCGGCTCGGGCACCGCCACGGTGTTCGTCGCGTGCAGCGCCGTGAGGCCCGCCGCCTCCTCCGCGAGCAGGCCGCGGGCCGCGCCCGAGGCCGACTTCGCGACCACCCGCTCGCCGCCCGCCAGGTCCAGCAGCTCGGCGCCGAGGATGCAGCCACCGGACAGGGGCCGGCGGGCGGCGATCTGCGCCGTCAGCCCGGCCTGTGCGAGCGCCGCCGCGATGGCGGCGTCGCGACTCACGGGCGATCCGTCCCCCGCTTCGCGCCGGGTGCGTCCCGCGGCGTGTCCGCCAGCTCGTCCAGGAGCGCCGCGCAGGCGCCGTGCACCAGGCCGTACACGGTCTCGAAGCCGTCCACGCCGCCGAAGTACGGGTCCGGCACCTCGCGCACGCCGCGCTCCGGCACCAGCGTGAGCAGCAGCCGCACCTTCTCCGGCGGCGCACCCCGGGCGAGCAGGGCCTCGTGGTTGGCATCGTCCATGCAAAGGATGTGATCGAAGCGCCGGAAGTCCGCCACCTCGATGCGCCGGGCGCGGCTGGTGAGCTCCACGCCATGCCTGGCGGCGGTCGCGCGCATGCGCGGATCGGGCGCCTCGCCGGTGTGGTAGTCCGAGGTGCCGGCGGAGTCCACCTCCAAGGCGCCCGCGACGCCGCGCTCGGCCGCCAGGTGGCGGAGCACGCCCTCGGCCAGGGGGCTGCGGCAGATGTTGCCCAGGCACACGAAGAGCACGCGGGTGGTCATGGCTGGCTCGCATTCACAACGGTGGGGGCCTTATACACGAAGCGCCGCCGGCCATGGCCGTGGCCGCGCCGCGCGCACGGGATCCACCGGTTGCGGGAGCCGTCGGCCCTCCGGCCGCGCACGGAATCGTCGATCCCGCGTGAGATTTCGCACAGATGGCGCGACTTGCTCCTGGTCCCATGGCGACGCGAAGATGGAGCACGGCGGGCTCGCTCCGCGCACCACGCGCCGCGTCCCGCCGGGCGTACTCACCCGGGCCCCACCGCGCGGCGCCGCCGGCGGCGGGACCGGGACCAGGCAACCACAGGAGTCAGCACCATGGCCAGGCGCACGAAGAGACGTACCTCCCGCTCCCCGGCTTCCAGCGAGCGAGACCGGCCGCGACGCTACTGCGGCCTGGTCCCCGAGCCCGTGCGGGATTTCGACGCGAACGTGCACGCCGAACGCGCGTCGCTGATACGGCTGTCCGGGAACAAGTGGACCAACGGCACCGTGCTGCACTACCACTTCCTGAACACGCCCGCTCGGTGGCGGGGCACCGAGGCCCACAAGAACCTGGTGCGCGACGCGTTCAAGCAGTGGAAGGCGGTCGGCATCGGCCTGCAGTTCGTGGAGGTGGACGCGGCCGCGGAGGCCGAGGTGCGGATCGGCTTCCAGCGCGACGACGGCCACTGGTCCTACGTGGGGCGCGGCGTGCTCAACCAGGGCACCAGCGAGCGCACGATGAACCTGGACAAGGGCGACCAGTTCGACATCGACACGGCCATGCACGAGATCGGCCACACCCTCGGCTTCCCCCACGAGCACCAGAACCCCAAGTCCGGGATCGAGTGGGACGAGGAGAAGGTATATGCCGAGCTCGCGAAGCCGCCGAACCGCTGGAGCCGCGAGAAGACCTTCCACAACATCATCCGCAAGCTGGACCCGGAGACGGTGGAGGGCTCGGTCTGGGATCCCGACTCGATCATGCACTACCCCTTCGAGGCGGGGCTGATCCGCAAGCCGACCAAGTTCCAGATCCAGCCCCTCATCCCGGCGCCTGGCCTGTCCGCCCGTGACAAGGCGTACGTCAAGAGCTTCTACCCGGCCCTCGGCGAGTCGGACCACAAGCGCCTCGAGCCCTTCCGCTCGATGCCGCTGCGACTCGGTCCCGGGCAGCAGGCCGACTACCTGGTGGAGCCGGCGGCGACGCGGGAGTACACCTTCAGCACCTTCGGCACCAGCGACACCGTCATGGCGCTGTTCGAGGAGGTCAACGGCGAGCCGCGCTTCCGCGTGGGGGACGACGACAGCGGGTACAGCCGCAACGCCCGCTTCGACGCGAAGCTGTTCGCCGGCCGTAGGTACTTCCTGCGGGTGCGCCTCTACTGGGCACACAGCGTGGGCGAGACCGCCGTGATGATGTGGTGACGGGACCTCAGCGCCAGCGCTGCGGCACCTTGCGGATCGCCGCGACGTCGTAGCCCTGGTCCCCGAGGAACTGGACCAGCCGACGGTAGTCCGTGTCGGGCATGGACGGCTCGCGCGCCATGATCCAGGCGTAGTCGCGGGCGTTGCGCCCGATCACGGTCTGGCTGTAGGCGTCGTCCAGGTACACGATCCGGTACTCGGCGCGGATGGGCCAGATGAACTGCATGCCCCACACGGCGTTGCTCTCGTCGTCGCGCACGAAGCCGGTGGGGTGCCAGGTCTTCTGCTCGCCGTCGAAGCCGCCCTCGCGGTAGGTGAATGTGGTGTCGATGCGCCCCTCGCCGGCGAGCCGGTAGCTCTCCACGGCGTTGTAGGCGTCTTTCTCGATGAAGGTGGGAATGCTGGCGATCACGTACCAGTCGCCCATGAAGCGCTCCAGGTCCACCCGGGCCACCGTGGGAATGGGTGGGCGCTCGCCCGTGCCGCCGCAGCCGGCGAGGGCGAGCAGGGCGGCGGCCAGCGCGCCGAGGCCGCGGCGCGGCCGGCCCCGTGTGTCGCGTGGTTCCATGACACGGCTCCGTGATAGAGCGCGGCACCGTATCCGCAGCTGGACGGAGACGCCAGCGGCGTGCCGCGATCCAGAATGGCATCGCCCGCGTGGCTGGCGCTCGCGCATCGGTGAGATCATTGGAGTGAACAGTGTCACGGTTCCCAATTCATCGGTCTCAGAGGAGGATGGAGGGTCTCTAGCAGAATTCGGAGCAGGGTACTCGGACTTGCTTGACGAACGTCCACCATGCCCATGAGCGCCCGCGTCCGCCCACCGTCATCCGCCGCGCCGCCCGCCGGCCCGCTGCCGCTCATCCGCCACCTGTCGCGCCCCTTGACCCGCTTGCTCCTGACGCTGCCGGTCTCGGCCAACCAGATCACCGCCGCGTCGCTGGCGCTGGGCCTCGCCAGCGCCTGGCTGCTGGCCACCCGGCCCGGCGGCCACGGGCCGCTCGCCGCCGCCCTGCTGCTGGTGGTGGCCTACGTGCTGGACAACTGCGACGGGGAGGTGGCCCGGGCCCGGGGCCAGTGCAGCCGCTTCGGCGCACACCTGGACAACTTCGCGGACTGGCTGACCCACTCGGCGTTCTTCGCGGCGCTGGGCCTGGGCGCCACCCGGGCGAGCGGCGAGCCCCTGTGGCTGGCGGCCGGACTGGCGGCCGCGGCGGGCGCCACGATCAACTACCTGCTGGTGCTGTGGCTGGTGGTGCCCGCGAGCGACGCACCGCCGGCCGACGGGACCGCCCCGCCGGCGGTGCCCCACGGGCCGCGTGAGTGGCTGGTGTTCGCCTTCCGCGAGCTGTCGCGCGCGGATTTCTGCTTCCTGGTGCTGCTGCTCGCCGCCGCGCAGGTGCTGCACTGGCTGCTGCCCGCGGCCGCCGTGGGTGCCCAGGTGTACTGGGTGATGCTGGCGAGCAGGCGGGCGCGGCAGTTCCGGGTCTGAGACGCCGACACCCGTGCCGCCGCCGCGCGGCGGGCGCATCGATGGCGTGTCTATACTCGCCGAGCACGGGACCGGGATACGCCCATGGACAGCGCCGGCAGCGGCGGCAGCGTTCTCCTCATCGAGGACCACCGCGACATCGCGGAGATGGTCTACGCCTGGCTGGAGGACCGTGGCTACGCGGTGGACTACGCGGGCGACGGCGTCACCGGCCTGCACCTGGCGGTCACCAACGACTACGACGTGGTGGTGCTGGACCTCATGCTGCCGGGGGTGGACGGGCTGGAGCTGTGCCAGCGGCTTCGCCGGGACGCCCGCCGGGACGTGCCCGTCATCATGCTCACGGCCCGGGACACCCTCGGGGACAAGCTCGCAGGCCTGGATGCAGGCGCCGACGACTACCTGGTGAAGCCCTTCGAGATCCAGGAGCTGGAGGCGCGCATCCGTGCCCAGATCCGGCGCCGCCGGGGCCAGATGCGAAGCGAGACGCTGAAGGTGGGCGATCTGGAGCTGGACACCGGCACCTTCCAGGTCACCCGGGCCGGCAAGGACATCGCCCTCACCCCCATCGGGCTCAAGATCCTCACTGTGCTCATGAAGGCCTCGCCCCGGGTGGTGAACCGGCGCGAGCTGGAGCGTCAGGTGTGGGGCGACGTGCTGCCGGACAGCGACACGCTGCGCAGCCACGTCTACAACCTGCGCAAGTCCATCGACCGCCCCTTCGACCGTCCGCTGCTGCACACGGTGCAGAGCACCGGCTACCGCCTGGCCGAGAGCGATGGCGCGTAAGGTCGGGCTCGGCGAGCGCTTCGGCCTCGCCTTCCTGGCCCAGGCCATCCTCATCGGCGTCGCCGCCGTCCTCGGAGTGTGGGCCGCCGCCTTCGCCATCGAGGAGGTGCTCATCAAGCAGGCGCTGCGCGAGGAGGCGCAGTACTTCTGGGCGAAGCGCGAGGCGGACCCGGCCTTCCCGCTGCCGGACACCCTGAACCTCACCGGGTTCCTGATCGTGCCGGGCAACGCCGGTGCCGCCCCGGCCGCCCTGGCCGGCCTGGGCCCGGGCTTCCACGACCTGCCGGCGGAGTCGGACTTCTCCGTCGCCTACGTCACCGCGCGCGACGACCGTCGCCTGCTGCTGGTGTTCGACGGGCGCAAGGTCAGCGAGCTGGCGCTCTACTTCGGGCTCGTGCCGCTGGCCAGCGTGCTGGTGGTCATCTACCTGCTCACCTGGCTCGGCTGGCGTCTCTCCCGGCGTGCCCTGTCACCCATCCTGTGGCTGTCGCGCGAGGTCCGTCGCATCGATCCCCAGGCCCCCGACGCGGCGGCGTTCTCCGCGGACGGCCTGCCGGGCAGCCCGGACGACGAGGTGCTGGCCCTGGCGGAGGCGCTGGAGGGGCTGACCCGGCGCATCAGCGAGTTCGCCGAGCGGGAGCGCAACTTCACCCGCGACGCCAGCCACGAGCTGCGCAGCCCGCTCACGGTCATCAAGATCGCCGCCGACGTGCTGCTGGCGGAGGGCACGCTGGACGAGCGGGCCCGCACGTCGGTGCAGCGCATCCGCCGCGCCGCCGGCGAGATGGAGGATCTCACGGAGGTGTTCCTGCTGCTCGCGCGGGAGTCCGAGCAGGGACTGTCCACCGACCCGGTGTGCGTGAACGAGGTCGTTGACGAGGAGCTGGAGCGCGCGCGGGCACGCCTGGGCGACAAGCCCGTCGAGGTCACGGTGGACGCCGGGTGCCGGCTCGTCACGGAGGCCTCGGACAAGGTGCTGTCGGTGCTGCTCGGGAACCTCATCCGCAACGCCTTCGACTACACGGATGCCGGCGCCGTGCGAATACAGATCCGCCCGGGGAGCGTCACGGTGGAGGACAGCGGGCCGGGCATGCCCGAGGGCGACCTGGGCCGGGTGTTCGAGCCCTTCTACCGTGGCGGCGCGCGCCCGCGCGGCGGCCATGGCGTGGGCCTCACCATCGTCAAGCGGCTGTCCGACCGCTTCCGCTGGCCGGTGCAGATCGACAGCGAGCCGGGGGTCGGCACGCGCATCCGGGTGGAGTTCCCGGATTCCACCTGCGAGGAGCCCGGGCGCGGCTGACACCCCCCTGCGCACAGAGGACGGGGCTGCCCGCCGACGCGGGCCGCCCCGGCGTCACGCCAGCTCGGCGAGCTTCGCGTCCACGTCCGAGGGCAACGTCACCACGGACTCTTGCCCGTGGACTCCAGACCTTGGTCGGTCCAAGGCGCCGCGCATCGACCGGCACGCGTATCCGCTTTGTAACACTGCCGTTACATCCGCTGCACACTTCTTTACAGAACAGGATTCAACGGCTGTGGACAGCGTGCGCGAGGATTGAACAGTGTTCGTTCCCGGGGACTGGGGCACCGGGGAGCACGGGTCATGGCCGTCAAGAATCGGGTGCGCGCAGCGCGCGCCGTCTTCGGCTGCGCGTCAATGCGGACGCATCGACGCAGGCCTACACACGCACGTCCGACGGCCCACTGTGCGCGGCAGACGCTGGGTGCACCCTCGGTGGCGCAGCCTCTGGCCACGCACGCGCACCCGATGAATCGATTCCTCGACGCCTCGCGCCGTTTCGCTTCCTGCCACCCGCGACGCCGGCCGCGCTGGCTGTGCACCCTCGCGGCGGCGCTCACCGGCACGCTGTTGTGGTCCGCTCCCGCCGCCGCCGCGACCTGTATCGAGCAGGGCCTGTGCCGGGAGCTGGTGGAGGCGCCGCACCCGGGCTGGCCCCACGACCCGCAGCGCTACTCCTACCGCTGCAGCAGCGTGACGGTGGCGGTGTTCGGCTGCGGCGGCAACGGCTTCGAGCCCATCGTCGCGAGCGCCGAGCAGGTGCTGGAGAACGCCCGTCTGGGGGTGCTGCAGGACATGGCCGAGCGCCCCTCGGCCTGGTGCTCGGGCGAGGCGCCGTACGGGGTGCGGGTGGTGCAGGACAACGGCTGGGCGACGCCCGAGCAGCCGCGCGTGTACACCGGCGTGGGCACGCGCCCGCTACACCCC
>JBFHNV010000230.1:0-9678 GCA_041593595.1 Gammaproteobacteria bacterium
CGATCCCCGGGTCCGGCGCCGGCCTGCCCGAGGTGTCGCTACCGGAGACGGAGCTCCCCAAGGTCACCTTGCCGGCAGTGAACATCGGCGGCGACGCCGTCGACGCCCCCTCCGGGATCGCGCAGGACCAGCCGGCGCTCGCGGATGTCGCGGACTCCACCTCCGAGCCGTCCACCGGGAAGCGGGACGTCGTCACCGCCGAAATGCCCGCGCCGGCGGCGGCGCAGCCGCTGCCGGCGGCGCCCGTGGCGCCGACGGCAGCGGACTCGAAGCCGATCCTGGCGCTGGCCGTGGGCGGCGCCGCGCTGCTGCTGGCCCTGGCGGCGCTGGTGATCGTGGTGGTGCGCCGTCGGCCCGCGCCCGTCGCGGCGGCGGCCGATGGCCTCATGCCCAAGGCCTTTCTCAACGACATCGGCGGGATCACCGAGGAGAAGAGCTACGAGCTCGGGGACAAGCCCACCATCGTGGGCAGGCTCAAGGGCGTCGACTCCGACGCTGCCGAGTACATCGTCATCGACGAGAGCACCGTCGGGCGCCGCCACGCGCTGCTCGAGTACAAGGACCACTCGTTCTGGGTCACCGACCAGAACAGCCTCAACGGCACCTTCGTGAACAACGCGCGCATCGAGACATCCACCCGCCTCAAGCACGGCGACCGCATCCGCTTCCACAAGCACGAGTTCGAGTTTCTCGTGCTCGACATGTTCGAGACCGACCGCACGATGATGTCCGATACCGTGTTCGCCGATCTCTCTCACACCGCAGACGACGACGACGCCACCATCGTGCGCGGCTCCGAGCCCGAGGTAGAGGCCCGCCAGCCGTCGCCCGAGGACCCGACCGTCACCCGGCCTTGATCGCCCCGCCGCCGTTCAGGATCACGAGCCCCGTGGCCACCAGCACCGCCGCCACGACCCGGCGTGGCCCGAAGCGCTCCCCGAGCAGCACGACGCCGATCAGCGCGGCGAAGATCACGCTGGTCTCGCGCAGCGCCGAGACCTGCGCCATGGGCCCGAGGCTCATGGCCCAGATGACCAGGCCGTAGGCCGCGATGGCCAGGCAGCCGCCGAGCAGGCTCTTGGCCCACTCCCTCGCGACGATGCGCCTGAGCTCGCGGCCGCGGCGCGCGGCCGCGAACAGCGCGATGGGCAGACCGTCGAGCAGGAACAGCCAGGCCACGTAGCCACCGGCGCTGCCCGCGCGGCGCACGCCCATGCCGTCGATGATGGTGTAGCAGGCGATCACCACGGCCGTCCCGGTGGCGTAGAGCGCCGGCCGGGCATCGCGGCGCCAGGGCGGTCCCCCCTCGAAGGCCAGGCTCGCGATGCCGGCGCTGGCGAGCGCGATCCCGGCCGTGGCGTGCAGTGACAGGGTCTCGCCCGCCGCGGCCGCGGCGCCACCGGCGATCAGCAGCGGCGAGAGCCCTCGCGACAGGGGATAGACGTGACTCAGATCGCCCACGCGGTACTGGCGCACCAGGCATGCATAGTAGAGGAGATGCACCAGCACCGAGGCGACGATCCACGGCCAGGAGGCCGGCGCGGGCGGCGCCACGAAGGGCAGCGCCGCGAGCGCCACCGCCGCACCCACCAAGTTCACCACCGCGAGCACCACCAGGCGGTCGCCGCCGATCTTCACGAGCGCGTTCCAGCTCGCATGGCACAGCGCCGCGAGCAGCACCAGCGCGACGGCATGGGCCGGCAATGACGACAGGACAGGCACCTCCCGCCCCGTGAGCGGCGAGGCGCACAGGGGATTATGGCGGAAGCGTGACGGCGCGGGGGGCGCGACGGGGTGACGATTCCCTAAAGTCTTGGCGGCGCTTGACGATAAGCGACGACACCCTCGCCCCACGCCGCCAGGGGCGGCCGTGTCAGGACCCAGCCTTTGATGCCAGGCGCCGAGGACAACGCCGCGACCGCGCAGACTCCGGGGGCCGAGCGCTCCCCGGGTAACGTCGCACGGCAGGCGCAGGCGGCCGAGCGGCGCTGGCGGGACCTGGTGGAGGGCTCCATCCAGGGCGTCCTGGTCCACCGTGACCACCGCGTGCTCTTCGCCAACGACGCCGCCGCGCGCATGCTGGGCTTCGCCGACGTGGCCGCCCTCGAGCAGGCGGGTCCCGGCATCGAGCGCGTGGCTCCCCACGACCGGCCGCGCGTGCAGGGCTACTTCGAGGCCCGCATGGCCGGCCGTGCCGCGCCGTCGCGCTACCTGTTCGATGCCGTTCGCCCGGACGGCAGCGTGGCCCACCTGGAGGCGGCGGTGCGGGTGGTGGACTGGGACGGTGCCCGCGCCGTGCAGTGCGCCCTGGTGGACCTGACGGAGCGCCGGCGTGCGGAGCAGGCCCTGCGCGAGAGCGAGACCCGCTACCGCGATCTGGCCGAGGCCGGCAACGACGTGTACTGGGAGACCGACGCCGAGCACCGATTCACCCACTTCTCCGCCACGCGCCTGCCCGGCGTGGGAGCCACCCGCGAGCAGATCCTGGACCGCACCCGCGAGGAGCTGACCCTGCGGCCGCTGGACCGGGAGCAATGGCAGCGCTACCTGGCCGAGCGCGCCGCACACCGTCCCTTTCGCGACGTGGTCTACCAGATCAAGCCGGAGTACGCGGAAGGGCGCGAGCGCTGGGTGCGGGTCAGTGGAACGCCGCGCTTCGACGCCGCGGGACGGTTCCTCGGCTACCGAGGCACCGCTGCCACCGTCACCGACGAGATCGTCGCCCGCAATCGGGCGGGCACCGCCGAGGCGCGCCTGGCGGGCGCGCTGAGCGGCCTCTCGGACGGCATCGCCCTGTTCGACGCGGACGGCCGGCTGGTCTCGTGCAACGACACCTACCGCCGGATCCAGGGTTGCGACCTGGACCCCCTGGTGCGTCCCGGGATCGACTTCGAGAGCCTGTTGCGGCACCAGGTGGAGCAGGGGCACTTCCTGAACGCCCGCGGCCAGGAGGAGGTCTGGATCCGCGAACGCCTGGAAGCCTTCTGGCGCGGCGGCGAGGTGTTCGAGGTGGAGCGCGAGGACGGCGGCTGGCACCTGGCCCGCGATCACCGCTGCCCCGACGGGTCCATCATGGTCCTGTGCACCGACATCACCGAGCTCAAGTCTCGTGAAGCCCGCACCCTGCTGAGCGAGCAGCGCCTGCGCGACTACGCCACGGCCTCCAGCGACTGGTACTGGGAAACCGATGCGCAGATGCGCTTCACCTTCCTGTCGCGGCGATTCACCGAGCTCACCGGCATCGACGCGATCCGGTTCCTCGGTCGCCGGCGCTCGGAGGTGGCGCCGGACGGGGCGTCGCCGGATGCCTGGTGCCAGCACCTGGCCGATCTCGCGGCACGGCGGCCGTTCCGCGGGTTCACCTACTTCATCGAGCGCGACGACGGCGATCGCCGCCAGTTCCGCATCAGCGGCGTGCCGGTGTACGCCCCCGACGGCAGCTTCTGCGGCTATCGGGGGACCGGCGTGGACTGCACCGCCGAAGTGGAGGCACAGACCGCGCACTCCCGCTACCTGGAGGCCATCGAGAGTTTCAGCGACGGCTACGCGCTGTTCGATGCCGACGACCGGCTGGTGGTGTGGAACAGCCGCTGGTACGAGATCGCACCCGAGGCGACCCGCCGCATCATCCGCCGGGGCGTTCGCTTCGAGGACATCGTGCGCAGCAACGTGGCGAGCGGACGCTTTCCCGCGGCGCAGGACGACCGGGAGCGCTGGATCGCGGAGCGCATGCGCCGCCATCGCGAATGCTCCACCCCCATGGAGGTGGAGCTGGAGCCGGGGCGATGGTTCCAGTTGCGCGACCGGCGCACGCCGGAGGGCGAGACCCTGATCATCTACAGCGAGATCACGGAGCTCAAGGCGCGCGAGCAGGCGCTGCTCGAGAGCGAGGAGCGTTTCCGGGACTTTGCCGAGACTGCCGCCGACTGGCTGTTCGAGACCGACCGCGATCTCCGCTTCACCTTCGTCTCGCGACGCTTCGAGACCCTGACCGGGATTGCCGAGGCGCAGATCCTGGGCCGGCCGTTCGAGGCCATCATCGCCCCGGGGGCGCGCGCACGCGACGACGGGCGCCGCTGTCTCGCCGCGCTGCGCGCCCGCGAGACGCTGGTGGACGTCGAGTTCGACGGCACCGTGGAGGGTACACAGGAGGTGATCCACAGCGTGAGCGCGCGGCCGCTGTCGGACGAGGAGGGCCGGTTCCGCGGCTACCGGGGCAGCGGCCGGGACGTGACCCACGCGCGGCGCCTGTCGGTCCAGCTCGCCTGGCAAGCCACCCACGACGACCTCACGGGCCTGGTCAACCGGCGCGAGTTCGAACGGCGTCTCGCACAGGTGGTCGAATCGGCGCGGGGCGCCGACGTGCACCATGCCCTGTGTTACGTGGATCTCGACCAGTTCAAGGTGGTCAACGACACCTGTGGGCACGCCGCCGGCGACGAGCTGCTGCGCCAGCTCGGCCGCACGCTGAAGGGGCAGGTGCGCGGCCGCGACACCCTGGCACGCCTCGGCGGCGACGAGTTCGCGCTGCTGCTCGAGCACTGCAGCCTGTCCCAGGCGAGCGCCGTTGCGGACGGCCTGCGCGGCGCCATAGAGCGCTACGAGTTCACCTGGGAGGGCAAGCGCTTCCACCTGGGCGCGAGCATCGGCCTCGTGCCCATCGACGGCCGGCAGGGCGACGAGACGGAAGCGCTCAGGGCCGCGGACAGCGCCTGCTACCTGGCCAAGGACCGCGGGCGCAATCGCGTCCACGTGTATGCCGCCGGCGACGCGGAGATCGCGCAGCGCGAGGGCGAGCTCGACTGGGTCTCGCGCATCAACCGCGCGCTCGCCGAGGACCGCTTCGAGCTCTATGCCCAGCCCATCGTGGCGAGCGGCCCCGGCCCGAGACAGCGTGCCCGGCGCTTCGAGCTGCTGCTGCGCATGGTGGACGACAACGAGTCGCTGAGCGCTCCGGGGGCGTTCCTGCCCGCCGCGGAGCGCTACGGTCTCGCCACCCTGGTGGACCGCTGGGTGGTGACCTGCGCCCTGGACACGCTGCGTGCGAACGCCGGCGCTCCCGGCGCCGGCGTCAGCTTTTCCATCAACCTGTCGGGCCGCTCCCTGGGCGACCGGGAGTTCCACGACTTCCTGGTCGGCCAGCTCGAGGCCCACCCCGATATCGCGCGCCGGCTGTGCTTCGAGGTGACCGAGACCGCCACCATCGCGGACCTGGCCGGTGCGAAGGCCTTCATGGAGGTGATCCACACCCACGGCAGCCGTTTCGCGCTGGACGATTTCGGCACCGGCCTGTCGTCCTACGCCTACCTGCGCGACCTGCCGGTGGACTACCTGAAGATCGACGGCGCCTTCGTTCGCGACATCGAGCACGACGCCGTGAGCCTTTCGGTCGTGCGCTCCATCAACGACATCGGTCACGTGCTGGGCAAGCAGACCATCGCCGAGTACGTGAGCGGCCCCTCCCACGCGCAGCTGCTCACCGACATGGGCGTGGACTACCTGCAGGGCTTCGGCATCGGCCGCCCGGTGCCCCTCGCCGAGGTGCTGAGAGGCACGGGGCCGCGACCCACCGAGGACGCGGCCTGAGGGGCCGGCCTGGCTCAAGGAGGCAGCCTCGCGGCCGATAGTCCACCCCGGAGGGGGCGCAGGCTCACCTCCGACGACAGGAAAGCCAGTTCGCCGGCCGCTGCTGCGCCCGGCGGCGTGTTCAGTGGCAGACCATGCTCATCAGGAAACGAACAGTGCCGCGGCGTCCGCGGGCGCCCGAATGAGCGCCACTGCCCCTTCCGCGCATCCACACGGCCGCGGGCGGGACGGAAACTCTGCCGGAACCGAGCAGCTGGCTCGCGCCCTCGACGGGGTGGACGAGGGTTTCGCCCTGATCGGCGCCGCGGGCGACGTGCTCGCCTGCAATGCCGCGTGGACCCGCTGGCATCGTGATGCGATCGGCCACTCCCCGGTGCCGGGCATGGCCTTCGACGCCCTGCTCGCCGGGCTCGGCGGCGGTGCCCCCGGCTGGCTCCCCGGCTACCGGGCACACCTGCGCGCCGCCAGCGGCGACGCGCTGGAGATCGAGTGGCGATCCGGCACCTGGCTGCGTGCCCGCTTCCAGCGTACCGGCAACGGCGGCGTGCTGGCCCGCCTGGAGGACGTGAGCGAGTCGAGTCGCCGCGAGGCACGGCTTCGCGAGGAGGCAGACCGTTTCCGCAGCTTCGCCGAGAGCTCCGGCGACTGGCTGTTCGAGCTGGACGCGAACCTGCGCTACGTCTTCACGTCCGGCGCCGGCGGCACCGGGCTCGCCCCCCGCGACGGCGATCTGCTGGGCGAATCCTTCCTCGAGCACCTGCGCTCCTCCGGCGATCCCCGCGACATCGATCCGGTGGCCCGCAGCCTGCGGGCCCGCCAGCCGTTGCGCGACTGCCAGGTGCGCCTCGGCGAGTCCGGCGCGGCCCAGCGCGTGGTCAGCCTCAACGCGCTGCCTCTGGCCGGCGCCGACGGCGCATTCCGCGGCTACCGCGGCAGCGCCCGCAACGTCACCGAGGCCCACCGCCTGGCCAGCCGCCTTGCCTACCAGGCCAGCCACGACGACCTCACCGGGCTCGCCAACCGGCGCGCCCTGGAGGCGCGCATCGCCCACCTGCTCGGCGAGCGTCCCGCGTCCAGCCGCGATCATGCGGTGTGCTTCCTCGACGTGGACCAGATCAAGCTGATCAACGACACCTGCGGCCACGCCGCGGGCGACGCCCTGCTCAACCGACTGGCCCGGCTGCTGCACGACGGGCTGCGCGGCGCCGACACGGTGGCCCGACTCGGCGGTGACGAGTTCGCGGTGCTGCTGCGTGACTGCGACAAGGAGCGTGCCGTCGCCACCGCAGAGAAGCTGCGTCAGGCCATCTCCAGGTGCGCGTTCACCTGGGAAGGGCAGCAGTTCCACATCACCGCGAGCATCGGCGTCGCGCCGCTCGGATCCGGAATGACCACGGCGTCGGACGTCATGCGCGCCGCCGACTCCGCCTGCTACGCCGCCAAGGAGCGGGGTCGCAACCGGGTCAAGCTCTACACCCTGGACGACTCCACGCTGAACCTGCGCCAGGGCGAGATGCACTGGGTGGCACGCATCCACGCCGCGCTCGCGGAAGGCCGCCTGGAGCTGCTGCTGCAGCCCATCGCGCCAGCTGCCGGCAGCGACGGTCTCCTTCACTTCGAGGCGTTGCTGCGCATGCGCGCCAGCGACGGGCGCGTGTTCACCCCCGGGGCCTTTCTGCCGGCCGCCGAGCGTTACAACCTGGCCAGCCAGATTGATGCGTGGGTGCTGGACGAGACGCTCGGGTGGTTGGAGCGCTCGCCGCTGTTCCTGGATCACCTGGCGGTGATGTCGGTGAATCTCTCGGGACAATCCCTGGGCGAAGCCGCGTTTCTCGCCCGGGTGCAGGAGCGTATGCGGAGCCACCCGAGGGCCGCGCGCAAGCTGTGCTTCGAGATCACCGAGACGGCGGCGATCTCGAACCTGGACGCGGTCCAGGAGTTCATGGCCACGGTGCGCGCGAGCGGCGTGCGTTTTGCCCTGGACGACTTCGGCGCCGGGCTGTCGTCGTTCGCCTACCTGCGCA
Organism: Gammaproteobacteria bacterium; assembly: GCA_041593595.1. Taxonomy (GTDB): domain Bacteria; phylum Pseudomonadota; class Gammaproteobacteria; order HK1; family HK1; genus JBFHNV01. The sequence continues at coordinate 7,611 of JBFHNV010000230.1, forward strand.
CCCTGGACGTGGACTACCTCAAGATCGACGGCATGTTCGTCAAGGACATGCACGAGGATCCCATCCACGCGGCCATGGTGCGCTCCATCAACGAGGTGGGCCACGTCATGGGCAAGAAGACCATCGCCGAGTTCGTGGAGCACGACGAGGTGCGCGCCAAGCTCGCGGCGATGGGCGTGGACTACGTGCAGGGCTACGCCATCGGCAGACCGGTGCCCTTCGGCGACGTGGTCTGATCGCGTCGATCGCGCGGCGGCTGGCATGTCGCGGACGGAGGCGCGAGATTTCTCAACCACAGAGGCCTCTGCGCTCCCCAGGCGCCGTGCACCGATCAGCGGAAGTCGCGTGACTCGGTGACGAGGCGGCCGAGGAGCGGGCTCAGGTTCGTGAGGTGGCGGGCGATGAGGTGCACCACCTCGCCCTCGCGCTCCACGCGACCGCGCACACCCAGCAGCCGCGCGCGCAGCGCCGTGCGGCGCTGGCGCTCCACGGTCTTGGGCCACAGCACCAGGTTGATGTGGCCGGTCTCGTCCTCCAGCGTCAGGAACATCACCCCGCTGGCGGTGGACGGGCGCTGGCGGTTGATCACCAGCCCCGCGGCGGCCAGCGCGTCGCCGTGGCCCGCGGCGCGCACCGCCGCGGCGTCGGCGAAGCCCCGCCGCGCCAGCGCCTCGCGCAGCAGCGCGAGCGGATGGCGCCCGAGGCTCAGGCCCAGGGTCTCGTAGTCCGCCACCAGGTCCTCGCCCTCGCGGGGGGCGCGCAGCAGCGGCGTGCCCTCCGCCACCACCGCGTCCTCCAGCAACCCGCCGGGCGGCCCCACCGCCAGGCTCGCCCAGCGCGCCAGGCGGCGGTGCCCGGCCAGCCCCGCCAGGGCGCCGGAGCGATCCAGACAGCGCAGATGCGCGCCCGTGAGCTCCGCGGCCCGGGCGAGCTCCTGCACGCTCGCCGGCGCGCGCCCGGCCCGCGCCGCCACGATGCGCTCGGCCGCCTCCCGGGCCAGCCCCTTGATCATGCGAAGCCCCAGGCGCAGCGCCGGGTCGCCGCCCCGCCCGCGCTCCAGGGTGCAGTCCACCGCGCTCGCCAGCACGTCCACGCCGCGCACCTCCACGCCGTGCTCGCGGGCGTCGCGCACCAGCTGCGCCGGGGCATAGAAGCCCATGGGCTGGCTGTTCAGCAGCGCCGCGGTGAAGGCCGCCGGCTCGTGGCGCTTGAGCCAGGCGGACACGTACACCAGCAGCGCGAAGCTCGCGGAGTGGGACTCGGGGAAGCCGTACTCGCCGAAGCCCTCGATCTGGCGGAACACCTGGCGCGCGAAGGCCTCGTCGTAACCGCGCGCGCGCATGCCTTCCACCAGGCGCTCCTCGAAGGGCCCGAGGCTGCCGCGCTTGCGGAACGCCGCCATGGCACGGCGCAGCCGGTCCGCCTCGCCGGGGGTGAAACCCGCCGCCACCACCGCGAGCTGCATGGCCTGCTCCTGGAAGATGGGCACCCCCAGGGTGCGCCCGAGCACGCCGCGCACCGCCTCGGAGGGATAGCTCACGGCCTCCAGTCCCTGCCGGCGGCGCAGATACGGGTGCACCATGCCGCCCTGGATGGGGCCCGGGCGCACGATGGCCACCTCGATGACCAGGTCGTAGAAGCATGCGGGCTTCATACGCGGCAGCATGGCCATCTGGGCGCGGGATTCGATCTGGAACACGCCCACCGTGTCGGCGCGCTGCACCATGGCGTACACCGCCGGATCCTCCGCCGGCACCGTGGCCATGGTCCAGCGCCGCCCGCGATGGAGCGCCACCAGGTCGAAGGCCTTGCGGATGGCGGTGAGCATGCCGAGCGCCAGCACGTCCACCTTGAGCAGCCCCAGGGACTCGAGGTCGTCCTTGTCCCACTGGATCACGGTGCGCTCCGGCATGGCCGCGTTCTCCACCGGCACCAGCGTCTCCACGCTGTCGCGGGCGATGACGAAGCCGCCGGTGTGCTGCGACAGGTGACGGGGGAAGCCCAGCAGCTCGTCGAGCAGCACCGCCAGGCGACGCATGGCCGGGGTGTCCGGATCCAGACCCAGCTC
>JBFHNV010000231.1:0-9603 GCA_041593595.1 Gammaproteobacteria bacterium
GCACACCACCTTGCCGCACTCGCCCTTGCCCATGACGTCGAAGCCGTGCTGGAAGTCGTCGATGGGTATGCGGTGGGTGAGCACCGGGCCGAGGTCCAGGCCGCCGAGCACCAGCTGCGTCATCTTGTACCAGGTCTCGAACATCTCCCGGCCGTAGATCCCCTTGATCGTGAGCCCCTTGAAGATCACCTGGTCCCAGTCGATGAGGGTGTCCGCGGGCAGGATCCCCAGCAGGGCGATCTTGCCGCCGTGATACATGTGCCTGAGCATGTCGTTGAAGGCCTGCGGATTGCCGGACATCTCCAGCCCCACGTCGAAGCCCTCGCGGATGTCCTGGGCCTTCATCGCCTCGTCCAGGCTCTCGCGGGTGACGTTGACCAAGTGTGTCGCCCCCATGGCGCCGGCCAGGCCCAGGCGGTAGTCGTTCACGTCGGTGACCACCACGTGACGTGCGCCGATGTGGCGGCATATCCCGGCAGCGATGATGCCGATGGGGCCGGCGCCGGTGATCAGCACGTCCTCGCCCACCAGCGGGAATGCCAGCGCGCAGTGGGCGGCATTGCCGAACGGGTCGAAGAACGCTGCGATCTGGGAGGGGATTGTCTCGGGGATGAGCCACAGGTTCTGGGCCGGCACCACGATGTACTCGGCGAAGGCGCCGTCGCGGTTCACGCCGATGCCGCGGGTGTGGGTGCACAGGTGGCGCACGCCCGCGCGGCAGTTGCGGCACTGGCCACAGGTGATGTGGCCCTCCGCCGACACCCGGTCGCCGACCTCGTAGTTGTCCACCCCGGGCCCCAGCTCCACCACCCGGCCCACGAACTCGTGGCCGATGACCAGCGGCGGCTTGATGGTGCGACGGGCCCACTCGTCCCACTTGTGGATGTGCAGATCGGTGCCGCAGATGGCGGTCTTCTCCACCTTGATCAGCACCTCGTTGGTGCCCGGTGCCGGCTTCGGCACGGACTCCATCCAGATCCCGGGCTCGGCGGCGCGCTTCACCAGCGCTCTCATGATCTCGGCCATGGACTGGGTCGCTCCTTCACGTGAGTGCTCGAATCGCCGGGCCTCAACGGGTGCTCCGGATCGCAGATCACCGGCCAAGGCAGAGGACGGCATAGGTCGATGCGCCCGTAGGCGGCATGGACGCCGCCTCCAAGCCCCCAGGGACGGGTTCACGGCGGGGCGCATCGACCCATGCCGTCCTCCGCAGCACGAAGCGTGCGTAGCAGGGCTCGGAACAGGTGTCGGTCGTCATTATTCACGAACACGGGGCTGCAGGCCCAAATCTACCGGCATCTCCAGGTCGTTGCTTCCCGCGTTCCTGAATGCCGCGGGCCGGTATCGGGCAGCAGCCGAGGCGGGTCAGGTCCGGACATGTCGCCGGGTAGCGCGGATCACGTACCCTTCGACCATGACGCCGCCCGCGCCGGGACTCGTGCTCGCCACCGCCGCCGACCTGGAGCGGCTGCTGCCGCTGGTGGCGGCGTACCACGCATACGAGGGTATCGGCTTCGACGACGACACCCGGCGGCGCGTCCTGGGCCCGCTGCTGGAGGGCCCGCAGCTGGGGCGCGTGTGGCTGATCACGCTGGGCGGCGAGCTGGCGGGCTACGTGGCGGTGTGCTTCGGCTACAGCATCGAGTTCCGGGGCCGCGACGCCTTCCTGGACGAGGTCTTCGTGGTGGAACGGCATCGGGGCAAGGGCGTCGGCGGCGCGGCGCTGGAGCAGGTGTGCCACGAGTGCGCGGTGCTGGGAGTTCACGCGCTGCACCTGGAAGTGGCGCGGGACAACGGGGCGGCGAGACGGCTCTACGCCGGGGCTGGCTTCGAGGCCCGCCAGCGCTACCACCTGATGACACGCCGCCTGGCGTGCGGGGCGCCTGACGCCGCGGCCGGCGGGAGTGGCCGCTGAGGCGCCGGCCCTGGACACGGTGTGCGTCGTCACGGCGCCCGCGCCACGCTCCCCTACAATCGCCGTCATGGCCAGTGCCGCCCCCGCCATCGCCGTGCGCGACCTGGTCTTCGACTACCCGGCCCACCGGGCGCTGCACGGGGTTTCGTTCTCCGTCGCGCGGGGCAGCGTCACCGCGCTGGTGGGCCCCAACGGCGCGGGCAAGACCACGCTGCTGTCGTGCATCGCCGCGCTGCTACGTCCCCTGTCCGGCGCCGTGCAGGTGGATGGGGTCGACATGCTGGCCGAGCCGCGGGAGGGTCACCGGCGCATCGGCTACCTGAAGGACTTCTACGGTCTCTACGACAGCCTCACGGTGGCCCAGAGCCTGTGGCATGCGGCGCGCGGTCAGGGCATCGACCCCGCGAACTGTCGCGGCGTGGTGGAGCGGGTGGCTGCCGACCTGGACCTGGCAGGCCTGATGCAGGCCCAGGTCGGTGCCCTGTCCCGTGGTCAGCGCCAGCGCCTGGCCATCGCGCGCACGCTGGTGCACCGCCCACCGGTGCTGCTGCTGGACGAGCCCGCGTCGGGCCTCGATCCGGAGGCGCGCCACGATCTCGCCGCGCTGATGCGTCGCCTGCAGGCGGATGGCGTCACGCTGCTCGTGTCATCTCACATCCTGGCGGAGCTGGCCGAGTACTCCACGGACATGATGATCATCCGCGACGGCCGCCTGCTCGAGCAGCGCCCGGTGAGCCATCGTGGCGATGCGCCGTTGCTGCGCCTTGAGGTGGCAGGTCCGCTGGACCGGGTGCCGGACGTGGTCACGCGATTCCCCGGCGTGAGCGTCGCCCGTGTCGAGGATGGCGCCGTGGTGTTCGCCTTTGACGGCGATGCGCGGGGGCGCGCCGCGCTGCTGCGCGCCTGCGTCGAGTCGGGACTCGCGGTGAGCGGCCTCACGCAGGCCGGCGCCACGCTGCAGGACGAGTACCTGCGCCGGGTGCGGGCGGGCGAGGAGCAGGCCTGGTGAACCCGGAGCTGCAGCGCTACCTCTGGCTCGAGCTGACGCCCCACCGGCTGGTGGCGGCGCCGGTGATCCTGGCCGGGATATTCACGCTGGTCTGGCTGGGCTCGAACGGGGATGCCCTGGACCACATGGGCACGGTCGCGTACTGGGTGGTCATCGCGGTGGGCGTGCTGTGGGGCGCGCGCGCCACCTCCGAGGCCGTCACCAGCGAGGTGCTGGAGGGCACCTGGGATCAACAGCGGCTGTCGTCCCTGAGCCCCTGGTCCATGACCTGGGCCAAGCTGGCGGGCGCGCCCGCCTTCACCTGGTACGTGTGCGCGCCGTGCCTGGCCCTGGTGGCGATCGGCGGCGCGACGCGCATGGCGCCGGCGGACGCGGCCGCCCACGCCCTGCTGCTGGGGCTCGTCATCCTGTTCGCCCAGGCCATGGGCCTGCTGGCCAGCCTGCACCTGGCGTCGCGGGAGGCGCCGCTGGCTCGCCGCAGCGCGCTGGGCCTGCACGTGGTGGGGCTGGTGACGGCGGTGCCGCCGCTGCTCTACAGCGTGAACGCGTACCACCAGGGCTGGGGCGGCCCGGTGGTCTGGTTCGGCTCCGAGTGGCACCCGGGGGCGTTCGTGTTCCTGTCGGTGGGGGCCTTCGCCGCCTGGACCGTCGTCGGCTGCCTGCGCCTCATGGGGGCGGAGCTGCAGCTGCGCAACACGCCGCTGGCGTGGACCGGCTTCGTGGTGTTCTGCATGGCCTACGCCGCCGGCTGGGCGTGGCACGATGGCCGCGCGCCGGCGACGGTGATCGAGATCAACGGCGTGGAGGTCGTGGACGCGAGCCTGCTCTGCGCGCACGGGGTGGCGCTGGCGCTCGGCTACGGGATGCTGTTCCTCGAGCGCAAGGACCCCGTGTCCCTGCGGCGCATGCTGGCCGACCTCGGGCGCGGTTCGGTGCGCGAGGCGCTCGAGGGCCTGCCCCTGTGGACCCTGACGCTGCCCCTCGCCGGCGCGGTGACCGCGGCCCTGATCGTCGACGGCAGCCCGGCGGCCACCCTGGGTGCCTCATCGCTCGTGTTCTTTGCCCGCGACGCCGGGATCGTGATGTTCCTCAATCTGGGTCGGCGGCGGGCCCGCGCGGACGCGGCCGCGCTGCTCTACCTGGTGCTGCTCTACGGGCTCGTGCCCGCCATCCTCGCCGCGGCAACCGGCGTGTCCATGGCCGGGTGGCTGTTCCCGGACGTGGCGGGTGGCGTGCTGCCGGGGATGTCCTCCGGCGCCGTGCAGGCGGTGGCCGTGTGGCTGCTGGTGGCGGCGCGCTGGACCCGCGCGTGGGCGGGGCCGCCCGCCGCAGGCTGACCGGGCGCGCGGAGCCAGACCGGCACGAAGCCCGCGCGTGGCTGCGGCGCGCGCAGCCGGTTGCGGGGCGCACGACGGGCTTCGCTGCCACCTCCCGGGCCCGCGACCCGTCGGCGGCGCTGCGGCCGGCGTCGGTGCCGATCGGACGGTGGCGATGTGGCATCCTGCACCCGGGCACGGTCGCCCGCACTCGATTCGCCATCCGCCATGCCTGCCACCGTTGTGCCACGCCGGGACGCTGTCCGGGTCGACGCCGCCGGGCGGCGTCGTCGCGGCAGGTCCCGTGGCGACGGTTTCGTGCCCGCCCTCCTCATCGGCATCGCGGTGTCCGGCGTCGTGCTCCTCGTCCGAGCGGTCGGGCTGCTCGAGCCCGCGGAGCTCGCGCTGCACGATGCGTGGCTGCGGGCCCGCGCGACGACGCCGTCTTCACCGATCCCGGTGGCCGTGGTGGCGTTCGACGAGCGCGACGTGCACGCGTTCGGCTGGCCCGTGCCGGACGCGACGCTCGCCACCGTGCTCGAGGGGATCGCGGCCCACGGGCCGCGCGCCATCGGGCTCGACTTCTATCGTGATCTGCCCGTCCCGCCCGGCACCGCCGTGTTCGAGGCGGTCCTGCGCTCGCACTCCGAGATCGTGGCGGTCACGCGCTTCGGGGCCGGCGCCGCGGGCGGCGTCCCGCCTCCGCCGGCCGTCGCGGGCACCGAGCGGGTCGGCTTCAGCGACGTGCTCCCGGATCCCGGCGGGGTGGTGCGGCGTGCGCTGCTCTTCCTGGACGACGGCGAGACGGTCGGGATCGCCCTCGCGATGCGCCTCGCGCTCCTCGGCCTCGCGCCGGAGGGCCTCACCCTCGTGCCGGATCCCGACCACCCGGACCGCGCCCGACTGGGCGCCGCCACCCTCGCGCCGGTGGAGCCTGGCGACGGCCCCTACGTCGCCGCCGACGCGGCGGGCTTCCAGCTCCTGCTCGATCACCGGCGCCCGCCGTCCGCGGTGCCCGTGCATGCCGTGCGCGATCTGCTCGCGGGCCGCGTCGGCGTGGAGGCGCTGCGCGATCGGGTGGTGGTCGTCGGCAGCATCGCCGAGAGCACCCCGGACCTCTTCTTCTCGCCCTTCAGCCACGCGGGCGGGCGCGACCGGCTGCTACCCGGCGTCGTGCTGCACGCCCTGGTCGTCGACCAGCTCCTGCGGCTGGCGCGGGGCGATGCGCGGGCGTGGCGTCTGCCGTCGCCGTACCTGGAGTCCGCGTGGATCGCGTGCTGGGGCATCGCGGGCGCCCTGGTGGCAGCCTACGCGTCTAGCGCACGCCGCCTCGCCGTCGCCGCGGCGCTCGGGCTGGCCGCGATCCTCGGCGTGACCTACGCGGCGTTCGCCGTGGACACGTGGCTGCCGGTGCTCCCCGCCGGCCTCGCCTGGCTCGCGGCACCCGCCGTGCTGACCGTGCACCTGCTCGGGCGCGAGCGCCAGGCCCGCCGCGCGCTCATGACGCTGTTCGCGCGCCACGTCTCGCCCGCGCTCGCGGAGGCGGTGTGGCAGGAGCGCGAGGCGTACCTCGCGGGCGGGCGGCCGAGCTCCCGGCGTCTCGTCGCGACGGTGATGTTCACCGATATCCAGGGCTTCACGACGCTCGCCGAGCGCCTGGACCCTGGCGACGTGATGGAGTGGGCGAACGAGTACATGCAGACCATGGCCCCGTGCATCGACCACCGTGGAGGCGTCATCCTGCGCTTTCTCGGTGACGGGATGATGGCCGCCTTCGGCGTGCCCGTGCCGCGCGAGAGCGAGGCCGAGGAGAGCGACGACGCGTGCGCGGCGGTGGAGGCGGCGCTGGCGATGTCGGCGGCCCTCGTGGCGCTCAACCGGCGCTTCGCCGCGCGGGGACTGCCGACGGGTTGCATGCGCGTCGGGATCTGCACCGGCCGGATGGTCGGCGGCACCGTCGGCGACGCCGAGCGCGTCGAGTACAACCTCCACGGTGACGTGGTGAACACGGCCTCGCGGCTCGAGAGCGCCGAAAAGGCGAGCTTCGAGCCGGATCCCTTCACCGCGCCGTGCCGGATCCGCATCTGCGAGTCGACGCGGCGCCGTCTCGGGGATCGATTCCCGCTGCGCCAGGTGGGCCCGGTTTACCTGCGCGGCAAGGCCGAGCCCGTGACGGTGTACGAGGTCGAGACCGTGGCCGTGTCGCCCGATCCCGCCCCTGTCGGTGGCCGCGAGTGAGAACCTGCACGTCGGGCAGCGCCTGCGAGACTTATACTGGGAATCATCGCCCGTGCCGTCGCGCGGCAACGGGCGGCCCGGCGACCGGCGCGGCACCGCGCCGTCGTGCACGATGAGGGAGGGTACGCCCATGAGGCGCTCCGGCTCCGACTTCCGTCGATGGATCCTCGCAGCGGCGCTCGCTGCCGCCGCCGTCACCGGCTCTGCCCAGCAGGGCTCCGGGGCGAGCGGCGCAGTGACGGCCGAGACCCGTCCGTCCGGTTCCCTGCCGTTCTACCGCCCGCCCGCGCGCGGCGCACCGGCCGCCCGGGTGGGCGGGGCGACGCGCGGCACCGGCGCGGACACGCCGGCCCTGCACGTGGTCGCGCCGGATCACGTGGGCCTCACCGCCCGGGCGCAGCCGGTGCTCTACTGGTTCGTATCCCGCGACCTCGCGCAGCCGGTGGAGATCACGGTCATCAACCACTTCCGCGTCGATCCGCTGCTGCGGATCCGGCTCGATCCCCCGGTGGCTGCGGGCATCCACGCCGTGGCGCTGGCGGAGCACGGGGTGCGTCTGGAGCCGGGGGACGAGTACCAGTGGTTCGTCGCCATCGTGCACGACCCGGAGCGCCGATCCAGCGACACGGTGGCGGGCGGCTACGTGCAGCGCATCGAAGGCGCGCCCGCCACGGCGGACGACGCGGTGGCGCTCGCGGAGCGGGGGCTGTGGTATGACGCCTTCGAGGCGGCGACCCGTGCGGCGAAGCACGCGGGCGTGAGAGGGAGCGGGGCGGATGGACGGCTGGGTCTGCTGGAGCAGGTGGGACTCGCGGAGGTGGCGGCGTTCGAGCGGGCGGCGGGCGGCTGAGGGGAGACGCCGGTTCCGTCCCGCCGCGGCGGCGCTGCTGCTCGGCGGTGTGCTGCTCGCCGCCCCCGCGGTCAGCGAGACGCTGCCCCGGGGCGGCGAGGCGGCGCGCGCCACGGCCCTCGCCCGGGAGGGCAGGGCGCACCTGGAGGCCGGACACCTCGCGCGGGCCGCTGCCGCGCTGGAGGCGGCCCTGGCGGCGGCGCGAAGCGCGGACGACGCGGCGCTGGTGGCGCGGATCGGAGCGGCCCAGGGCGACGTCCTGCGGCGCACCGGAGATCTCGAGGGCGCAGCGCGCGCCCTCGACGTAGCCCTCGCACTCGCCCGCCGCGCCGCCCCCGGGACGACCCTCGAGGCGGCGATCCTCAACGACGTGGGTGTGCTCTTGGAAACCGGGCCCGCGCCTGCCGGCGACCGCGGCGCGGGCTGGCCCGCGGATGCCACCGATGCCTACCGGCGCGCGGCGGCGCTGGCGCGCACGGGCGGCGATCGTGGTCTCGAGGCCACCGCGCTGACCAACCTGGCGCGGGTGGCACCCGACCCGGAGATCGGCGCGGCACTCGCCACCGCGCTCGAGCACCACCTGCTCGCGGCGCCCCACCGCGAGCGGGCCCGAGGGCTGCTGGACGTGGCGAGGGTCGGGATGGACCGCGCGGCCGACCCGGCGCAGGCGCACCGGGCGCTCGCCGCCGCCGAGGAGGCCGCCGAAGAGGCCGGCGACGGGCGGGGACTTGCCTACGCCCTCGGCTACCGCGGCGAGCTCTACGAGCGCGAAGGCCGGCTGGAGGAGGCATTGCGGCTCACCGAGCGCGCCGGGTTCCACGCGGACGCGGCCGGAGCCGCGGAGAGCCTGTATCTGTGGCAGTGGCAGCGCGCCCGCATACGCCGCTCGATGGGTGAGGCGGGAGCGGCGCGCGTGGCCTACGAGGAGGCCGTCGCCACGGTCCGCTCGCTGCGTGCCGAGCTCGCCGCGGCGGGCGCCGCCGGCACGCACCGCTTCGAGCGATCCGTCGTGCCCCTCTTTCTCGAGCTCGTCGAGCTCTACCTCGAGGAGGCGTCGCGTCTCGCGGGGTCGGCCGCGCAGGAGCGCCTGCAGGCCGCGCGCACCACGATGGAGCTGCTCAGGACCGCGGAGCTCGAGGAGTACTTCCAGGACGAGTGCGTGGCGGCGCTCCAGGCACGCGCCCGCCCCCTGGAGGCGGTCGGCGAGCGCACGGCCGCCCTCTATCCCATCGTGTTGCCCGATCGCATCGAGCTGCTCGTCACGCTGCCGGACGGTATCGCGCGCGCGACCACGCGGGTGGACGCGGCGGAGGTCGCCGCGACGGCGCGCCGCTTCCGCGAGCTGCTCGAGTGGCGCACGCGCGAGTACCTGCGTCCGGCGCGCCGTCTGCACCAGTGGCTGGTCGCGCCCATCGAGGAGCGGCTCCGCGAGGCCGGCGTGGCGACGCTCGTCATGGTGCCCGGCGGCAGCCTGCGTGCGGTGCCCCTCGCCGCGCTGCACGACGGCGAGCGCCATCTGGTGGAGCGCTACGCCGTCGCGGTGGTGCCGGGCCTGAGCCTGCTGGACCCGCGGCCGCTGCCGCGGCGCGATCTGCAGGTGCTGCTCGCGGGCTTGAGCGAGCCCGTGCAGGGTTTTCCGGCGCTGCCGCACGTGGACGCCGAGCTCGACCGGGTAGGCGCGGTGCTCGGCGGGACGCGGATCCAGGGCGGCGACTTCGTGCGCCCGGCCCTGCAGTCGGCCATCGAGCGTCGCGAGTACTCCGTCGTGCACCTCGCCTCCCACGCCCACCTGGGGCGCACGCCCGGCGAGAGCTTCCTCGTCACCCACGACGGGCGCATCGACATGGACGGGCTCGAGCGACTCGTGGGGCCGAGCCGGTTCCGCGAGCGCCCCGTGGAGCTGCTGACGCTGAGCGCCTGCGCGACCGCGGCGGGCGACGAGCGTGCGGCGCTGGGGCTCGCCGGCATCGCGGTGAAGGCGGGTGCGCGCAGCGCGCTCGCCAGCCTGTGGCTCGTCAACGACGAGGCGACCGCGGTGCTCATCTCGGAGTTCTACCGCCGCCTCGCCGAGCCCGGGATGTCGAAGGCGCAGGCGCTGCGCGAGGCCCAGTCGGCGCTCATCAGCGACATCCGCTACCGGCTGCCGGTGTACTGGGCGCCGTTCCTGATCATCGGCAACTGGCTCTGAGTCGCTGCACCGCGGCTGCGAATCGGCCATCACCGATGAGGGCGGAGGAAGGCACGGGTCGTCGCGCCCGTAGGCGGCAGGGACGCC
>JBFHNV010000232.1:0-9579 GCA_041593595.1 Gammaproteobacteria bacterium
CTCCTCCATCATCTACGAGGGCCACGACTTCTCCTGCGCCCTGGTGGCGGCGGACGGGCGGCTGGTGGCGCAGGGCGCCGCCGACAACCCCATCCACATCTTCGCGGTGCCCTACTCGACGAGGGAGGTGGTGAAGGCCTTCGGGGACGACATCCACGAGGGCGACATCTTCCTGCACAACGACCCCTACACCGGCGGCACCCACCTGAACGACGTGCTGATGCTCTACCCGGTGTTCCACCAGGGCCGCCTCGCCCTGTTCGCCGCCACCCGCTGCCACTGGGGCGACGTGGGCGGGATGACCCCCGGCAGCCTGTCGGGGCGGGTGCGCGAGATCTACCAGGAAGGCATGCGCATCACGCCCACCCGCATCTGCGAGCGCGGGGTGATGAACCGCGCCTTCCTGGACCTGCTGTTCAACAACATGCGCATCCCCCACGAGCGCCGCGGCGACTTCAACACCATGCTCGGCACCTCGCGCAAGGCCGCCGAGCACGTGCAGCGCCTGTTCCGGCGCTTCGGCGGCAACGCGCTGCTGGACGCCGTGGAGGAGCTCGTCGCCCGCGCCGAGGGGGTCATGCGCGAGCGCCTGGCGGCGCTGCCCGACGGCACCTGGCACGCGGAGGGCTATCTGGACAACGACGGCCACGGCGACGAGCCGCTGCTGGGTCGCCTGGCCCTCACCGTGGCCGGCGACGGCATCACCGCCGACTTCACCGGCTCCTCGCCCCAGACCATGGGGCCCGTGAACGTGGGGCCCGCCATGGCCTTCAACGCGGTGGCCAGCATCCTCAAGTCCTTCCTGGACCCGGACACGCCCGTGAACCACGGCTCGTTCAACCCGATCACCGTGATCAACCCGCCGGGCAGCTTCCTCAACGCCACGCTGCCGGCACCGTGCGGCGGCATGGTGGAATGCCGCGCGCTCATGTGCGGGCTGGTGGTCTCGGCCCTGGGGCAGGCGATGCCGGAGAAGCTCGTGGGGGACCTGAAGGGCGGCGCCAACCACGTGTACGTGTCCGGCCCGCGCCCCGACGGCGGCGGCCTGTTCCTGCTCTACGAGTACCCGGCCGCCGGCACCGGCGCCACCGCCCGCCACGACGGCAACCACGTGGTGCGTGCCTTCCCCGAGGGCGACTTCAACACGGTGCAGTCCGTCGAGATCGTGGAGAGCCAGTGCCCGCTGCGGGTGGAACGCTACGGGCTGCGGGAAGGATCCTGCGGCGACGGCGAGTACCGCGGCGGCCTGGGGATGGTGCGCGACATCCGCGTGCTGGTGGACGGGGCGAGCCTGTCGGTGCTGGCGGACAAGAACGTCATCCCGCCCTTCGGCGTGGCCGGGGGTGCCAGCGGCGCCGGCAACCGCTTCACCGTGGTGCGCGACGGCGAGACCGTGGAGCCGTCCCCGGTGCCCGGCAAGGTGGGCGGCTTCCCCCTGCGCAAGGACGACGTGGTGCGCCTGGAGACCTCCGGCGGCGGCGGCTACGGGGATGCGCTGGCGCGGGATCCGGCGCGGGTGGCCCGCGACGTGCGCCTGGGCTATGTCTCCGCGGAGCAGGCGAAGCACCGCTACGGCGTGGTGCTGGGTGCGGACGGGGCGCCGGATGCGAGCGCCACGAGGCGGGAACGCGCGCGACTGGACCGGGCGCGGGTGCGGGTGCGCGTGGACGCGGCCAACGAGGACGATCCGGGCCCGCGGCGCGCGGTCACCCTGCCCGCGGCCGTGGCGACCCGCCTCGGCGTCGACGCGGGCGCCCTGGTGGAGGTCACCGGAGAGCGCAGCGGCGCGTCGCTGCGTGCCTGGGCGCGGATCGTGGATGAGGGGGCGGGTGCCGGAGCCGGCGAGGACGGCGGCGTTCGCATCGGTCCTTCGGGGCTCGCCGCCCTGGGTGCGCGTCCCGGCGACCCGGTGACGATCCGCGCGGTGCACCGGGCGCCCACGTGAGCCGGGACCCGCCGCCACACATCCTGGTGGGCGTGGACGTGGGCGGCACGTTCACGGACCTCATCGCCTGGGATCCCCGGGGCGCCCGGCTGCTGTCCGCCAAGGTCCCGTCGCTGCCCGGCGAGCAGTGGCGCGGCGTGCTGGACGCGCTGGCGGATCTGGGGATCGCCAGCGGCCACATCGCCGCCTTCGTGCACGGCACCACCATCGCCACCAACGCGCTGCTGGAGCGCAAGGGCGCGCGCACCGCCCTGGTCACCACTCGCGGCTTCCGCGACCTGCTGGAGATCGGCAAGGGACGGCGCCTGGTGGGCGGGCTGTTCGACGCGAGCTGGCAGCGCCCGCCACCCCTGGTGCCGCGGGATCGCCGGCTGGAGATCGGCGAGCGCACGGCCGCCGACGGCAGCGTCCTCGAGCCCGCGGATCCGGAGCGGGTGACGGCGCTGGCAGCGCGGCTGCGGGAGCTGGGTGCGGAGTCGGTGGCGGTGTCCTTCGTCAACGCCTACGTGAACGCGGACAACGAGCATGCCTGCGCGCGCGCATTGCGCGCAGCGTTGCCCGGCGTGCCCGTGTCCGAGTCCGCGTCCCTGGCGCCGGAGCGCGGCGAGTTCGAGCGCACCTCCACCTGCGTGCTCAACGCCTACCTGACGCCGGTGATGAGCGAGTACCTGGCGCGGCTGCGGGCTGCGCTGGACACGCGCGGCGTCACCGCGCCGGTGAACGTGATGGGGTCCAACGGCGGCGCCATGACCCTGGAGGGCGCGGCCGAGCGCTGCGTCGGGACCTTCCTGTCCGGCCCCGTGGGCGGCGTGGTGGGCGCCACGCAGGTGGCGGACCTGGCGGGGGTGCGCGACGTGATCACCTTCGACATGGGTGGCACCAGCACCGACGTGGCGCTGATTCACGACCTGAAGCCGCGCATGTCTCACGACAACCAGGTGGACGCCTATCCGCTGCGCATGCCGCAGCTGGACATCCACACCATCGGCGCCGGCGGCGGGTCCATCATCTGGATCCAGCCCGACGGCACCCTGGCGGTGGGCCCCCACAGCGCCGGCGCCGTGCCCGGCCCCGCCTGCTACGGACGCGGTGGCGTGGAGGCCACCCTGTCCGACGCCAACCTGCTGCTGGGCCGCCTGCCGGCGGGCCGCCCCCTCAGCGGCGGCCTCGTCCTGGACCCGGCGCCCGCCCGGGCCGCCTTCGAGGCGCTGGCGCAGCGCATCGGCGGCGGCGAGCCGGTGGCGATGGCCGGCGCTGCCGTGGCCATCGCCGTGGCCAGGATGGCCGGCGCCGTGCGCGAGGTGTCGGTGCACCGGGGCTTCGATCCGCGAGACTTCACCCTGCTCGGCTTCGGCGGCGCCGGCCCCATGCACGCGTTCCTGGTGGCCGAGGAGCTGTCCATCCCCCGGGTGCTGGTCCCGCGCTACCCCGGGCACCTGTCGGCCCTGGGGCAGATGCTCGCCGATCTGCGCCGCGACCTGGTGGAGGCCTGGGGCGGGCGCCTGTCTGGCATGGACCTGGCCGAGCTGCGCGCACGCAGCGAGGCACTGCGCCAGCGCGGCGAGCAGATCCTGGAGCGCGACGGGATTCCGAAGGAGCGCCATCACCACGCCTTCGTCTTCGATCTGCGCTACGCGGGTCAGTCATTCACCCTGCCCATTCCCTGGCACCCGCACGACCCGGATCTCGCACCGCTGCGCCGCGCCTTCGACGCCCGCCACGAGGAGACCTTCGGCTACGCGGACCCGGACAACGACGCGGAGATCGTGAACCTGCGGCTGGTGTCCACCGGCCAGGTGGACAAGCCGGCACTGGATCTCGCGCCCCGGGGCGACGGCGATCCGCTGGTAGAGACCCGGCGCGTGTGGTTCGACGGCAGCTGGGTCGATACTCCGGTGCTGGACCGGGAGAGGCTCACGCCTGGCAGCGCCTTCAAAGGCCCGGCCATCGTCGAGGAGGCCGGCGGCACCGCGGTCGTTCCGCCCGGGTGGCAGGTGCGGGCCCACGACAGCGGGGCGCTGCTGTGTGACCGGGAGGCGAGAGAACCTCCGCGCATGACGCGCTCGGGACGCTGATGCACCACCTGTCGCCACGCGACGGAGAAAGCTGCGAGACCGTTGCACCTGGCGACTGGCGTGAACGACTCGTGGCCCACGTGTCTCACCAGGTCGCGACGCGAGGGCGTGGAGATGCCTGCAGATTGGGGCCGCACGGACCGGAACGCGACGCAGGCGTGGCCGACACGACGTCGACGGGCCCGCAGGGACGGGTTCACGTCGGGGCGAATCGACCCATGCGGTCGTGCGCATCGCGAGAGGTTTGTAGCAGCATTCGGAACAGCCATTCAGACCGCTGTGCCACCATCTCTTTCCTTCTCGTTCGCCTTCTCGCGGCGGACCTCACGCTCGATGAGCCACATGGCCAGTGGAGCGACGAGAACAGCCGGAATGACGGATGTTGCTGAAAACTCGAGGCCTGCTGGCGTTGGCAGCCAGATCCCGAGCGCTGCAAGCCACCAGGGAACGACCACTGCAACGTTTGCACCCGAACCGGTCACCGCGACGGGCAGGAAGAGACACATCAGAACGACGAAGCTGCGCCAAGCCGTCCCGACGGGCTGGTATCTCATGCATAAACGCCTCACGAGCATTCGGGTTGCGCAGAAGAATGCAATCGGGCCCCAGAAAATGAAGTAGACGAATGGCAAGAACAGCAATGAGAGCGCCGTTTCCATGATCCGTCCTCACCAGCGGCAAGCTCAGCCGCGCCGCTCGAGGCGTCGGCTGGAGCGAATGAGCAGGCCGATGCATACCACGTTGAGCCCGACGGCAACGGTAGACCAGCAGAAGATATAGGCGCCGATCACATCCATGGTCGCCGCGGAAGAGAGCACCCAGGTCGTGCCATACCAGAGCAGCACCGCTGCCAGAACAAGATTGGCGGACAGAACGGTGAACGCGCGCAAACGTACGATACTTCCACCTGCCCTGCTGCTTCTCAGCACGAAGAGCGTGGCCACCGCAACCATAAACAGCGCCGCCATCGGCATCGCAATAACCATTTCCTCAGTTGCTGGATGTCCGGTGATGAACAGACCTGTCAACGGAGGAATCAAGTAGAGGCTCGCAATTACGATGGCTCCGATGTTCAAGAGACGTGCGAATGACTCCAGGGTCGTCAGGTTCTTGTTGAACTGTGCAAGGCAGATAGAGTGGGCCAGCGCCAGGCCTGCCCCGTTGATGACGACCAGATAGAACGCGAGTCCAAGTCCAAGCTTGTCGCCTTTGAAAACCGCTGAAAGGAAGGGGCCCACCGCGAACGCAGAAATGAACAATCCGCCGAAGTACGCAGCTGCACCTGCCGCACCCCAGGCAGACGGCGAACGACCAGCGGCTCTGGCGATGCCCGCCGACCAGCGAACTACGGCCAACAGAATGAACAGTTCCAACGGTGTTCCCTGGGCGGACATTGGCAACGAGCCGCCGGAATACGTCCATCGAAGCGCCGCTGTTGGGCACTCGGCTCAATAAGAGGTGACCCTGTTTCTGCAGATGGTCCATGCCCCACCGACAAGTGGATCCCCGCCTCGTCAGGCCAGGCCGCCTGGGGAAGCAGCGAGTCGTTGAAGTAGACCTGGTCTGACCTCTTCCTGGCCAGGCAGGATTGTGGGCGACACCGGAGCCCGCGTCGATGGCCGATCGACGTCGCCCTCCGCCTCTCTGCGCAAGGGGTAGCACACCGTCCCCCCGGTGACGTCCGGCTGGCACCGTGCCATGGGGCGTCACGCCCCGGTGAGGTGCGTAAATCCGGGTGTCGCCTTGGCTCGATTCCGGGCCGTCGCGCAACATCAACCCGCCGGGCCGGGCGCCGAGGCCGCGCGCCTCAGGCGAGCGCGTCAGGGAAGCGGTGGACGCCGCCTTCGAGCGGCAGCGGTTCCGCACGCAGCACCCAGGCGGTGTCCAGGGCCTGATAGAGATGCGGGAAGAGCTGCCCACCGCGGCTCGGCTCCCAGCGCAGCGCGTCCGGCGGCAGGCGATCCGCATCCACCGCCAGCAGCACGAGGTCGCCCTGCCCGGCGAAGTGCTTCGCCGCCGTCTCGCGCACCTGCGCGGCGGTGGAGAAGTGGATGTAGCCGTCTTCCAGGTCGACGCGGGAGCCGGCGAAGGCGCCGTCGGCCTTCGCGCGCCGCCACTCGGTGAAGGGGAGGATCTTGTAGATGGTGCCGTGCATGATCATGGCCCGGGTTCGTCAGGCCGCGGCCACTTCGCGGTGATCTGCCGAATCTTCGGGACGATACAACCACGACGAGGTCCACTGATGTCCCGTATTCTGCATATACAGTGCGCAGTCGAACTCCGCTGCTATTCCGAACTCCTCGAAGATGTAGTCGAGAAGGGAAAATTCGAACGTCACATCATGGCAGAAGCTGATGTCCCAGTCTGGATGAGTCAGCCGCTGAAACGAGAGCATGTGCTTGCTGAAACTGTAGCCACAGCTGCCGTCTACCTCGTAGACATACGCTATTGCATCGTCAATGCTCCCGAATATCGTTGTTTCAGGAGGATCCTTGGAAATGCTTGATAAGTCAGCGCGGAGATGCCCCTGGGCCATCGAGTCGCCCGATTGGCATCGGAGCTCATAGATGTTGCCATCATCGATCTTTTGGAATGGCGAGATGTTCTTACGAAAGTGCGAGAAGTGGCGTCCAAGTGTTCCCAAGAGTCGCGATGAAGAATCTGATCGGAGGGTGTAATAGGCGCGATAGTCGGCACCATCCTTACGAACGATTGCGCTTACGCGACATAGCATCTCGTTGGCGTGCAAGTCTGGCACTGGAAGGAGTCCGATTCGGGTTACCCAGAAATCGCATGCACACATGCTGATCATGCCGTGTTCCGTCGAGCTGATTTCATCGACCTTGACCACGTTCGGAAGGAGTTTCTCGAGGGCCTCTACCGGCGCACGAAAATTGACGGTGATCCGTTTGTTGGTAAAAGAAGTGACGTCGACCGGCTGATTCCAAACCTTTCCCATTCGCTCATGAAATTCTCTAGTGCCCATTGGTTCGACCTCCCGGATTTGCGGAAGCGTGGAGACATTCAGAGTTCGTAAGTGATTGATCCGCAGCGCACGCGTGACGATGTCAGCGTAGCATCGAGCCATGGCCCATGGGCGAGCGTACTTCCGAGCCGTCTCGAACGGATCAATGACTTACGGACCCTGAATGCCCCTCGTCCACCCCCTGGCGCTGGTGCTGCCCCAGAGTCGCGGGCCCGCAGGCCGCGGCGCGCTGGCGGACGCCCTCGCCCGCTGCCACCGGGTGATCTCTTTCGATTCCCGCGGCAGCGAGCGCCGCGATCCTGCGGCGGGCTACGACATGGAGACCCTCGCGGGGAACCTGATGCGGGTGCTGGACGCCGAGGGGTTCACCCGCACGGCGCTGGTGTGCCACTCCACCGGCTGCGGAGTGGGCATCGCCCTGGCGGCGGCGCACCCGGAGCGGGTCGCGGCGCTGGTGCTGGCGGCGCCCTGGAGCCACGGCGACCCCTACCTGGCGGGAATGCAGAACCTGCGCAAGGAGGCGGCGCGCGCGCTGCCTCCGGAGCCCTATGCGCGATTCAACGCGGCGCTGCTGTTCCCTCCGGAGTTCCGCAACGCCCACGCGGCGGGGTTCGCGCGTATGGCGAGGGAGGCGGTGCACCAGCCCCAGGACGCTGTTGACCTGGCCCGGCGGCTGGACGCCATCGTCGCCTTCGACGCACGCCCCCTGTGGCCGCGCATCGCCTGCCCCACCCTGGTCCTCGTGGCCCGGGACGACCAGCTCATGCCGCCCTGGCACGCCCGGGACACGGCGCGGGGCATCGTCGGGGCGAGGCTCATCGAGCTGGACGGAGGCGGCCACATGCTGCCGGAGACGCGCACGGGCGAGTTCGTGGACGCGGTCACCGGGTTCGTCGCGGAGGCGGTGTCGGCCGGGGCGGCATGACGCAGCGCCGGCGCGCCCCGCCGGCGCTCACTCGACGCGCTGGTTCATGCGGCGCCACAGGTAGCGCGCGAGCCAGATGGGCAGCACCACCAGGGCGCCCAGCAGCATGTAGGAACCGGCCCAGCCCAGCGTGCCGCGCACCGCGTCCCACAGCCCCAGGGCCAAGCCCGAGACCTTCTCCAGCAGATCCGCCGGGGTGACGCCCAGGACGCTGAGAATGAGTCCGACCACCAGGCAGGCCAGGGCCAGCTTGATGACGGTGCCCACGGTCACCCGATCCTTCGCCACGACGAACGGCTCTCATTCCGGCCCCGGTCGGGGCGGTTGCGGGGCATTATAGGGAGACGGTGCGGTGCGCTCCGGGCCGTCGGGTAAGATCGGTGCCCGACCCGCTCCCCCGGACGCTGCCGTGCAGCCCGCCCCCGACCTCTTCGGTCACCGTAAGTACTGGGCCGCGCGCCTGACGCCGGCGCCGTTCCTGCCCATGTCCCGCGACGAGATGGACCTGCTGGGGTGGGACGCCTGCGACGTGGTCCTGGTCACCGGCGACGCCTACGTGGACCACCCGAGCTTCGGCATGGCCATCGTCGGGCGGGTGCTGGAGGCCCAGGGGTTTCGCGTCGGCATCATCGCGCAGCCGGAGTGGCGCTCTGCGGAGGCGTTCCGCGTCCTGGGCGAGCCCACCCTGTTCTTCGGCGTGACCGCCGGGAACATGGACTCCATGGTCAACCGATACACGTCGGACAAGAAGATCCGGCGCGACGACGCCTACACCCCCGGTGGCAAGGGCGGCGCGCGGCCGGACCGCTCGGTGGTGGTGTACGCCCAGCGGGTGCGCGAGGCGTACCCGGATGCGGCGCTGGTCATCGGCGGCATCGAGGCGTCCTTGCGGCGCATCGCCCACTACGACTACTGGTCGGAGAAGGTGCGCCGCAGCGCGCTGCTGGACGCCAGGGCGGATCTGCTGGTGTACGGCAACGCCGAGCGCAGCATCGTGGAGATCGCCCACCGGCTGGCCGCCGGCGAGCTCGTCGGCGACATCCGCGACGTGCGCGGCACCGCCTTCACGGGCCGGCGCGACGACGCGGACTGGATCGAGGTGGACTCCACCTGGATCGACGCCCCGGGGGAGCCTGGGCCGCGCACGGACCCCTACGCCGACCCGGTGCCGGCGGGCGCCGACGTCTCTGCGGAAACGCCGGGAACGGACCCGGCCGCCGCGGAGGCGGGTGAGCGGGCCTCCGGCGCGCAGGCCCCCCGGAACGTCGCGGCAGCGCGTTCCCGCGGAGACGCGGCTCGCACGCCCCGCGGCACGAGCGTTCCCGGCGCACCGTCCGGTGAGAAGGCTCCCGGCGCGCCGTCCGGTGGGCACGCTCCCGGCGCGCCGTCCGGCGCGACCGTGGTGCGCCTGGACCGCCTGGTGAAGTCCGCCGACCGGCACCGCAGCGTCATTCGCCTGCCCTCCTTCGAACAGGTGCGCGACGATCCGGTGATGGAGGCGCACGCTTCGCGGATCCTTCACCTGGAGTCCAACCCGGGCAACGCCCGCTGCCTGGTGCAGCGCCACGGCGACCGGGATCTGTGGGTGAACCCGCCGCCTGTCCCGCTGACCACGCCGGAGATGGACCGCATCTACGAGCTGCCTTAC
>JBFHNV010000233.1:0-9573 GCA_041593595.1 Gammaproteobacteria bacterium
CCGCCGCGACTTCGTGCGCTTCGCCGCGATTGCCGGCATGAGCGTGTCCGCCGCCGGCATGCTGTGGAGCACCGGCGTGGCCGCCGCCACGCCGAAGAAGGGCGGCACCTTCCGCCTGGGCACCCACGACGGCAACACCTCGGACACCCACGACCCGGGTACGTATCTGAGCTTCTCCATGATTCAGCTCGCCCACACGTACCGCAGCTACCTGACGATGATCACCCCCACCAACGAACTGGGGCCCGACATCGCGGAGTCGTGGAGCGCCTCGCCCGATGCCACCGAGTGGACCTTCAAGATCAACAAGAACGCGAGCTTCCACAGTGGCAAGAAGTTCACCGCCGAGGACGTCATCGCGTCGCTCAATCATCACCGCGGCGAGAAGTCCACCTCGGCGGCCAAGGCGCTGCTCAAGGACGTCGCGGACATCGTCAAGACCGACGACTACACCGTCGTCATCAAGCTCTCCTCGGGCAACGCCGACCTGCCCTGGCTGATGACGGACTACCACCTGGCCATGTGCCGGGCGAAGGCCGACGGCAGCGTCGACTGGCAGTCCGGCGACGGCACGGGGCCCTACAAGATCGTCGACCACGAGTTCGGCGTGGGCACCAAGATGGTCCGTCACGACGGCTGGCACGGCGACGGGGCGTATTTCGACTCCTGCGAGTTCACCGTCCTCAACGATCCCAACGCCCGCCAGACCGCCCTGGTCACCGGCGACGTGGACGCCATCACCCAGCTCGAGCTCAAGACCCTGAGCCTGCTCAAGCGCAACAAGCAGATCAAGGTGGACAGCGTGCCCAGCGCCGCTGCCATCACCATGCCCATGTTCTGCGACGTCGCACCGTTCGACGACGTGAACGTGCGCAACGCGCTCAAGCTCGCCATCGACCGCGACGAGCTGATCCAGAAGATCGCCTTCGGCACTGCCATCCCGGGCAACGACTTCCACGTCGCACCCAACATGCCCTACTACCCGGACGACATCCCGCAACGCAAGTACGACCCGGACGAGGCCAAGGCCCTGCTCAAGAAGGCCGGCAAGGAAGGCCTCAAGGTCAATCTCTCGGTCGCCGACAGCGTGTACTCCGGCGCGGTGGACATGTGCGTGCTCTACGCGGAGCAGGCCAAGGCGGCGGGCATCGACATCAACGTGGTCCGCGAGCCCAACGACGGGTACTACTCGGACGTGTGGCTGAAGAAGCCCTTCTGCATGGTGCAGTGGGGGGCGCGCCCGACTCCGGACGTGATGTTCAGCCTCACCTACAAGGACGACGCCGCCTGGAACGAGAGCCACTGGCAGAACAAGCGCTTCAACGAGCTGCTGCGCCTGGCCAAGGCCGAGCTCGACCAGGACAAGCGCGCAGAGATGTACCGCGAGATGTGCCAGCTGGCGCGCGACGACGGCGGCACCATCATCCCCATGTTCACGAATTTCGTGTACGCGCGGCGGGACAACGTGCAGCATGGCGAGAACCTGGCGGCGAGCTGGCAGATCGACGGGGCGAGGGGCGCGAGCCGCTGGTGGTTCGGATCCTGACCGCATCCGCGGCGGGGCCGCCGCCGGTGCGCAGGAGACGGTCGCGGGCAGGCACGGGACTGGCAACGGGGGGTGGGACACTGGCCCACCCCCCGTGTGCCGCGCGCGGGGCACCGGAGATGGCGCACCCTCCGCCCGACGTGCCAGGACGGACGGAGGCCCGCTCGTGACCCGCCGTTGCGGGAGATGCTGACCACCAACAACACCAACGACACCGGAGGAGAGCCATGGGGGATGTGTATCGCATCATTGCGAAACGGCTCGGGCTGGGGCTCGTCACCCTGTTCGTGATCTCGATCATCATCTTCGGCGCGGTGGAGCTGCTGCCGGGCGACATCGCCCAGGCGGTGCTCGGCCAGGGCGCCACCGAGGAGAACGTCAAGGCCATGCGCGAGCAGCTCGGCCTGGACCGCCCGGCCCCGGTGCGCTACCTGGAGTGGCTGAAGGGTGCCGTAGTGTTCGACTTCGGCTCGTCCCTGGTGAGCCAGACGCCGGTGGCCGAGACCATCGGGCCGCGTCTTTACAACACGCTGTTCCTGGCCCTGTACGCGGCCGTCATCGCGGTGCCCGTGGCCATCATCCTCGGAGTCCTGGTGGCGCTGTTCCGCAACTCGGTGTTCGACCGCGTCGCGAACGTGGTGGCGCTCACCTCCATCTCGTCGCCCGAGTTCTTCCTCGGCTACATTCTCATCCTCTACCTGGCCGTGATCACCGGCTACTTCCCGGCCATCGCCAAGCTGCAGCCGGACATGAGCCTGGCGGACAAGCTGCACCGCACCTTCCTGCCGGCGCTCACCATGGTGCTGGTGGTGGTCGCACACATGATGCGCATGACCCGGGCGGCCATCATCAACCTGCTCGCCTCGCCCTACATCGAGATGGCACGGCTGAAGGGCGTGCCCCCCTGGAAGGTCATCGTCAAGCACGCGCTGCCCAACTCCTGGGCGCCCATCATCAACGTGGTGGCGCTGAACCTCGCGTACCTGATCACCGGCGTGGTGCTGGTGGAGGTGGTGTTCGTGTACCCCGGCATCGGCCAGATGCTGGTGGACAGCGTGACCAAGAGGGACTTCCCCGTGGTGCAGGCCTGCTGCCTCATCTTCGCGGCGACGTTCATCCTGCTGAACCTGGCGGCGGACGTGGGGGCGATCCTCACGAATCCGCGCCTGCGCCATCCGAAGTGAGGTCCGCGCCATGAACTACTTCGTCATCGGGTACTACGCGATGCTCATCGGCGCGTCGTGTCTCGCGGCCCACTTCCAGAAGCGCGAGGTGTTCCTGCTGCTGTTCTCGCTGACCCTCGCCTCGTTCGTGATGGGAATCGTGGGCGGCGAGCCGGCCCTGTGGACGGTGACCGTGGCCGCCGGCCTCATCGCGCTGGCGGCGGGAACGGCCTTCGCGTTCCGGGAATTCCTGGCCATCGTCCTGCCCCGCGAGGCCGGCAAGGCGATCCGCACCGCGCCCCTGACCGCCGGCTTCGGACTGTTCGTCATCGGCACCTACGCCATCGCCGGGATCTTCGCACCCATCATCGCGCCCTACGGCGAGGCCGAGGTGATCTCCGACTCGTTTGCGGCCGCGGACGAGAACATGCTGCTGGGCGCGGACCAGCTTGGCCGCGACATGTTCAGCCGGCTCGTCTACGGCGCCCGCAACACCGTCGGGCTGGCCCTGACCGCCACCCTGCTCGCGTTCTTCCTGGGCGCCGCCGGCGGCCTCATCGCCGCGACCAAGGGCGGCTGGTTCGACCAGTTCATGGGCCGGTTCGCCGACGTGATCATGTCCATCCCGTCGCTGATCTTCGCGCTGCTGATGCTCAGCATCTTCGGCACCAACCTGGTGACTCTGGTGCTGGTGGTCGCGGTCATCTACTCGCCGCGGGTGTTCCGGCTCACCCGGGCGGTGGCGGGCAACATCGTGGTGATGGACTACATCGAGGCAGCCCGGCTGCGCGGCGAAGGGACGTGGTACCTCATCCGCAAGGAGATCCTGCCGAACTCGATGGCCCCGCTGATCGCGGAGTTCGGCCTCGAGTTCTGCTTCGTGTTCCTGCTGGTGGCGGGCCTGTCCTTCCTCGGCCTCGGCATCCAGCCGCCCACCGCCGACTGGGGCTCCATGGTGCGCGAGAACGCGACGCTGATCTCCTTCGGGGAGATCACGCCGCTCATACCGGCCGCGGCCATCGCCCTGCTCACCGTCGCCGTCAACTTCGTCGTGGACTGGATGCTGTGGCGTTCGACCGGCCTGAAGGAGTGATAGCCATGAAGGAATTGCCCAAGAAGAGCGTGCTGCTGGAGATCAAGGACCTGCACATCGAGGGCTTCGCCGGCGAGAAGTGGATCGAGATCGTCCACGGGGTCAACCTCACCCTGCATCGCGGCGAGGTCATGGGCCTCATCGGCGAGTCCGGCGCCGGCAAGTCCACCATCGGCCTGGCGGCCATGGGCTTCACCCGCGACGGGTGCCGGATCTCCAAGGGCTCGGTTGAGTTCGACGGCATGGAGCTCACCACCACGCCGGAATCCGATCTGCGGGCGCTGCGCGGCTCGCGCATCGCCTACGTGGCCCAGTCCGCCGCGGCCTCGTTCAACCCGGCCCACAGGATCATCGACCAGCACACCGAGGCGCCGGTGCAGTACCGCATCAAGAAGCGGATGGAGGCCCAGGAGGACGCGATGGAGCTCTACCAGCGCCTGCGCCTGCCCAATCCGCGCGAGATCGGCTTCCGCTACCCCCACCAGGTGTCCGGCGGCCAGCTGCAGCGTGCCATGACCGCCATGGCCATGGCCTGCCGGCCGGACCTCATCATCTTCGACGAGCCCACCACGGCGCTGGACGTCACCACCCAGATCGAGGTGCTGGCCGCCATCCGGGACATCGTGAACCAGTTCAACACCGCCGCCATCTACATCACCCACGACCTGGCCGTGGTGGCCCAGATGGCCGACGTGATCAAGGTCCTGCTCAAGGGTGACGAGGTGGAGGAGGCAGAGACCAAGGAGATGCTGGACAACCCCAAGGAGGACTACACCAAGTCCCTGTGGGCGGTGCGCAGCTTCAAGCGCGAGCAGAAGCCAAGGCCCAAGGGCGACGCGCTGCCGGTGGTGTCCGTGCAGAACGTGGACGCCGCCTACGGCGACGTGAAGGTGCTCGAGGATGTGTCCTTCGACGTCTACTCCGGCATGACCGTGGCGGTGGTGGGCGAGTCCGGATCCGGCAAGTCCACCACGGCACGCTGCATCACCGGGCTGCTGCCACCCACCAAGGGCAAGGTGCTGTTCAGGGGCGAGGAGCTCCCGGCGAGCTACAAGCAGCGCACCAAGGACCAGCTCCGCCAGGCGCAGATGATCTACCAGATGGCCGACACCGCGCTGAACCCGAAGGTGCGCATCAGCGAGATCATCGGTCGCCCGGCGCAGTTCTACGGCAACCTCAAGGGCACAGCGCTCAAGAACCGGGTGGACGAGCTCCTGGACATGATCGAGCTGGAGCCGGGCCAGTTCTACAGCCGCTACCCCCCGGAGCTGTCCGGCGGGCAGAAGCAGCGCATCGGCATCGCCCGGGCGCTGGCCGCGGAGCCCACCTTCATCATCTGCGACGAGGTGACCAGCGCCCTGGACCAGCTCGTGGCGGAGGGCATCCTCAAGCTCCTGGACAAGCTGCAGCGGGAGCTGGATCTCGCCTACATGTTCATCACCCACGACCTGGCCACCGTGCGCTCCATCGCCGACGAGGTGGTCGTGATGAAGGAGGGCAAGGTGGTGGAGCAGGGGCCGAAGGACGAGATGTTCACCCCGCCCCACCACCCCTACACGGACCTGCTGCTGTCCTCGGTGCCGGAGATGGACCCGGACTGGCTGAGCACCGTGCTCGAGGAGCGCGGGGTGGACAACATCGGGGAGGCAGCGAATACCTGACGACCGCCTTGCGCCAGCCGTCAGGGGCGACCCGGTCCGCCGTCGACGGCCGCCTCCGGCGCGGTGCCGTAGCCCACGGGCCGCAGGACGTCGATGGCGGTCCCGTAGTGTCCGAGCTGGGGCATGACGTAGACGCCCACCACCCGGTCCATGAAGGCCCGGGTCATCTCCTGGGCGATGGCGACGCCTTCCGCGACGCCCGGCGGACCGGCCCCGGCCGCCTTCATGCGCGCGCGGATCGCGTCGGGCACTGACATGCCGGGCACCTCGTTGTGCAGGAACTCGGCGTTGCGCGCGGACACCAGCGGACAGATTCCGAGCAGCACCGGCACCTTGAACGGGCCGACGTCGGCCAGGAACCGATCCACCACGCGCTGGTCGTACACGGGCTGCGTCATGATCAGCTCGGCGCCGGCGGCGATCTTCAGCTCCAGGCGCCGCAGCTCGCGCTCGTAGTCGAACGCGGCCGGCTCGGCCCCCGTCGCGAGGAAGAACCTGGTGGCCTCGTGCACGAGCTTCCCGCTCGGGTCGATGCCGCGATTCAGGCCCTCCACCAGCTTGAGCAGCTCCACCGAATCCAGGTCGAAGACGGCCGTGGCCTTGGGGTAGTCCCCCAGCTTCGGCGGGTCTCCCGTGATGACGACGAGGTTGTGCAGCCCCAGCACGTGGGCGCCGAGGATGTCGCTCTGCAGCCCCAGGAGGTTACGGTCGCGGCAGCACACGTGGAGGATGACCTCGGTGTCGAGCTCGCGCTGCATCGCCACCGCGAGCGCGGTGTTGCTCATGCGCACCACCGCCCGCGGGCCATCGGCGATGTTGATGACGTCCACGCCCGCCTGCTTGAGCGCGCGCGCCGCGTTCACCGGCCTGTCGGTGCTCAGGCCCGGAGCGGGGTTGACCTCCACCGACACCGCGAACTCATCCGGGCCGCCCGGCGCCCCGGTGCGGGTGCCAGCCCCCAGCCGCTCGTGCCAGATGCGGGCGATCTTGGCGGCGAACCGGGACTTGTCCTGCACCGGGACCGGCGTGACGCCCGGCACCTCCGGGTCGCGGGCGGGCGGTGCCGGGTGCGCGACCTCGAGGCGCGCCGCGCCGCCGCCCGCCATGCGTGCCGCCGCGGCGATGGCCGCCACGTGCTCCGGGTGGGTGCCGCAGCACCCACCCACGATCCGCACCCCCGCCTTGAGCATGCGCCTGGCGTACACGCCGAAGTACTCGGCCGTCGCCATGTACAGGGTGCGCTGATCCAGGCGCCGCGGGCGCCCGGCATTGGGCTGTGCGCTCACCGGGCGCCCGGCCTGCATCATGCGCACCGCCACGTCGTGGACCACGGCCGGCCCCTCGCAGCAGTTCACGCCCACGACGTCGGCGCCCCGGGCCGCGAGCCACTCGGCCACTCGCGCCGGCGCAGTCCCGTCCACCAGCCGGCCGTCCTCCTGGAAGCTCATCTGCCCGACGAT
This sequence comes from Gammaproteobacteria bacterium, assembly GCA_041593595.1. Lineage (GTDB taxonomy): Bacteria > Pseudomonadota > Gammaproteobacteria > HK1 > HK1 > JBFHNV01. The sequence continues at coordinate 6,924 of JBFHNV010000233.1, forward strand.
GGGACCGTCGAACGCGGCGCGCGCGACGTCGAGCGCGATTTGCATCTCCTGCAGGTGATGGAAGGTCTCCAGCACCAGCAGATCGACGCCTTCGTCGACCAGCGCGTACACCTGCTCCTCGTACGCTTGCCGCACCCGGTCCCGCGTCTCGACGGACATCTCACCCAGGCCCTCGCCCGTGGGCCCGACGGCGCCCGCCACCCAGGCACCGTCTGCCGCGTCGCGCGCGAGCCGGACCCCGGCCCGGTTGATCGCCTCCACCTTCTCGGGTGTGCCGTAGCGGGCCAGGAGCAGCCGGTTCGCGGAGAACGTGTTCGACTCGAGCACGTCGGCGCCCGCTTTCCGATACGCGGCGTGAATCTTCGCCACCGTCTCGGGCTTGACGACGTTCGCCTCGTCGAAGGAGCGGTTGATGAAGTAGCCGTGCTCGTAGAGCATCGTGCCCATCGCGCCGTCGAACACCAGGGGGCGCAGCGCGAGCGCATCGAGAAAACCCGTCCGGGCAGCAGCGCGGCCGCTCACGGCGCCACCTCAGCGTGGCACCCGTGCGGGCCGTGCCGCGCCTGCGGCCGGATGACGCATTGGTGATCGGTCGACGGCATCCCCGGGGCGGCCGGCCTCGCATTATCCGAACACGGATGCCGGTTGGCGCGGGAGCGCAACGGGAACGCGGCCCGTCGCGTCTCGCTGGCGGGCCCGAGCGGCCGGGAACGATCGCATCCGGTCGAATCTGTACCCATTGTCATCGCCTGCGCGGGGCCGGCCCGAAATGCGCACGGCACCAATTTTGACCCCAATATACGTCACTGTCGGTCCTGGATCCGAACCCTGTCGGTGCGTGCCTGCCGCCGGTGCGCCGGGTGAAGGATGGCCCCGGACAATCGGCGTCCCGCAGCCCGCCGAAGCAGACACACCGGCCAGGAGCGACGCCGGGCGCCGACGCCGTTATCCTGTCCGGCCAGAATCAACAAGAAGGCCCGACGTGAGAAGCGAATCCCGATGTCCGGCGGCCATCGTGCATCCGCGCTCCCCCAGGTAACTGAAAATCACTGGAAGGAGGTCGATGATGATTTCCCTGAGAATCAACGGCGTCAGTCGCCAGTTCCACGGCGACCCGAACATGCCCCTGCTCTGGTACGTGCGCGACGAGCTCGGGTTGACCGGAACCAAGTTCGGCTGCGGCATGGCGCTGTGCGGTGCCTGCACGGTACACGTGGACGGCGAGGCTGTGCGCGGCTGCGTGACTCCGGTCTCCGCGGCAGCTGGCAAGGACGTGACCACCATCGAAGGACTCGACCCCAAGGGCAACCACCCGGTGCAGCGGGCCTGGCGCGCACACAACGTGCCCCAGTGCGGCTACTGCCAGTCCGGGCAGATCATGCAGGCCGCGGCCTTGCTCGCCGCCAATCCCGATCCCAGCGACCAGCAGATCATCGACGGCATGAGCGGCAACATCTGTCGCTGTGGCACCTACCAGCGTATCTTCGCGGCGGTTCGCACCGCGGCGCAGGAGGTGTGACATGTCGAGCGTCGAAAACCTGACGAGGCGCCAGTTCCTGAAAGGCACCGGCGCCGCCACCGCCCTGGTGCTGGGCGCGCACCTCGTGGCCGATCCGCTGCGCTCGCTGGTGCGCAGCGCCAGGGCCGCGACCGGCTCGGTCCAGCCCAATCTCTTCGTGCGCATCGATGCCGACGGCACCGTGACGCTCACCTGCGCCCGCTCGGAGATGGGCCAGGGCGTGCGCACCGGCATGCCGATGATCCTGGCGGACGAGCTGGAAGCGGACTGGACGCGGGTCAGGATCTGGCAGGCACCCGGCGACGACACCAAGTTCGATCCGGCGGGCCGGGACGGCCAGAACACCGACGGCTCGCGCAGCACCCGCCACAGCTTCGACGTCATGCGCGAGCTCGGCGCCGCGGGACGTTACGTGCTGGAGCAGGCGGCCGCGCGCAAGTGGGGTGTCGATCCGAGCGAGGTCTACGCCAGGGATCATCGCCTACATCACACGGGCTCGGGCCGGTCGTTCGACTTCGGCGAGGTCGTCGACGTGGCCGCGGAGATCGAGGTGCCGTCCGCAAGCGGTGGTCAGGGCCCGCGACTCAAGGACAAGTCCCAGTGGAAGTACATCGGCAGGGACATGCCGGTGGTCGACAACTATGACATGAGCACCGGTGGGGCCAACTTCGGGGCGGACGTCACCCTCCCGGGGATGCGGATCGCGGTAGTGGCCCGCGCGCCGGTCTACCGCGGGAAGGTCAAGTCCTTCGACCCCGCGGAGGCGCTCAAGGTCCAGGGTGTCGAGCAGGTGGTCGAGATCCCTGCACTTGCCGACGACAAGCCGGCGGAGTTTCGCGCCCTCGGCGGCGTCGCGGTCGTCGGCAGCAACACCTGGTCGGTGATGGAGGGACGCAGGAAGCTCGCGATCGACTGGGATCCGGGCCCGCACACCGCTCACGATTCGAGCACCTACAACGACCGTCTGCGCGAATCGGCGCGCAAGGGCGGGCATGTGATCCGCAAGCGTGGCGACGTCGATACAGCCATCTCGGGTGCCGCGAAGGTCGTCGAGGCGGAGTACTTCGTGCCGTATTTCATCCACACGCCGATGGAGCCGCCGGTGGCGATCGTCGACGCCGGATCGCGGCC
>JBFHNV010000234.1:0-9542 GCA_041593595.1 Gammaproteobacteria bacterium
GCGGCCGAGAGTCCGACTGCCATAGGCTGCTGTCGGCGGGCGATTGTCATGCGCAGGCCGCCGGGCGTCGTGTGCATGACTTCGGCGAGGTGCTTCAAGGTCAGCAGTGGCCCGAAATGCGAGAGCAAGTATGCGTAGGTCGGGCTGTGTGACTCGCTCATGAAGTCGACGCTCTTGTTCGTATCTGCGCGTGTCACTGTGTCCAATCGCCTGCTGTGCGGTGCCCTTGGCGCAAAGTCGGCCAGTCCGAGAGCGGTGCGCCAGATCTCTCCTCTGGCACGCTGCTGAGCTACGTCGCTAGCTTTTCCTGCTGTCGATCGCCGAACGTTCGCGACTGGCCTCGCATGTCCATGCATAAGACATTAGCAACGTGCATTATCGTGATTCAACCCGATGATGCGGGTATTTGTTCAGCACGGTGCTAAATATGTGGCCAGTCCCCTATCTTGAAGGCTCGTTGATGCCTCAGGCGACGCGATCCCCCGGGTTGACGCTCCGGGATCATCAGTGTCCGGAACGGCTGGAGTTGCCAGTACTTGCTCCCGCGGCGGTCAGTGGAGCGCGCGGTCCAACTCTTCTACCAGGTCTTCCCCTCGCAAGTGCGTGTAGCGCTTCAGCATCTGCATGGACCGGTGCCCGGAGATGGTCGCCACCTGCTGGTCGGTCAATCCCGCCTCCACCAGACGAGAGACTGCTTCATGGCGCAGGTCGTGAAAGCGGAAGTCCTCGATTCCGGCGCGTCTCACGGCGTCCGCCCACACTTTCTGCATGACGTAAGGGCGACGGCGGCCATCCCGTCCGGGCTCGCCGAAGAAGAGTAGGGGGCTGGACACGTCGAGGTTCGCGGCATGCTCCATGGCTTGGTGGAACGCGGCGAGCGCGGTCTGGGAGAGCGGGACAGTGCGCGAGTCCCCGTTCTTGGATCGTTGCAGGCGGACGACTCGGCGGAGGAGATCGACTTGCTGTCGGCGCAGGCTCAGGATCTCGCCTTGACGCATGGCAGTAGACAGGGCGATGCGCGCGACCCAGGCGAGCATCGGGTTGCTGTGGCGATCGAGCTCTTCGAAAAGTCGCTGCTCCTCGTCGGGCGCAAGGCGCCGATTGCGCCCGTTGCCGGGAGAAGGCTTGCGGACGTTGGCGACCGGATTCATCGCGAGCCCGAGCCCCCACTCTCGGATCGCGATGGTATAGAGGTGGCTGAGCAGGGCGAGCTCGAGCCGGACGCTGTTGTTGGCGAGCCCGGCCGCGAGACGCTGGTCGCGGAACTCGGCGACCAGGGCGGGAGTCACCGCGGCGAGACTGTAGGTCCCGAGGTGCTCTCGCAAGGTCTTTGCCTTGCGCGTGTCCGAGTGGTGCGAGCTTGGGCTCTTGCCGGGGGAGACCTCGGCGAGGTAGCGGGTCAACGCCTCGTCGATGGTGGTGCGCTCGGAGTCGATGCGCCGAATGTAGATCCCGCGAATGATTTCGTCTTCGGTGGTCCGGGCCCAGTCTTTGGCGTCGCGTTTAGCGCGGAACGTCTTGATGATCGGCGGCCATCCCTTGCGCCGCACGATGGCCTTCCAGTTGCCGCTCGCGTTCCTCGTGATTGATGCCATTCCGCGCGTCCAGCGTGGTCGCTGACAGCGGAGTGTACCAAAAGTGTACCAAGGCGGGTTATGGACGAGAGCGGATTTCTGTAAGTCCTTGTTTTTATGGCTCCCCGGGACGGGCTCGAACCGCCGACCTAGTGATTAACAGTCACCCGCTCTACCGACTGAGCTACCGGGGAATCAAGCCGCGAATCGTACCGAGGGCTCGAAATGGGGTCAACGTGACGGACCGCCCGGCGGCGGCGCGGCGCGCGGGGCGTGGCTAACATGAATGGTTTGCGCCCGTGGGGGCCGCGCCCGCCCCAGGATCATGACCGACCGCCACAAGCGACCCTTCCAGGTCCACGCCGAGTTCGCCCCGGCGGGGGACCAGCCCCAGGCCATCGACGCCCTGGTGGACGGGCTCACCTCGGGGCTCGCGCACCAGACCCTGCTGGGCGTCACCGGCAGCGGCAAGACCTTCACCATCGCCAACGTCATCGCGCGGGTGCAGCGGCCCACCATCGTGCTGGCGCCCAACAAGACCCTGGCGGCGCAGCTCTACGGCGAGTTCCGGGAGTTCTTCCCGGACAACGCGGTGGAGTACTTCGTCTCCTATTACGACTACTACCAGCCCGAAGCCTACGTTCCCTCGACGGATACCTACATCGAGAAGGACGCCTCCATCAACGACCACCTCGAGCAGATGCGTCTCTCGGCCACCAAGGCGCTGCTGGAGTACGAGGACGTCATCATCGTGGCCACGGTGTCGTCCATCTACGGCCTGGGCGACCCCCAGGCCTACCATGGCATGGTGCTGCATCTTCGCCGGGGCGACATCATCGACCAGCGCCAGATCCTGCGCCGCCTGGCCGAGATCCAGTACACCCGCAACGAGGTGGAGCTGCACCGGGGTACGTACCGGGTGCGCGGCGAGGTCATCGACGTGTTCCCGGCGGAGTCGGACCAGGAGGCGGTGCGCATCCAGCTCTTCGACGACGAGGTGGAGGAGCTGAGCTTCTTCGACCCGCTCACCGGCGAGGTGCTGCGCCGGGTGCCGCGCCTCACGGTGTATCCCAAGAGCCATTACGTGACGCCCCGCTCCCGGGTGCTGGAGGCGGTGGAAGGCATCAAGGACGAGCTGCGCGAGCGGCTCGGCTGGCTGCGCGAAGCCAGCAAGCTGGTGGAGGCCCAGCGCCTGGAGCAGCGCACCCGCTTCGACCTTGAGATGATGAAGGAGATCGGCCACTGCAAGGGCATCGAGAACTACTCACGCTACCTCTCGGGGCGCGCACCGGGCCAGCCGCCGCCCACGTTGTTCGACTACCTGCCGGCCAACGCCCTGCTCATCATCGACGAGAGCCACGTGACGGTGCCGCAGCTGGGCGGCATGTACCGGGGCGACCGCTCCCGCAAGGAGACGCTGGTGGAGTACGGCTTCCGCCTGCCCTCGGCGCTGGACAACCGGCCGCTGCGCTTCGACGAGTTCGAGGGCATGTCGCCGCAGACCATCTTCGTCTCGGCCACCCCGGGCCCCTACGAGGAGCAGCACGCGGGCGAGGTCATCGAGCAGGTGGTGCGGCCCACCGGGCTCGTGGACCCGGCCGTGGAGGTGCGCCCCGCGGCCACCCAGGTGGACGACCTGCTGTCCGAGATACGCTTGCGCGCCGAGGCGGGGGAGCGTGTGCTGGTCACCACGCTGACCAAGCGCATGGCCGAAGACCTCACGGACTACCTGGCCGAGCACGGGGTGCGGGTGCGCTACCTGCACTCGGACATCGACACCGTGGAGCGGGTGGAGATCATCCGCGACCTGCGTCTCGGGGAGTTCGACGTGCTGGTGGGGATCAACCTGCTGCGCGAGGGACTGGACATGCCGGAGGTGTCCCTGGTGGCCATCCTGGACGCGGACAAGGAGGGCTTCCTGCGCTCGGACCGCTCCCTCATCCAGACCATCGGCCGCGCCGCGCGCAACCTCAACGGCGCCGCCATCCTCTACGCGGACACCGTCACGGGCTCCATGCGGCGCGCCATCGAGGAGACCGAGCGGCGCCGGGCGAAGCAGGTGGCGTTCAACCAGGCGAATGGCATCACTCCGCAGGGCATCCGCAAGGCAGTGGCCGACATCATGGAGGGGGCCTACGCGGGCGCGCCCGGCAGCGCGCGGCGCTACGCCCGCGCGGCAGAGGAGATCCGCGCCTACGCCGACGACGACGCGGAGTCGCTGGCGAAGCGCATCAAGGAGATGGAGGCACGCATGTACCGCCACGCCGAGAACCTGGAGTTCGAGGAGGCGGCGCGCCTGCGCGACGAGCTGCGGCGCCTGCGCGAGGTGGGGTTGAAGATGCAGCCGGCAGCGTGACCCGGTTCACGCACCCGTTCTTGCCGGTGTGCCGGCGACTCGCTATCTTTCCAGGCGTTTCAGGCGCGTAGCTCAGTGGTAGAGCACCACGTTGACATCGTGGGGGTCGGCAGTTCAACCCTGCCCGCGCCTACCAGCCATTGCCGGCCCCGGCACGGGGCCGGAAACCCCACGGAAATCAACGCCCTCGGGCTTGAGTCCCGGCCCGGGCGTCCGTAGAATCCGCCGTCCGCGGCGAACCCACCTCCGGCCACGCGTCGGGCGGGGCCCGCGCTATGTCATCGGCACGTGGCCGTGGCGGTCCCGGAAGCCACCCGGAAACCTTCGGGAAATCATGAGCTTCTGCGGATGCCGCGGCTTCGTCTTGTTGGAGGGAACGCGTAATCGCAACGGAAAAGAAGAGCCGGGTCAACGACGAGATCGACAGCCCCGAGGTACGTCTCATCGACGAGGAGGGGGGCCAGCTCGGCGTCGTCAGCGGCCGTGAGGCACTGCAGCTCGCCGCGGAACGCGGCTACGACCTGGTGGAGATCGCCCCGCAGGCGGAGCCGCCCGTATGCCGGCTCATGGACTACGGGAAGTTCCTCTTCCAGCAGAACAAGAAGCGCGCGGCGGCCCGCAAGAAGCAGCAGAACATCACGGTCAAAGAGGTCAAGTTCCGCCCGGGCACGGAGGAAGGCGACTACCAGACCAAGCTGCGCAACCTGAAGCGGTTCCTGACCCACGGCGACAAGACCAAGGTCACCATGTGGTTCCGCGGCCGCGAGATGCGCCACCAGGAACTGGGGCTGAAGATGTTGCAGCGGGTGGAGGCGGACCTGGAGGAGCTGGCGAAGGTGGAGCAGCTCCCGAAGCTCGAGGGCCGGCGCATGTCGATGGTGCTGACCCCGCGCAAGTGACGGCGACGACGGACGCGAAATTCGAACGACGAGCAGGACCATGCCCAAGATCAAGACAAACCGCGGCGCCGCGAAGCGCTTCAAGCGCCGCGCCGGCGGCGGCTTCAAGCGTGCCCAGTCGCACCGCCGTCACATCCTCACCAAGAAGAGCACGAAGCGCAAACGCCACCTGCGCGCCATGGAGAACGTGGCCCAGGAAGACTCTGCCGCGCTCGAGCGGATGATGCCCTACGCCTGAACAAGCCGGAGAGATCCAATGCCGAGAGTGAAGAGGGGTGTCACCGCCCGCGCCCGACACAAGAAGGTGCTCAAGCAGGCCAAGGGCTACCGCGGCGCGCGCAGCAGGGTATTCCGGGTGGCGAAGCAGGCGGTCATCCGGGCCGGCCAGAACGCCTACCGTGACCGCCGCCAGCGCAAGCGCCAGTTCCGCGCCCTGTGGATCGTTCGCATCAACGCCGCGGCGCGAGAGTGCGGCCTGTCCTACAGTCGGTTCATGGACGGCCTCGGCAAGGCCGGCGTGATCCTCGACCGCAAGGTGCTGGCAGACATCGCGGTGTTCGACAGGCCGGCCTTTGCGGCCCTCGCGGAGAAGGCCAAGGCCGCCCTGTAGCCGGGGCACCCCACGCAAGCGCGTACATCGGCGGGCCGCGACCGGCCCGGCACACGAAGGGGAAAGGCCGCAGGCGACCTTTCCCCTTTTTGTTTCCAGCCTGCGCGAGGCGCGCGGGCACGAGGACGAGGAATGGCAGATCTGGACGCCCTGGTGGAATCTGCCCGCAGCGAGGCCGCCCGGGCCCGGGAGGTGCGCGAGGTGGAGGCCCTGCGCGTGCGCTTCCTCGGCAAGCAGGGACTGATCACCGGCGAGCTCAAGGGGCTCGGCAGGCTGCCTGCCGAGGAGCGCCCGGCGGCGGGCAAGCGCATCAACGCGGCCAAGGAGGCGGTGGAGGCCCTGATCCGCACGCGCCGCGAGTCCCTCGAGCGCGACGCCATGGACGCGCGCCTGGCCGGGGAGCGGGTGGACGTCACGCTGCCCGGCCGTGGCGAGGTGCCGGGGGGACTGCATCCGGTGACCCGCACCCTGGAGCGCATCGAGGACTTCTTCGTGTCCATCGGCTTCCAGGTGGCCCAGGGGCCCGAGATCGAGGACGACTTCCACAACTTCGAGGCGCTCAACATCCCCGCACACCACCCGGCGCGGGCGATGCAGGACACGTTCTACTTCGGCGACGGCCGGGTGCTGCGCACCCACACCTCGCCGGTGCAGATCCGCGTGATGCAGGCCGCTCAGCCGCCGCTTCGCATCATCGCGCCGGGTCGCGTGTACCGCTGCGACTCGGACCTGACCCACACCCCCATGTTCCACCAGGTGGAAGGGCTGATGGTGGGCGAGGACGTGACCATGGCGCACCTGAAGGGGATCCTGCACGCGTTCCTGCGCGGCTTCTTCGAGGCGGAGCTCGAGGTGCGTTTCCGCCCGTCGTACTTCCCGTTCACCGAGCCTTCCGCCGAGGTGGACATCCTCGGCGACAACGGCTGGCTCGAGGTGCTGGGCTGCGGCATGGTGCACCCCCAGGTGCTGGACAACGTCGGCATCGACAGCGAGCGCTACACCGGCTTCGCCTTCGGCATGGGCGTCGAGCGCCTGGCGATGCTGCGCTACCGCATCAACGACCTGCGCATGTTCTTCGAGAACGACCTGCGCTTCCTGGGCCAGTTCCGCTGAATCCGCGCGGGTCCTGCGCCGGGGCCCGGGCACCGCACCCGAAGTAGACGACACGATGAAGTTCTCCGAACGCTGGCTGCGCGAATGGGTCGACCCCGCGGTGGACACCGACGGTCTGGTGGAGCAGCTGACCAACGCGGGCCTGGAGGTGGACGCGGTGGAGCCGGCCGGCGAGACCCTGGTCAAGGTGGTGGTGGGGCAGGTGCTGGAGGCGGTCCCGCACCCGGACGCGGACAGCCTGACCGTGTGCACCGTGGACGCGGGCGGCGCCGAGCGCCTCACCATCGTGTGCGGCGCGCCCAATGCCCGCGCCGGCCTGGTGGCGCCGGTGGCGCTGGCAGGAGCGCGGCTCCCGGACGGCACCCGGATCCGGCGCAGCAGGATCCGGGGCCAGGCCTCGGAGGGGATGCTGTGCTCGGCGCGGGAGCTGGGCCTCGGCGAGGACGCGGATGGACTGCTGGAGCTGGACGGGGCGCCGGCCCCGGGCACGCCGGTGAGCGTCGCGCTGGGCCTGGACGACGCCTGCATCGACGTGGACCTCACCCCCAACCGCGGCGACTGCCTGTGCGTCGAGGGCATCGCCCGCGACGTGGCGGCGGTGAACGGCCAGCGCCTCGTGCCACTCGCGGTGACGGCGGTGGCCGCGGCCTGCGACGCCGCGTTCCCGGTGCGTCTGGATGCGCCGGCAGCCTGTCCGCGCTACGTGGGGAGGGTGATCCGCGGCATCGATCCTCGGTCGCCCACGCCGCGCTGGATGGTGGAGCGGCTGCGCCGCAGCGGGGTGCGCACGCTGGGGCCCGTGGTGGACGTGACGAACTACGTCATGCTGGAGCTGGGCCATCCCATGCACGCTTTCGACCTGGAGCGGCTGCGCGACGGCATCGTCGTGCGCCACGCAGCCGCCGGCGAGCAGGTCACGCTGCTGGACGAGAGCACCCATGCGCTGGCGGAGGAGGACCTGGTGATCGCGGATGCCGGCGGCGCGGTGGCGCTCGCCGGGATCATGGGCGGCCTGGACTCGGCGGTGGGCAGCGTCACCCGCGACGTGTTCCTGGAGTGTGCCTGGTTCGAGCCCCGGGGCATCGGCGTCACCGCCCGCCGGCTCGGACTGCACACGGACGCCTCGCACCGCTTCGAGCGCCACGTGAACCCTCACGGGCAGGTGCGCGCAGTGGAGCGGGCCACGGCCCTGCTGCTGGACATCGTCGGCGGCGCGGCCGGACCGCTCCAGGACACGGCGGCGCCGGACCACCTCCCGGCGGCGCCCGCGGTACACCTGCGCCCCGAGCGGATCCGCCGCCTGCTGGGCGTCGACGTATCACCCGGGGCGGTGCGGACGGTGCTGGAATGCCTGCACATGGAGGTGGCGGAGGTGGCCGGGGGCTGGCGCGTCACGCCGCCGCCGTTCCGCCCCGACATCGCCATCGAGGCGGACCTGGTGGAAGAAGTCGCGCGCATCCGTGGCTTCGCGGCGATCCCGGAGGCGGCGCCGGTGGCGGCCCTCGAGATCCCGCCGCGGCCCGAGGGCCGGGGCAGCCTGCGCGAGCTGCGTCGCGTGCTGCTGGCGCGCGGCTACCAGGAGGCGGTCACCTACAGCTTCGTGGACGCCGGGCTGCAGGCGCGAATGGACGGTCGGACGACGGCGATCCCCCTGTCCAATCCCATCTCCTCGGACATGGGCGTGATGCGCACCAGCCTGCTGCCGGGACTGCTCCAGGCGGCGGTGCACAACGTCAACCGCCAGCAGGAGCGGGTGCGCCTGTTCGAGTCAGGACTGGTATTCCTGGACGAGGATGGCGAGACCCGCCAGCCGTCCCGGCTGGGGGGCATCGCCGTGGGGCGCGCCGTGCCTCCACAGTGGGGGATCCCCGACCGGCCGGTGGATTTCTTCGACGTGAAGGGCGACGTGGAGGCCCTGTTCGGCGTGCGGGCACGCGGCCTCGAATTCGAGCCCGCCAGCCACCCCGCTCTGCATCCGGGCCAGTGCGCCCTCGTCCGCGTGGACGGTCGCGCCGCCGGCCACCTGGGCCTGCTGCACCCGGAACTCGCACGGGCACACAAGATCACCGCCGCGGCGGTGCTGTTCGAGCTGGACCAGGATCTGCTGCTGGAGGGCAAGGTGCCGGCGTTCAGGGACTTCTCCCGTCACCCCGCGGTGCGCCGCGACCTGTCAGTGGTGGTGGACGAGACGGTGAGCGCCGCGGCGGTCCGCAACTGTGTTGGACAGGCCGCAGGGGATGTGCTACAAAACTTAGAGTTATTTGACGTTTATCGCGGCGAAGGCATTGATTCGGGTCAGAAAAGTCTGACTCTCTCCTTGACGTTTCAGGCCCCTTCCCGCACCCTAGGCGAGGCGGAGGTAGAGGCCTCTGTGTCCACGATACTGGACTCCCTGGCAAAGCACCTGGGAGCCGCACTGAGGGGATGAGGTGGCCTTGACCAAAGCCGACATGGCCGAGAAGCTCTACGAGGAGCTCGGTCTCAACAAGCGTGAGGCCAAGGAACTCGTGGAGATGTTCTTCGAGGAAGTGCGCTGCGCCCTCGAGGAAGGCGATCAGGTGAAGCTGTCGGGATTCGGCAACTTCGATCTGCGCGACAAGAACGAGCGGCCCGGCCGCAATCCCAAGACCGGGGAGGAAATCCCCATCACGGCACGGCGCGTGGTCACCTTCCGGCCCGGCCAGAAGCTCAAGGCACGCGTGGAAGCCTATGCTGGATCCGTCGAGTAGCAGCGAGCTTCCCGCGATCCCGGGCAAGCGCTACTTCACCATCGGTGAAGTGAGCGAGCTGTGCGGGGTCAAGCCCCACGTGCTGCGCTACTGGGAGCAGGAGTTCCCCCAGCTCAAGCCCCTGAAGCGCCGCGGCAACCGCCGCTACTACCAGCGCCAGGACGTCATCCTCATCCGCCAGATCCGCAGCCTGCTCTACGAGCACGGCTTCACCATCGGCGGCGCCCGCCAGCGGCTGTCGGGAGAGGAGGCGCGGGTGGA
>JBFHNV010000235.1:0-9487 GCA_041593595.1 Gammaproteobacteria bacterium
GCAGTGCGCCCAGGCTGGCCAGGTGTCCGGTATAGACCTGACAGTCAATCAACACAAAGCCCCAGCGGCGCAACTGCCGCACCAGATGCGCGAAGGCGACCTTGGAGGCATCGCTGACCCGCGCGAACATCGACTCGCCGAAAAATACCCGGCCCAAGGCCACGCCGTACAGCCCGCCGACCAGTTGTCCGTCCTGCCAGGCCTCCACCGAGTGTGCATAGCCGAGTGCGTACAGGCGTTGATAGGCCGCGCGGATGTCCTGCGTGATCCAGGTACCCTGACTGTCGGCTCGCGGATCGGCACAAGCCTCCACCACAGCCGCAAACGCGCTGTCCAGACTGATGCGGAAGGGGGCGCGACGCAGCGTCTTGCGCAGACTGCGCGAGATTTTCAGCGCCTCGGGTCGCAGCACCATGCGCGGATCCGGCGACCACCACAGGATGGGCTGACCCTCGCTGTACCAGGGAAAGATGCCGTGGGCATAGGCGTAGAGGAGGCGCTCGGGCGCCAGATCCCCGCCCATGGCGAGCAGCCCGTTGGGTTCCTCCAGGGCCGCGTCCACGTCCGGGAACGCGCGGGGGGGGGCCGCGTCCGAGATCCAGAGCGGGTGCAGCGGCATGGCTCGGCAGGGGCCACGGGGGTGTAAAACCTGCCGCAATACTACTCTGGACCGTCGCTAACAGGCTGTTGAAATTCGACGTCCCTGTCGGATTTCAACTCGCTGCGCCGAAGACGCGGTCTCTGGCTTGCTCAGTTCATCAAGCACTTAGGTGCTCGATGAACGCCGTTGCATCTGAATGCCACGGACGGCAGGAATGCAGAGGAATTGCGGGAGCAATCCCTGCCCTGCACCGGATGCAGGCCGCCGAAATTCGGAGATTTTCAACAGCCTGCTAATGGTGTCCCGCGGCGGGCGCCGCGCCCTCACGGTACGGCGAGTGGGAGGCCGCCGCGCGGATGTAGGCGGTGGTCTCCGCCCGCTCCCGGCGCACGAAGTCGCCTATGGCGTCGCGGAAGCGGGGGTCGCGCACCCAGTGGAAGGAGTGGGTGCGCACCGGCAGGAACCCGCGGGTGAGCTTGTGCTCGCCCTGCGCGCCTGCCTCGAAGCGTGCGAGACCGTGCTCGATGCAGTACTCGATGCCACGGTAGTAGCAGATCTCGAAGTGCAGCGAGCGGTGCCGCTCGCTGCATCCCCAGTTGCGGCCGTACAGGGCGTCGGTGCCGCGCAGCAGGTGCGCGCCGGCCACGCAGCGTCCCCGGCGCTTGGCGAGGATCAGCACCAGCGAGCGGGGCATGCGCTCGGCCAGATCCAGGAAGAACTCGAGGGTCAGTGACGGATAGCCCCACTTGCGGTCGTAGGTGGAGCAGTACAGGGCGTGGTAGGCGGCGATGTCGCCCTCGTCCAGCTCGTCGCCGTGCCTGAGCTCCACCCTCACCGGCGCCTCGCCCGCCTCGCGCCGCTCCTTGCGCACCTGCTTGCGCCGCTTCGAGGTGAGTGCGTCCAGATAGTCCTGGAAGTCGCGGTAGCCCGGGTTGTACCAGTGGAACTGGCAGCCCTGGCGCGCCAGCAGCGGCAGCTCCTCGAGGGCCGCCGTGTCCTGCGCGTCGGTGAACAGCCAGTGGGCGGAGGACAGCTCCGCGCCGTCCGCGATGCGGATCGCGGCCGAGACCAGCGCCCGGCATGCCAGCGCCCGGTCCGCCCCGGGCGCGCACAGCAGCCGCGGACCCGGCACCGGGGTGAACGGCACCGCGCACAGCAGCTTCGGGTAGTAGGCGAGGCGGTTGCGCTCGTAGGCGTCGGCCCAGCCCCAGTCGAACACGAACTCTCCGTAGGAGTGGTACTTGAGGTAGGTGGGGCACGCGGCGACGGGCACGCCGTCGCGCTCGAGCAGCAGGTGGTGCGGACGCCAGCCGTGGGCCTCCCCCACGCAGCCGTTACGTTCCAGCGCCGCCAGGAAGGCGTGGCTCAGGAACGGGTTGTGGTCACCGGCCAGGCGATCCCAGTCCGCGGCGGCGACCTGCTCCAGCGCGTCCAGAGCGCGGCAGGTGAGCGTCTCCCGGGCGTGCGGTCCGGTCGCCTCGCTGGAGCTGCCCACTGCCATGGCTCGCCGATGCCCCTGGGTCGCCGCCGGAGACCGTGCTATGCGTGAACGTGGCCGCTACCGACACTGCCCCTCGGGACGCGGGGCAGGGCACGGGCGGGCAGACGGGCGGACGGCGTCCGGCGAGGTGGACCGGGTATCACGATCGGGCACGCGCAGCCAGGTTGTCCAGGTACTTCTCCGCGTCCAGCGCCGCCATGCAGCCGGACCCGGCGGAGGTGATGGCCTGGCGGTAGACGTGGTCCGCCACGTCGCCGGCGGCGAACACCCCGGGCACGCTGGTGGCGGTGGCGTTGCCGTCGAGACCGCTCTTGACCCGGATGTAGCCGCCCTTCATCTCGAGCTGGCCCTCGAACAGCGCGGTGTTGGGGGTGTGGCCGATGGCGATGAACACGCCCTTCAGGGGCTTCTCCGTCAGCGTGCCGTCCTTCACGCCCTTGATGCGCATGCCGGTCACGCCGCTGGCGTCGCCGAGGACCTCGTCCAGCACATGGTCCCAGGCGATGGTGACGTTGCCACCGTCGGCCTTCTCCATGAGCTGTCCGGCCAGCATCTTCTCTGCCCGGAACTCGTCGCGACGGTGCACCACGGTGACGTGGGACGCGATGTTGGCCAGGTAAAGGGCCTCCTCCACGGCGGTGTTGCCACCGCCGATCACCGCCACGTCCTCGCCCTTGTAGAAGAACCCGTCGCAGGTGGCGCAGGCGGACACCCCGCGGCCCTTGTAGGCCTCCTCGCTGGGCAGGCCCAGGTAACGCGCCGAGGCGCCGGTGGCGATGATGAGAGCATCGCAGGTGAAGCTTTGGCTGTCGCCGACGAGGCGGAACGGACGCTCGCCCAGGTGGGCGGTGTGGATGTGGTCGTAGATCATCTCGGTGCCGAAGCGCTCGGCGTGGCGGCGCATGCGCTCCATCAGCTCCGGGCCCTGGCAGCCCTGGTCGTCGCCGGGCCAGTTGTCCACGTCGGTGGTGGTGGTCATCTGACCGCCGGGCTCGATGCCCATGACCATCACCGGCTGCAGGTTGGCGCGCGCCGCATACACCGCGGCGGTGTAGCCCGCGGGGCCGGACCCCAGGATCAGCAGGCGGCAGTGTCGGCTCTCGCTCATGCTCGTCTCGCTCCTTCATGAACCCTTGCATGGTTCCCCGGGGCGCAGGCGGCGGCGCGTGGACATTCCGGACACCCCTGGGTGACACTTTCCCACCGCGGGCGGGATGCCCGCGACCAAGACACCACGCGGGGATGCCGGCGGCACCCCGATCCGTCACCGCCCATCGCGTCTGGGGAGGAGCCGGCCTCCACCCCCGGCTGGTGCCGCACGCCTGCGACGGGCCGGGGGCCGGCGGCTGCCGGCCCCGGCGACCATGGGACAAAGCCGTGCGGCTTGCAAGGGCCTCCGGGCGCAGGCCGGACCCGGTCTCACGGGGGATGACCTGCATGCTCTTCAAAGGTTAGCATTATCAAACGGCTAGTCCCGTTACTTCACAAAGAGCTACAGATACGATCCATGGCTCAGGCATCACGCGAGAAGGCGACCTTCATGGCCGCCCTCCAGGGGCCCCTGGCCCGCGGCACGCGGGAGGGCGCGCTCATCCTGGCGGCCACCGCGGCCCTCTACCTGGTGCTGGCCTTGTCCAGCTACCAGCCCGGGGATCCGGGCTGGTCCCACAGCGGCCCGGTGGAACGGGTGGGCAACCAGGGCGGCGTGGTGGGCGCGTGGCTCGCGGACGTGTTCCTCTACCTGTTCGGCTACCTGGCCTACCTGTTCCCGCTCATGGTGGCCCTGGCCGGCTGGCTGCTGTTCCGCGGCCTTCGCCATGCAGGGCCACCGGACGTCTACCACTGGATCGTGCGCGGCGCCGGCTTCGTGCTCACCCTCGCCTCCGGGTGCGGCCTCGCGACGCTGCACTTCCGCGGCGCGGGCATGCCGCTGGACGCAGGGGGCGTACTGGGCAACGTGGTGGGCGGCAACCTGGCCGACGCGCTCAGCCCGCTGGGCAGCACCCTGTTCCTGCTGGCCCTGTTCCTCTCTGGCGCCACCCTGTTCACCGGCATGTCCTGGTTGACCGTCATGGACGTGACCGGGCGCTGGACCCTGCGCGCGGCGGGTGTCGCGCTGATGGGGTGGGACCGGGCACGGGACTACTGGCAGGGCAGGCGCGCCAGGCGTGAGCGCGAGGTCCAGGTGGTGCAGGCGCTGGAGCGCAGCAAGGCGCGCAAGCCGCCGCGCATCGAGCCGGTGGTGCCGAAGATCGCCGAGAGCGTGCGCTCCGAGAAGGAGCGCCAGGTGCCCCTGTTCGACGTGCCGCCGGCCAAGGGCGAGCTGCCGCCGCTCAAGCTGCTGGACGCCGCCGGCGAGCGGCGGGTGACCATCAGCGAGGCGGCGCTGGAGGCCATGTCGCGGCAGGTGGAGCTCAAGCTCGCGGACTTCGGCATCGAGGCCCAGGTGGTTGAGGTGCACCCGGGACCGGTGATCACCCGCTTCGAGCTGCAGCTCGCCCCCGGCCTCAAGGTGAGCAAGGTGACCAACCTGGCCAAGGACCTGGCCCGCTCACTGTCCACCGTGAGCGTGCGCATTGTGGAGGTGATCCCGGGCAAGCCCACCATCGGCCTCGAGATCCCCAACGAGGAGCGCGAGCTGGTGCGCCTGTCGGAGATCCTCAAGTCCAGTGCCTACGAGCGCGAAGGCGGACACCTGAGCCTCGCGCTGGGCAAGGACATCGCCGGCCACCCGGTGGTGGTGGACCTGAGCCGCATGCCGCACCTGCTGGTGGCGGGCACCACCGGCGCGGGCAAGTCCGTGGCCATCAACGCCATGGTGCTGAGCCTGCTCTACAAGTCCTCCCCGGAGGACGTGCGCATGATCATGATCGACCCGAAGATGCTGGAGCTCTCCGTGTACGAGGGCATCCCGCACCTGCTGGCGCCGGTGGTGACCGACATGAAGCACGCCTCCAACGCGCTGCGCTGGTGCGTGGCCGAGATGGAGCGCCGCTACCAGCTCATGTCGGCACTGGGGGTACGCAACATCGGCGGCTACAACCGCAAGCTGCGCGACGCGCAGTCCAAGGGGAGCCCCATACGCGATCCGCTGTTCACGCCGCCCCCGCTGGCCGGGGACGAGCCGCCGCCTGAGGCGCCCGCCCTCGAGCGCCTGCCGTTCATCGTGGTCATCGTGGACGAGCTGGCCGACATGATGATGGTCACCGGCAAGAAGGTGGAGGAGCTGATCGCGCGCCTCGCCCAGAAGGCCCGTGCCGCCGGCATCCACCTGATCCTGGCCACCCAGCGCCCGTCGGTGGACGTGATCACCGGCCTCATCAAGGCCAACGTGCCGAGCCGCATCGCGTTCCAGGTCTCGTCGAGGGTGGACTCGCGGACCATCCTCGACCAGATGGGTGCGGAGGCGCTGCTGGGCCACGGCGACATGCTCTACATGGGGGTGGGCTCGTCCGCCCTGAACCGGGTGCACGGCGCCTTCGTGGACGACCACGAGGTGCACGCCGTGGTGCGGTTCCTCAAGGCCCAGGGCGAGCCCCGCTACGAGCACGGCGTGCTGGACGGCAGCGCGCTCGTCGACGACGACGGCCCCGGGGCGGCGCCGCCGTTGCCGGGGGAGGGCGCCGAGGACGATCCCCTCTACGACCAGGCGGTGCACATCGTCACCGAGAGCCGGCGCGCCTCCATCTCCGGCGTGCAGCGCCGGCTCAAGATCGGCTACAACCGCGCCGCGCGCATGCTCGAGCAGATGGAGTCCAGCGGCGTGGTGGGGCCGCTGCAGTCCAACGGCAGCCGCGACGTGCTGGCGCCGCCGCCACCGGGGGACTGAGAGCCCATCGCAGGGCCGGTACGCCTGCCGCCGGCGCGGGGACCGCTCACGCGAGCTCGCGGTGCCGCACCGGTATACTGCCGGACCGTGTTCCCCGAGAGCGCTGCCGTGCAATTCCGCGCGCGACTGGCGGCTGCCGCCGCCCTGCTGCTGCTGTCCCATGCCGCCGCCGCGGGCACCGCCCGGGCGCGTCTGGATGCGTTCCTCCATGGGCTGGACGCGCTGCAGGCGGAGTTCCGTCAGGTGCTGCTGGACGACAAGGGCGAGCCTGCCGACGAGTCCACCGGCACCGTGTACCTGTCGCGTCCTGGACGCTTCCGCTGGGACTACCGGGCACCGTTCCCCCAGCTCATCGTGGCCGACGGCCGACAGGTGTGGCTCTACGAGCCGGACCTGTCCCAGGTCACCGTGCGCCCCCAGGGCACGGCGCTGGACAGCACGCCGGCAGCGCTGCTGGCCTCCGACCGTCCGGTGGAGGAGAGCTTCGAGATCGCCGAGCTGCCCGGTCGCGACGACGGTCGCGACTGGCTGGCCCTGACGCCGCGGGACGCCGGCGCCACCTTCGAGGGGATCCGGGTGGCCTTCGGCGCCGACGGCCTCGCCGCCATGGAGCTGACGGACAGCTTCGGGCAGGTCACCCGCCTGGAGTTCTCCCGCATGATGCGCAATCCGGACCTGGACCCCGCCCTGTTCGAGTTCGCGCCGCCCGACGGGGTGGACGTGATCCGGGGACAGTAGGCGGGCGGGGCGCGCGGGCGCCATGGGCCAGCCGGACATGTTCGGCGGCGCGAGCGACGCGCCGGCTGCCGCGGTGGACCCGGGGGCGCCGCTGGCCGAGCGCATGCGCCCGCGGCGGCTGGAGGAGTTTCACGGTCAGGCCCACCTGCTCGCGCCCGGCAAGCCGCTGCGCCAGCTCATCGAGAGCGGCCGCGCCCGCTCCCTGGTGCTGTGGGGACCGCCGGGCACCGGCAAGACCACCCTGGGGCGCATGCTGGCCGACTACCATGGCGCGCGCTTCCTCACCCTGTCGGCGGTGCTCTCGGGGGTGAAGGACATTCGCGCCGCCATCGATACCGCGAAGGCCCACCGACGCGCCACCGCAGCCCCGAGCCTGCTGTTCGTGGACGAGGTGCATCGCTTCAACAAGGCGCAGCAGGACGCCTTCCTGCCCCACGTGGAGGACGGCACCGTGCTGCTCGTGGGCGCCACCACGGAGAACCCCTCCTTCGAGCTCAACAGCGCGCTGCTGTCGCGAGCCCGGGTGTTCGTGCTCAAGGCGTTGGAGCGCGACGACATCGCCGCGATCCTCGCGGCGGCGCTCGCCGACCGGGAACGCGGCCTGGGTGCGCTCGGGCTCGCAGTGGACGACGAGGCCATTGCCCTCATCGCCGCCGCCGCCGACGGGGACGCGCGGCGCGGGCTCACGCTGCTCGAATCCGCCGCGGATCTTGCCACCATGGACGACGCGGACCCGCCGCGCATCGGCCGCGCGCTGGTGGCGCGGCTGCTGGAGGAGGGCGGCGCGCGGCGCTTCGACAAGGGCGGCGACGCCTTCTACGACCAGATCTCGGCGTTGCACAAGTCCGTGCGAGGCTCGGATCCCGATGCGGCCCTGTACTGGCTGTGCCGGATGCTGGACGGCGGCTGCGACCCCCTCTATCTGGCGCGCCGGCTCACCCGCATCGCGTCGGAGGACGTGGGCAACGCGGATCCGCGCGCGCTCGCGCTTTGCATCGACGCCTGGGAGGCACAGCGCCGGCTGGGCACACCGGAAGGCGAGCTGGCGCTGGCCCAGGCCACCGTGTACCTGGCCTGCGTGCCCAAGAGCAACGCCGTGTACGCCGCCTTCAACGCCGCCATGGAGGATGCGAAGCGGGAGGGCTCGCTGCCGGTGCCGGAACGCCTGCGCAACGCGCCCACGGCGCTGATGCGCGAGCTGGGCCACGGCGAGGGCTACCGCTACGCCCACGACGAGGCCGAGGCCTACGCTGCCGGCGAGCGCTACTTCCCTGACGGCATGCCGGTCAGGCGCTATTATCTGCCGCCCGACCGCGGCCTGGAGGCGCGCATCCGCGAGCGTCTCGAGCGGCTGCGCGAGCTGGACCGCGACACCCACGACGATGACACCGGCAGCCCGGACCGGGCCGCCGGCGAAACCCCACGCACATGATCGACCCGCACCTGCTGAGGAAGGACCTGGACGGCGCCGCCGCGCGGCTCGCGACCCGGGGCTTCGCCCTGGACACCGTCGCCTATGCCGCGCTCGAGGAGGAGCGCAAAAGCGTGCAGACCCGCACCCAGGCGCTGCAGAGCGAGCGCAACTCGCGCTCGAAGTCCATCGGTCGCGCCAAGGCGGCGGGGGAGGACATCGAGCCGCTGAAGGCGCAGGTGGCGCGCCTCGGCGAGGAGCTGAAGGCGTCGGAGCAGCGCCTGAAGGAGATCCAGGCCGCGCTGGACGACATCGCCCTGGGTGTGCCCAACCTGCCCCACGAGAGCGTGCCGGTGGGTAACGACGAGGCGGACAACCGCGTGGAGCGCCAGGTGGGCGAGCCCCGGAGCTTCGACTTCGCGCCGAAGGACCACGTGGACCTGGGCGCGGCCCTGGGCGGCATGGACTTCGATGCCGGTGCCACCCTCGCCGGCAGCCGCTTCGTGACCCTGTCAGGCCCCGTCGCGAGACTGCACCGGGCGCTGGCCTGGTTCATGCTGGACCTGCACACCAGCGAGCACGGCTACGTGGAGACCAACGTGCCGCTGCTGGTGAACGATGCGACGCTCACCGGCACCGGGCAGCTCCCGAAGTTTGCCGCGGATCTCTTCCACGTGCGCGAGCACGGGTTCTTCCTCATTCCCACCGCGGAGGTGCCGCTCACGAACCTGGTGCGCGGCCGCATCCTGGACGCGGACGCCCTGCCGCTGAAGTACGTGGCGCACACGCCGTGCTTTCGCAGCGAGGCGGGCTCCCACGGCAAGGACGTGCGCGGCATGCTGCGCCAGCACCAGTTCGAGAAGGTGGAGCTGGTGCACGTGACGCACCCGCAGCGGTCCTACGACGCGCTCGAGGCGCTCACGGGCCACGCCGAGGAGGTGCTGAAGCGCCTCGAGCTGCCGTACCGGGTGGTGACCCTGTGCACCGGCGACATGGGCTTCGGCGCCGCCAAGACCTACGACATCGAGGTGTGGCTGCCGGGTCAGCAGCGCTACCGGGAGATCTCCTCGTGCAGCAACTGCGAGGACTTCCAGGCCCGGCGCATGCTGGCCCGCTTCCGCGACCCGGACACGGGCCGCCCGGAGCTGGTGCACACCCTGAACGGGTCCGGGCTCGCCGTGGGGCGCACGCTCATCGCGCTGCTGGAGAACCACCAGGAGGCGGACGGGAGCGTGATGATCCCGGAGGCGTTGCGGCAATACATGGGCGGGGTCGAGCGGCTTGGCGCTTGATCAAGACCCATCGCGTGACTGAGAAGAGGGACGTTGCGCGATCTGCAGCGCGCTGCGTCGAGTGGGCGCATCCGGCTGCGGGACTCGCCGTGAATCCGTCCCTGGAGGCTCGGGC
>JBFHNV010000236.1:0-9478 GCA_041593595.1 Gammaproteobacteria bacterium
GCCCGGCTGGAAATCAAGCGACTGCGTCCCTCTTGATTTCTCAGGCTGCCCAGTCGAAGGGGGCGGCTTGCTGGTAGCGCAGCGCGCCGTCGGAGCCCAGGGTCTCGGTGAGGGCGCCACGCGCGGTGAGATAGTTCAGGTGAGCGCGGCTCTCGCCGGTGGCGAGCATCAGAGTGCCGCCGTCGATCTCGCGACGGAACAGCGCCGGAAACACGTCCACCACCCGGTGCGGCTCGGCGCACAGGGCGTGCAGCCGAGCGAGGCCATCCCGGTGCCCCTGCACCAGCGCGTCCAGACGCGCGTGCAGGCCGGCGAAGGGCTCGTTGTGTGACGGCAGCACCAGCACGTCATCGGCCACCCGCTCGCGCACCTCGCGGCACGCCTCCAGGAACTCGGCCAGGGGATCCGCCAGGGGCTCGGTGGGGAACACGCTCACGTTGGAGCTGATGCGCGGCAGCACCTGGTCGCCCGAGATGAGGACCCGCTTCTCCGCGCAGTACAGGCAGGCGTGCTCCGGCGAGTGACCGCGGCCGACCACCACCTCCCACGTGGCGTCACCGATCTCGAGGCGCTCGCCGTCACGAATGCGGCGGTAGCCCGCCGGCAGGCGCTCGATCATGGCGCCGAAGCGTCCGAAGCGCTGGACGTAGAGATCGAGCTGGCGCTCGTTGAAGCCGCAGCGGCGGTAGAAGCGCAGAGCGTCCTCCGGCACGTCCGCGGGGCCGTCCACCGCCAGCACCTTGCAGGAGAGGAACTCGGTGCGGGTCATCCACAGGGCGACCCCGCAGTGGCGGGTCAGCCAGCCCGCCTGGCCCACGTGGTCCGGGTGCATGTGGGTGGCGATGACGCGGGTGACCGGATCGCCGCCGCAGAACTCCTCCAGCACGCGCTGCCAATGGGCCAGGGTCTCCGGGCCGCGGATCCCGGTGTCCACCAGGGCCCAGCCGGCGCCGTCGCGCAGCAGCCACAGGTTGATGTGGTCCAGGGAGAAGGGCAGCGGCATGCGCAGCCAGTACACCCCGTCGGCCACCTCCAGGGGCATGCCCTGGGCCGGGACTTCGGCAAACGGATAGTGCAGGTCCATTGCGCCTCCGGGGTCGGATGAGCCTTGCATTGTGCACCACCCGGCGAGGCCTGCACGGCGGGTGCGATCCGGGGCATCATCCACCGCAGGCACCGGCACCGGGAGGATCGGACATGGCGGCGGACCCCATCGAGCGCTTCAGCGGCGACGCCCGCGGCCGCAGCCGCGCCAGCGCGTGGCGGGACCTGGTGTTCACCGTGGCCACCGCGCCCGGCGCGTCGCTGGCCGAGCAGACCCGCCACGTCCTCGCCGCCATCGACCGCAACCTGGCCGACGCGGGCAGCGATCGCACCCGCCTGCTGTCGGCGACGGTCTATCTCACGGACATCGCCGGCAAGGCGGAGATGGACGCGGTGTGGTGCGAGTGGATCGGCGAGGCGTCCAACTGGCCCCAGCGCGCCTGCGTGCAGGCGGCCCTGGCGCCGGGGACGCTGGTGGAGATCACCGTGATCGCCGCCCGGGATTGATCGCCGGTCGCGGACGGCGGGAGGAACGCGGGAGCCGCGGATGTGGAACGGCGCGATTCAGAACGGCACGTCCGGCCCGTGCCACCGCGCGTCCCGCGGCCGCGACCGGGCGATGGCCACCGCCGCGTCGCCCCAGCCCTCGCAGCGCGTGACCCCCGGCCGGCGGCGCCACAGGTTGAGCCCGCGCTTGCACAGGGCATAGACGTGGAAGAACGCGAGTACGCCCAGGCGCTGCCAGCGTCCGGGCGGTGCCTGGGCGCACACCAGCTTGTCGTCATACAGACCCCGATCCGTGAGGCCCACCGCGCCGAAGGCCCGCAGCCGCACGCGGGTACCCGCGGGCACCCGTGGCCCCAGCACCAGGGCGTCCAGCAGATCCCCTTCCAGGCCCACCCGGTCCGGCACCGAGCCGTAGTTGAACGGGCAGGGCAGGGGCGAGACGAAGTCCACGTGCCCCGTGGACCCCACCTTGAGGAAGCTGCCGCGGGGGATCTCCACCACCACCTCCACCCGCGGCGCCATGTCGTCGCGCCGTGTCGTCATCGTCACCGGTCCGCTGCACACGGGGCATTGTTCCACGCCGGGACGGCCCCAGGAACCCGCGTCACTTTCCGCCACCGCGCCGCAGGCGTAGACACCGATGCGCCCTCGCGCTTTCGTGACTCCGCCGGGAGGCTGCCATGTGTCGCTGCACGTTCTACCCGGGTCCCCGCATCCGCCTGGGCGCCCTGCTGCTCGCGCCCGTCCACTCGCAGATCCGCCACGGCACCCTCGCCCGCGAGCGCGACGAGCCGCTGAACGGCGATGGCTCCGGCGTCGAATCATGGGGGTCAATCCAGCCTGAACAACGAACAATCAAGTCGGTGTGAACTCCTTGGAATTCGGCAGGTGATGCGTTGATCAGCGTCCTGGATTCCGTGGATCGGAGCTTCGCGGCCACCTACGACGAGGCGAGGGATAGGTTTCTCGCCGCCTGCGAAGGGCACGGGGTGACGCTGCGGGCCTGCGACAATCCGAATCAGGGGCCCGGGAGGGAGGCGCTGACCACCGACGTGGTCTGGTTCGGGCCGCAGCACGCCCGCGGCGTGTTCATGACGATCTCGGGCACCCACGGGGCCGAGGGCTTCCGTGGATCCGGCTGCCAGGTGCACTGGCTGCTGGACGGCGGCCCCGGGCGGTTGCCCCATGGCATCGCCGCTCTGCTGGTGCACGCCATCAACCCCACGGCTTCGCGTGGCTACGCCGCGTCATCGAGGAGGGCTGCGACCTCAACCGCCACTTCGTGGGGTTCGACCGGCCGCTGCCGGAGAACCCGGGCCACGACGTGGAAATCAAGCGACTGCGTCCCCTTTGATTTCCGCTGGGGATGCCGGTGACCGGTCACGAATGCCGCTCCCCGGAGGCTCGTGCAGCCCTCCCGATGGAGCAGCCGGAGTCTCAGTTGGCCCGTGCCCCGGGCACCGCATGGACCTGGGTCCTTCCCGATGCGGGTACCGCGTCGAGGTCCATCAGGGACACGTAGTCGGAGAGGATCCTCTGCGCTTCGCGCAGAATGACGTCGTGTCGCGGGGATGGGTCAGTCATGTCACCCGGTCCCGTGTCGTCTGCCGGCTCCCGCGCGACGTCACGGCCTGCCTCCGCGGTCGCCCCGCGCTCGAGCGGCGGCGGCAGCCCGGCGCGCGTCGCGTCCTGCACCGAGATCGCGTACGTGACGGGCGTGAGCGAGTCTGCCGTCCTCAGCAGCGTCTCGTGTGCCTTCCTGCGCGCCTCGAGATCCGCGATCTCCTGCCGCCGCTGCGCCTCGTTGAGCGACACGGCATTCGTCTGAAGCCTGCGCGCGAGCCTCGCGATCTCGTCGCGCAGATAGGCAAACTCCCCGGCGCCCGCAACCCGCCGGGCAGACTGCTCGCGCAGCCGGTCGAGGTACGGTCCCGTCGCCGAGAGACGATCGAAGCGGGCAGCGGGGATCGTGTCCCACGGCAGCGGGTTGTCCAGGGCAGACTCGCCGATCTCGTTTCCGGCGCTGAGCGAAGGCAGGACGATGTCCGGTGCCACGCCCCGGAGCTGCGTCGACGCTCCGCTGGGGCGGTAGAACTTGCGTATGGTCACCGTGAGCGCGCCCGGTTCACGGGAAAACGGCAGGCCGCTGCGCTCCATCAACGGCGCGAGCGGCACGACGCTCTGCACCGTCCCTTTTCCGAACGTCGACGGATCACCGACGACGATGGCCCGGCCGTAGTCCTGCAACGCGCCGGCAACGATCTCCGAGGCCGACGCGCTGAACCGGCTCGTCAACACGATCAGCGGGCCGTCATAGAGCACCGAAGGGTCCGGATCCGTCCCCACTTCGATGTCGCCGTCGGGGCCGCGCGTCTGCACCACCGGACCGTCGATGAACAGTCCGGTGACGTCGATGGCCTCCTCGAGCGACCCGCCGCCGTTGAACCGCAGGTCCAGGATCAGCCCCCGGACGTTCTCGGCCTTCAGCTTGCGCAGCAACACCGCCACGTCTGCCGCCGCGCTGGTCCGGCCTGCCGCGGGCCGCCTCGCGCGGCCACGTTCGTCGCCGAGATCGGAGTAGAAGGACGGCAGCTCGATGATGCCGAGCCGGCGCGTCGTGCCCTGCCCGTCGGGCACATCGACGATCCTCGCCTTGGCGCGGCGATCCTGGAGCTTGATCTCGTCGCGCACCAGCGTGACCGTCTTGCGCACGGCGTCGTCTCCGACGCTGGCGGGTACGACGGTCAGGATGACGGTGGATCCCTTCGGCCCCCGGATGAGGTCCACGGTACGCGCGAGCGGCAGGTCGACGACGTCCACCGGCTCCTCGCCATCCTGCGCGACGGCCACGATGTAATCGCCCGGGCTGAGCGCGCCACTGCGAGCGGCCGGACCGCCGGGCAGGAGATCCACGATCTTGCAACGACCGTCCTCCGACTGGAGCCGCGCTCCGATTCCGACGAGCGACAGGTTCATCGTGATGGCGAACTCCTCCATCTGCTCGCGTCCGAGGTAGTCCGAGTGGGGGTCGTAGACCTGGGCCAGGGCGCTCAGGTAGATCTCCAGGACCGCGTCCCGGCTGTAGCCGCGCATGGCCTGCAACAGCCGGTCGGCACGCCGCGTCAGGATGTCCGCGATTCGTTGCGGTGACTTGTCGTCGAGCTTCTCCCGGAGGTATTCGAAGCGTAGCCGTTTCCGCCACAGCACGCGGGCGGCCGCCGCATCCGACGGACGGGCAGCATTCTTGCGATCGAGGGGATAGACGTCGTTCCCCGTGAAGTCGAACGTCTCGCGTTGCAGTGCGCTGGTGACGAATGCCGTGCGCTGTTCGAGCCGCTCCAGATAGCGGGCGAATATCGCGTGCGCGAGGCGCGTATCTCCGCTGCGGCGCGTGTCCCGGGCGAGCGCCGTGGCATCGGCGGCGAACTCCGCGACATCGGACTGCAGGAACAGCGAACGTTCGCCGTCGAGGGCCTCGAGGTAGCGCTCGAGGAACGCGCCGGCCAGCTTGTCGTCGAGCGGGTGGTGCGCGAACTGGGAACGCGCGAGGAGACTCGCGGTCAACCGCGTGATGCTGGCTTCGGTGACGTCCTCGCCCGACTGTGCGCCGGCTGCAACGGCCGGACCGGCCGCGACCAGGGCCAGTGGCAGGATCAGCGCGGTCAGGATCGGGGTGAACCGGGTTCTGCGTTTCATGTCGGGTCCGGTGTGGTGTGCGGGTCCTGGCGGCAGTGCGTGGCGGCACCGGGACGCCGCGTGGATCGCTCTCCCCAGGGCGCGCCGGAGGCCGCTTGCCTCACTGCGAGCATGTTACGCCACGTCCGGGCGCCGGGTGACGGACCGCGGCCTGTGGGCACCGACACGGGGGGGGTACGGTACCTTCACGCCCGCAGGTACGGCGCCCAGTAGCATTCCGACGCGTGTGGAGCGGCTCCGCGCAGACCGCGCGGCGTCAACGGGATCCGCCCGGCCGCAGCGCACGTGCCGCCGCGCTCCAGGAGCTGCCGCTGATGCCGTCACTCACCCAGGCACTGATCATCACCAACGTGGTGGTGTTCCTGATCGAGCAGCAGATGGGCGGCCCCATGTTCCGGTGGTTCGCGCTCTGGTCCCCGGCCAGCGGACTGTTCCTCCCGTGGCAGGTGTTCAGCTACGCGTTCCTGCACGGGAACCTGGCGCACCTGGCGTTCAACATGTTCGGCCTGTGGATGTTCGGTGCCTCCCTCGAGCGGATCTGGGGTGCCCGGAGGCTGGCCGCGTTCCTCGCGGTGAGCGTGCTCTGCGCCGCCACGGTGCAGCTGCTCGTGACGACGTTTCTCGGCAGCCACGCGCCAACGGTGGGTGCCTCCGGCGGGCTGTTCGGGCTGCTGATGGGATTCGCGATGGTGTTTCCGAAGCGCACCATCGTGCTGCTGCTGCCGCCGATCCCCATGCCCGCCTGGCTGTTCGTCACCCTCTACGGGATGGTCGAGCTGACCCTGGGCGTGACCGGCAGCGCGACCGGCGTGGCCCACTTCGCGCACCTGGGCGGGCTGCTGGGCGGCTGGCTGACGATGCGCTACTGGCGTGGCCAGCCGCCGTTCCGCCGGGCCCGGCGTTGAGTGGCACGAGGGCGCGGCGGTGAGCGCGGGCAGCTCCACCCGGGGCCTTTATGGTTAAATCCCGCCGCCCATGGGTGCCGCCCGCGCCGCGGACCACGGATCCACAGCCCTCGCGACCACCATCCGGAGCCACCGCCAGTGCCCCACCGCCCCGTGTTCATGGCCACCGAGCACGCCGTCTCGGCGGGCCACTACCTGGCCGCGGAGGCCGGGCACGCCATTCTCGTGGACGGCGGCAACGCCATCGACGCGGGGGTGGCCGCGGGGCTCGTCATCGGCGTGGTGCAGAGCGATTTCGTGAGCGTGGCAGGGGTCGCGCCCACCATCCTCTGGCTCGCGGACCGGCGCCAGGTGGTGTGCATCGACGGCCTCGGGACCTGGCCCGCGGCGGTCACGCCGGATCTGTTCCAGCGCGAGCACGGCGGCGTGATTCCCCCGGGCCTGTTACGCACGGTGGTGCCGGCGGCGCCTGCGGCCTGGCTCACGGCGCTGGAGCGGTACGGCACACGGACCTTCGCCGAGGTGGCCGAGGCCGCCATCCGCCTGGCCCGGGACGGCTTCGCCATGTATCCGCTGATGTCGGAGCACATCGCCGAGAACATCGAGGGCTACCGTGCCTGGGCGGAGAACACGCGCATCTACCTGCCCGACGGCGCGCCGCCGCGGCCGGGCAGGCGCTTCGTGCAGTCCGATCTCGCGGGCACCTTGCAGTACATGGCGGACCGGGAACGCGCTCGCGGAGGGACCCGCGAGGACGGCATCGCCGCGGCCCGGCATGGGTTCTACGAGGGCGACGTGGCCGCCACCATCTGCGACTATCACGCGGCCCACGGCGGCCTGCTCACCCGCGAGGACATGGCCCGCTACCGGGTGCGCCTGGAGCCCACGGTGACCGGGCGCTTCGCGGGCCTGGAGGTGCACTGCTGCGGGCCGTGGTGCCAGGGCCCGGCCCTGGCCCAGGTGCTGGGGATGCTGGACGGCCTGGATCTCCCGGCCCTGGGGCACAACTCGCCCGCCTACGTGCACGCGCTCGTGGAGGCCGTGAAGCTCGCCTTCGCGGATCGCGAGCGCTGGTTCAGCGATCCCCTGTTCCGCCACGTGCCGCTGGAGGGCCTGCTCGCCGGGGACTACCTGGCCGCCCGGCGACGGCTCATCGACCCGGACCACGCGCCGCCCGTGGCCCCGCCCGGCGATCCCGTGAACGGACGCCCGGTGGGGGATCACCTGCCCGCGTCGGCGGGCGGCCCGGCACCCCACCCGGATCCCCACGCCACCGACCCACGCAACCCGGACACCTCCTACGTGTGCGCCGTGGACCGCCTCGGCAACGTGTTCTCCGCCACTCCCAGCGACGTCTCGTGCGACACGCCCGTGATCCCGGGCACCGGGCTGTGCCCGTCGTCGCGGGGCTCCCAGTCGCGCCCGGAGCCTGATCATCCGGCGGGCGTGGCGCCCGGCAAGCGCCCGCGGCTCACACCGAATCCGGCCCTGGCGCTGCGCGACGGCCGCCCGGTGCTGGCCTTCGGCACCCCCGGCGGCGACGTGCAGGTGCAGGCCATGGCCCAGGTGCTGGCCAACCGCTTCGTGTTCGGCATGGACATGCAGAGCGCCATCGAGGCGCCGCGCTTCGCGAGCTACAGCTTCCCCTCGTCATTCGCGCCCAACACCAGCCACCCGGGGCTGGTGATGCTGGAGTCGCGCATGGATCCGTCGCTGCCGGCGGGCCTCGCCCGGCGCGGCCACCGCCCGGACGCATGGCCCGAGTGGACGTACAAGGCCGGCGCCGTGTGCGCCATCCACATCGACCACGACGAGGACGTGCTGCACGCAGGCGCGGACCCGCGCCGTGCGGCCTATGCCATCGGACGCTGAGCGTCCGTGGATGAGCACGCTCACGCTGAGCGTCCGTGGATGAGCACGCTCACGCTGAGCGTCCGTGGATGAGCACCCTCACGCCGAGCGTCCGTCATTGAGCAATCTCCCGCTGACCGCCGCCTTCGCCGCCTACGACCGCACGGCGCCGCTGCGCACCGGCGAGGTGCGCCCCGACGGTATCGATCTCACGCTGCTCACGCTGCCGCCGAGCGAGATCTTCGCGCGCATGTGCAGCGGGCAGGAGTTCCATGCGAGCGAGATGTCCATGGGCGCGCACCTGTACCTCGCCGGCACCGGCGACAGCCCGTTCGTGGGCATGCCGGCGTTCCCGAGCCGCGCTTTCCGCCATTCCATGGTCTACGCGAACGTGGACGCGGGCATCGACACGGCGGAGGACCTCAACGGCAAGCGCATCGCCATCCGGGAATGGGGCATGACCGCCCTGGTGTGGATCGTGGGGATCCTCGCCGAGGAGCACGGCCTGGACGTGACCTCGGTGGAGTGGGTGGCGGCCATCCCGCCGCGGGTGCCCATCCCCATGCCGCCCGGCGCGCGCATGCGCCTGATGCAACCGGGTGAGACCCTCTCGGACCTGCTGGACACCGGAGCCGTGGACGCGGCGCTCATCCACCAGGCGCCTGCGTGCTTCGCGAAGGGCTCGCCGCGGGTGCGGCGGGTGTTCGCGGACTACGCCGCTGCCGAGCGCGCCTACCACGACCGCACCGGCATGCACCCCATCATGCACTGCGCGGTGCTGCGCCGGGACGTGCACGAGGCGCACCCCTTCGCGCTCGCGAGCCTCCACCGGGCCCTGTGCCAGGCCCGGGACCACGCGGCGCGGGCGCTGCTGGAGACCGGCACCCTGGCGGCCATGATCCCGTTCCTGCCCCACGTGATGGACGACACCCGCGCCACCTTCGGCGCGGACTGGTGGCCCTACGGCGTGGAGGCCAACCGCGCCTGCCTGGAGCGCCTGGCCCGTTACGCCCACCAGCAGGCCCTGACGCCGCGGGTGCTCGCGGTGGAAGAGCTGTTCGGGGCGTGTGTCCTCCGATGACGCGTTCGAATCGGGAGGTCATTCCTTTCCACCTTCTCCGTGCCCTGCGTGTCTCTGTGATTGAATTCCCGGGCGTCCAATCAAGGAACCGCGCAGATGGCTCGTGACGGCGATGCCGATCTCTGCTTCGCCCCCGCACACGAGCACAAGAGGCTCCTCGATGCGGGCGAGCTCTCGGCAATGGAGCTGCTGGAGGCGCAGCTCGCGCTCATCGCCCGGGTGAACCCGCAGGTCAACGCCATCGTCACGCTCACCGAGGATCTGGCACGGGACGCGGCCCGGGCCAGCGACAGGCGCCGCGCCAGGGGGCACACCGCAGGCCCCCTGGACGGGCTCACCGTGGCGGTGAAGGACCTGTTCCTCACCCGCGGCGTGCGCACCACCTTCGGCTCAC
>JBFHNV010000237.1:0-9339 GCA_041593595.1 Gammaproteobacteria bacterium
GATTCACGGCGTGCGCGTCGGCCGCTGCCCGTCTCCCCGCGCGAGGCCCCGGTAGAGGCGCGTTCTCGCGCGGCCATTTAGCATAGCAGCCACCCGGCCGGCGTAACCCCCGGCAGAAACACCCAGCGAGGACACCCATGGCATACGTCGAGACCGAGACCCACGGCCCTATCCAGGTGATCCGCCTCAACCGCCCCGAGCGCCTGAACGCCATGGGCGCCGAGCTGTGCCGGGAGATGGCCGAGGCGTTCATCGAGTACCGCGACAGCGACACCCTGGAGGTGGCGATCCTCACCGGCACCGGGCGTGGCTTCTGCGCCGGCGAGGACATGAAGGAGGCGCTCACCCGGGGCGCGCCGGGACTGGGGGACCTGCGCGTCAAGGACCCGTTCTGGGAGGGCACCCTGGAGAAGCCCGTCATCGGCGCCATCAACGGCTTCGCCATGGGCGGCGGCTTCATGCTGGTGGAACGCATGGATCTCCGCGTGGCGGTGAACGGGGCCCAGTTCGAGATCTCCGAGGCCAAGCGCTGGCTGCTGGGCGGCTACGACCACGGCCACGTGGCGGGGCTGCCGCATCCGGTGGCCACCGAGATGGCGCTGGGGTTTCGCTTCACCGCCGAACGGCTGTACCAGCTCGGCTTCATCAACCGCCTGGTGGAGCCGGAGGACCTCATGCCCGAGGCCATGGGCATGGCCGAGCACATGATGTCGCTGCCGCCGGCGGCGCGGGTGAACACCGTGTACATGATGCGCCACATGCGCCCGAAGGTGGCGCCGGAGCTCCAGCGCCTGGCCGCGGCGCTGCACGAGCACGGCTGCAAGGCCGACCGCATGGAGTCGCGGGCCGCCTTCGCCGAGAAGCGCAAGCCCGTGTTCAGGGGCTGGGACGACCCCCAGGACCGGCACCGCATGCCGACCCTGGAATCCGTATCCGGGCAGGGCGGCGACTGAGTGGCGGACTTCGACCCCGCCGCGCATCGCGTCACGGCGGACGCGCGCTGGTTCGAGGACTTCACCGTCGGCGAGCGCTTCGCGTTGCCGTCGCGCACCATGACCGAGGGGCTGTTCGCCGCCTTCCAGGCCGCCAGCGGCGACAACCACCCGATCCACTACGACCGGGAGTACTGCCGGCGCCACGGCCACCGGGACCTGCTGGCCCACGGCTACCAGGTGCTGATCCAGACCGCGGCCGGCGCGGGCCTGTTCCCGCATCTGGTGGAACAGTCCCTGGTGGGCTTCATCGCCCAGCGCTCGCGCTTCCTCGCGCCGGTGTACGCCGGCGACACCGTGTATGCCACGCTGGAGGTGGCGGCGCTGAAGCCCCAGCGCACCACCGGGGTGCTGACGCTTCGCACCACCGTGCACAACCAGGACGGGACGCTGGTGATGGAAGGCGAGCAGGAGTACCTGCTGCGCAGGCGCGATCCGGTCGACCGCGGATCCTGATCCTCACGTCACGCGGCGCTCACAGCCCGCGGATCCCCGACCGTTCCAGGACCTCCAGCGCGCGCAGCGCCGGCACGTACCTCGGGTCGTGCTCGAGTGCCCGGCGGAACGACTCGCGCGCTCGCTCGGGCTCGCCCTGCAGCATGCGGATCCGGCCGAGATTGAAATGGGGGAACTGGTAGCAGCAGTAGCGCTCGGCCTTGATTGCCTTCTCGAGCCACGGCACCGCCTCGTCGGCGCGTCCGAGATCGATCAGGTACACGCCGATGTCGTTGTAGGGGTTGCCGTAGTCGGGATCGATCTCGATGGCGGTCTTGCACTCGGCGATGGCCTCGTCCAGTCGCCCGAGCTCGCTCAGGGACCAGCCGAGGAAGGTATGGCCCTCGGCGGTGGGATGCAGCGCCACGGACTCCTGGAACTTGTCCACCGCCTGCTCGTAGCTCCCGAGCAGGTGCAGCAGGTAACCCGTCTGCCAGGCGACGAACGCCCGCAGCTTCACCGACGGCGAGTCCGGTAGCGCAGCGGCCGGCCTCGGCAGCACCGCCGGGAGGACGATCGCGGCAGCGAGAAGTCCGAGGAGAAGGGAACGCGCCGTGGGCATCGCCGCCTCCGCGCGGGGTCGCTGTTGCAGAGACTACCCCCTCCGCGGCCGTTTTCCACGGCCGACCCCGGGGCGTGGTGCAACGGTAGACGCCCGCCACCACCGACGGGAGCGCATTCGCGCCGCGCATCGACGCCATAGCGATGCGGCATTTCAGTTCCGGGGCCGCCGGCGCGAAGCTGGGCCCGGGATTCAGACCCGACGTCACCTTCGACATCTGCAGCAACACGGAGTACCGACCATGAAGAAGACGACTCTCATTGCCACCGCTGCCGCGGCCATCGCGGCGCCCCTGTACATCGCCAGCGCCCAGACCGGCCCCGCGCCGGCTCCGAAGTTCAAGGCCGAGAAGTGCTACGGCGTGAGCAAGGCCGGCGGCAACGACTGCCAGACCAACACCAGCTCCTGCGCGGGCACCGCGAAGCGCGATCGCCAGGCGGACGCGTGGATCTACGTGCCCGAGGGGCTGTGCGCCAAGCTCGCCGGCGGCGTGGCGAAGGCGAAGCAGGGCTGAGCCAGCCCTCAGCGATCCAGCGACCCCACGGTCCGGGCGGAGCAACATCCATGCGCCTCACCCACGTCGTGTCCCCCCTGCCGGCCGGCATCGGGTACCGCGCACCGCACCGTGCCGCCATGCACGCGCTGCGCCCGGCCGTGGGGTTCCTGGAAGTCCACGCGGAGAACTACATGGGCGGCGGCCGCGCCGCTGCCGATCTGGCGCGGCTGCGCCGCGACTGGCACGTGAGCGTGCATGGCGTGGGCCTGTCGCTGGGCAGCGTTGAACGCCCGGATCCGGAGCACCTGGAGCGCCTGGCATCGCTGGTGTCGCGCATCGAGCCGGTGCTGGTGTCCGAGCACCTGTCCTTCAGCCGCGTGGGCGACGACTACCTGAACGACCTGCTGCCCCTGCCCATGACGCCCATCGCGCTGCGCGTGATGTGCCGCAACGTGGACATCGTGCAGGAGCGGCTGGGGCGGCAGATCCTCGTCGAGAACCCGTCCCGCTATCTGGACTACCACGGCTCGAGCATTCCCGAGCCCGAGTTCCTGAACGAGCTCGCCCGGCGCACCGGCTGCGGCGTGCTGCTGGATCTGAACAACGTGCACGTGACCTGCGCCAACGTGGGTGGCGACCCCGACGCGTGGTGCGCGGCGCTGCGCCTGGATGCGGTGGGCGAGATCCACCTGGCGGGCCACACGGTGGCCGACGCCGACGGCGAGCCGCTGCTCATCGATGACCACGGCAGCGCCGTCAGCGAGCCGGTGTGGGAGTTGTTCGAGTCGGTGATTGCCGACGCCCCCATGACCCCGGTGCTGGTGGAGTGGGACAGCTGCCTGCCGCCGCTGGAGGTCCTGGTGGCCGAGGCCGCGCAGGCCGACGCGCGCCGCGCCCGCGTCACCGCCGCGCCGCAGGTCATGCACGCCCGTGGAGGCCGCCATGCTCACGCTTGCTGAGATCCAGAGCGCCATGCGGGAGGCTGTCATCGCGGCGCCGGGGCGCACGCTGCTCGATGCGATCGTGTCGGATCGCATTCCCGCGCGGGCGCGCCTCAAGGTGTACCGCAACCACTACCGGGTGTCCCTGAAGGAGGGCCTGGCTCGGGTGTTTCCCGCCGCCCGCGTGCTGCTGGGCGAGCGCTACTTCGACGCCATGGCGGCGCTGTTCATCGCCGGCGCGCCGCCCCGGGACCCGCGCATCGCGCTCCATGGCGGCGACTTCCCCCGCTTCCTCGCCAGCCGCGACGAGCTGGAGGACCTGCCCTTCGTGGTTGAGGTGGCGCGCCTGGAATGGCTGCTGGCTGCCATCGCCGACGTGGCGGACGAGCCGCCGCTGGGCCTGGAGGATCTGGCCCGGGTGCAGGCGGACCCGGCGGCGTTCCGGCTGCGCCTGGCCCGCACGGTGGCGCTGTTCGACTGCGAGTGGCCGGTGCACGCCATCCGCCGCAGCGCGCTCGCCGAGGGCAGCGCCGCCGCGGTGGCGGCGCTGCTGGAGGCACCGCCGCCCACCCGGCTGCTGCTGCACCGGGACGCGGACGGCGACCCATGCGAGACCGTCGTGGACGCCGCCGACCACGCGGCGCTGCGGGCGCTTCGCGCCGGACGCACCGTGGCCGAGGCCGCACGCGCCGCGGCGGCCGTCGTACCCGATCACCTGGCGGGGGATCTGCTCGAGTTCCTGTTCCGGTCCGGTCTGGTGACCGGGCTCTCTGCATCAACCGCAACCCACGCGCCGCGCGCTCGCGCGGCCAAGGAGAATCGATCATGAGCACCGTCGGACACACCCTGACCCGCGGGCCGTCCGCGGCCGTTGCGCTGGACGGCGTCACCAGGCGGCTCGCCCGCTTTCCCGTCTCCCTGGTGGAGCTCGGGCTGCGTGTCGGCGTCGCGGCCGTGTTCTTCAAGTCGGGCCTCACCAAGATCGCGAACTGGGAGCTCACGGTGCAGCTGTTCGCCGAGGAGTACGCCGTGCCGCTGCTCCCGCCGGAGGTCGCCGCGTACCTGGCCACCGCCGCCGAGCTCGCCTGCCCGGTGCTGCTGGCCCTGGGCCTCGCGGCGCGCTTCGGCGCGCTGGCGCTGCTGGGCATGACCGCGGTCATCCAGCTCGCGGTGTACCCGGGCAACTGGGCCGAGCACCTGCTGTGGGCGTCCGCCTTCGTGTACGTCCTGACCCGGGGCGCGGGCAGGCTTTCCATCGACCACCTCGTCGCCCTGCACTTCGGGCGCGACCGCTGAGCGGCGGTCATCCAGGGAGGCCGCAGGTATGGGCAAGACGCAACACTCGGCACACGGGCAGCAGCCATTGCCTCGCGTCGTCATCGTCGGTGCCGGCTTCGGCGGCCTCGCCGCCGCGGCGGCCCTGGCGAGGGCCCCCGCGGAGGTGACCGTGGTGGACCGCCGCAACTACCACCTGTTCCAGCCGCTGCTGTACCAGGTGGCCACGGCGGCCCTGTCGCCGGCGGACATCGCGTGGCCGATCCGCGGGATCCTGGCCCGTCAGGCCAACGCCCGGGTGGAGATGGGCCGGGTGACGGGGGTGGACCGCGGCGCCCGGGAGGTGGTCCTGTCCTGCGGGCGGCGGCTGCCCTACGACTACCTGGTGCTGGCCACCGGCGCACGGCACTCCTACTTCGGTCACGAGGACTGGGCCCACGCGGCGCCGGGGCTGAAGAAGATCGACGACGCGACCCTGATCCGCCAGCGCGTGCTGCTGGCCTTCGAGCGCGCCGAGGTGGAGCCCGACGCCCTGGAGCAGCGCCGGTTGCTCACCTTCGTCGTGGTGGGGGCGGGCCCTACCGGAGTGGAGATGGCGGGCGCCATCGCCGAGCTCGCGCGCAACGCCCTGGCCCGGGACTTCCGGCACATCGATCCCGCGTCGGCGCGGGTGCTGCTGGTGGAAGCCGGTACGCGGGTGCTGCCGTCGTTCCCCGACGCCCTGTCACGGCGCGCGCAGCGCGCGCTGGAGCACCTGGGCGTGGAGGTGCGCCTGGCGCGGCCCGTGACCCGCTGCGACGAAGGCGGCGTCGTGCTCGACGACGAGCGCATCGCGGCGCGCACCATCGTGTGGGCCGCCGGGGTGATGGCCTCGCCCGCCGCCAGGTGGCTCGGCGCCCAGGCGGACCGCAGCGGCCGCGTGAAGGTGCGCGAGGACCTGTCCGTCGAGGGGGATCCGGACGTGTTCGTCATCGGCGACACGGCGTGTGCCGAAGGCGCCGACGGCCGGCCGCTGCCCGGGGTGGCACCGGTGGCCAAGCATATGGGCGCGTACGTGGGCCGGCGCATCGCCCGGCGCATCCGTGGGCGCGAGCGCGGCGACGAGCCCGCGTTCCGCTACCGCGACTACGGCGCCATGGCCACCATCGGCCGCAAGGCGGCGGTGGCGACCTTCGGTCGCGTGAGGCTGTGGGGCCTGCCCGCGTGGCTGCTGTGGGCCCTGGCCCACGTGTACTTCCTCATCGGTGCGCGCAACAGGCTGGTGGTGAGCGTCAACTGGGCGTGGAGCTACGTCACCTTCGAGCGCGGCGCCCGGCTCATCACCGGCGCCACCGAGGAGCAGCCGGAGGCAGAGGCCATGCAGGCCCGCGCCGCCGTGCCGGCGCCGCGACCGTCACGGGCGGCGTGAGCAGCGCCTGCCAGGGCAACGGCTGCCGTCACGCCGTCTGGGGCAGCTCCATGGGCGGCGCACTGTCCGCCTCGGTGCGCAGCCTGGTCTCCCAGGGGTAGCGCTTGCATTCGGACACGAAGGCGCCCACCGCCGGCGAGTGGGGTCGGCCGCGCACCGTGACCACGTTCACGACGCGCGTCACCTCCGGCTCGATCAGCGGGCGCACCACCAGGCCGGGGATGGTCACCGCGAACTCCGGGATCATGGTGAAGCCCACGCCGGCCAGGGTCATGGCCTGGATCCAGTCGTCGCGCTCGCTGCGGTAGGGCCGCTCCACCTCCACGCCCTGGGCCGCGGCGGCGTCGCGCAGCACGTCCACGTACTCGCAGTTGGCGCGGCTCAGGTAGCGGTGGCCGTGCAGGTTCTTCATGGTGACGGCGTTGAGCCGGGCCAGGGGATGGGACGGGCACATGGCGATCACGAAGCGCTCCTCGTACAGCCGGACGTAGTGCAGGGTGTCGAGCTGCGCCTCGGGCTTGCAGTAGATGGCCACGTCCAGCTCGCCCTTCGTGAGCAGCTCCTCCAGCGAGCCGGCGCCGCCGTCCCGCAGGTACAGCTCCACGCCCTCGTGGCGCTCGTTGAAGCCCACGAAGAGATCCACCATCCGGGTCGGGCCGATGGTGCACATGAGCCCGACGGAGAGCGTGGTGCGGTCCAGGCGCACGTACTCGCGGGCGCGCTTCTTCGCCTCGTCGGCCTGGGCCACCACCTGCTCGAAGTAGGGACGCATCATGCGCCCGAGCTCGGTGAGGTGGGTGTTGCCGCGCTCGCGGCGCACCAGCGGGCCGCCGAGGCGATCCTCGAGCCCCTGGATGGCCCGGCTGAAGGCGGGCTGGGTGACGAAGCAGCGTTCCGCGGCGCGGGTGAAGTTCAGCGTCTCGCACAGGGCGAGGAAGTAGCGGAGTTCCTTGATGTTCATGACGGGCACTCCCGTAGCTGACCGGGAGGCGCGTCGGATGGGTCAGGGATCGCGCGCACCGCCCGGGCCAAACCTACCGCACGGGCGGCGCCGAACACGATGCGATCGGGGTATCGGTTTCGTGTCGAGCCGGCATTTCCGCCCGGACGGCAAACGTCCCATCTTTGCCACGGCGCACCGGCCGGGCAAAGAGACCGCACACACGTCGCGCCCGCCGGCCGGACCACGCGGAAAGCGATTCTTTGCCTTCCGGCCGGGAGCCGGATTCAAGCGTAGCACCAGAGCCCAGGAGACCACCATCATGAACGCCATCGCCACCGACACCCTCGCCACGGCGCGCGCCCGCACGGCTTCCGTCCGGGCCCTGGCCGGGCGCACCGCCATCGTCACCGGCTCCACCAGCGGCATCGGGTTGGGCATCGCCCGGGCCCTGGCCGCCGGCGGCGCCAACGTCGTCCTCAACGGCTTCGGACGGTCCGACGAGGTCGAGCGTACCCGCGAGACCCTCGCCCGGGACTGCGGCGTGAGCGTCGAGTTCCACGGCGCCGACATCTCCAGCGCTGCCCAGGTCACGGAGCTCGTGCGCCACGCCGAGCGCGTGTTCGGGGCGGTGGACATCCTGGTGAACAACGCGGGCATCCAGCACGTGGCGCCGGTGCACGAGTTCCCGCCCGAGAAGTGGGACGCGGTGCTGGCCATCAACCTGTCCGGCGCCTTCCACGCCATCCGCGCGGCGGTGCCCGGCATGCGCGATCGCGGCTTCGGGCGCATCGTCAACGTCGCATCGGCCCACGGCCTGGTGGCGTCTCCGTTCAAGGCCGCCTACGTGGCCGCCAAGCACGGCATCGTCGGCCTCACCAAGGTGGTGGCCCTCGAGCTCGCGGAGCAGGGCGTCACCTGCAACGCCGTGTGCCCGGGCTACGTGTGGACGCCGCTGGTGGAGCAGCAGATCGACGACCAGGCGAAGGCCCACGGGATCTCCCGCGAGCAGGTGGTGCGCGAGGTGATGCTGAGCCGCCAGCCCAGCAAGCGCTTCGCCACCGTGGAGGAGATGGGCGCGCTCACGGCCTTCCTGTGCAGCGACGCAGCGGCCTCCATCACCGGCACGGCGCTGCCCGTGGACGGCGGCTGGACCGCCCAGTAAGGCCAGGAGATCATGGCAATGAACGATGTGGTTCTCGAGCGCCCGCCCGCGCGTGCCCGGCCCGCGGCGGCCGCAAAGGCGCCGCCCGCGACGGTCGCCACCGGTGACGACTGCGGGTGTCCCCCCTTCGTGCCGGCGGTGGGCGTGAAGACGGTCAACCTGGCCCTGCAGGGCGGCGGCGCCCACGGCGCCTTCGCCTGGGGCGTGCTGGACCGCCTGCTGGAGGCGGGCACGCTGGGCTTCGAGGGGATCTCCGCCACCAGCGCCGGCGCCATGAACGCGGCGGTGCTGGCCTACGGGCTGCACGTGGGCGGCCCCGACGCGGCGCGCGAGGCCCTCGCGGACTTCTGGCGGCGCATCGCCCGTTCGGCGCGCACGAGCCCGCTGCAGCCGTCGCTCCTCGATCGCCTCACCCACAACCACGAGCTGACCCACTCGCCCGCGTTCCTGGCGCTGGACCTGCTCACCCGGGTGTTCTCCCCGTACCAGCTCAATCCGCTCAACATCAATCCGCTGCGCGGGGTGCTCGAGTCCACCGTGGATTTCGAGCGCCTGCGCGACTGCCGCTCCGTGCGCCTGTTCCTGTCCG
Organism: Gammaproteobacteria bacterium; assembly: GCA_041593595.1. GTDB lineage: Bacteria > Pseudomonadota > Gammaproteobacteria > HK1 > HK1 > JBFHNV01. The sequence goes on from JBFHNV010000237.1 coordinate 8,864, forward strand.
CCACCAACGTGCGCACCGGCAAGGTGCGGATCTTCCAGAACCACGAGATGACCCCCGACGCGGTGCTGGCGTCGGCCTGCCTGCCGTTCATGTTCCAGGCGGTGGAGATCGAGGGCGAGGCGTACTGGGACGGCGGCTACATGGGCAACCCGGCGCTGTATCCCCTCATCTACCACTGCCAGACCCGCGACGTGGTCATCGTGCACATCAATCCACTGTGCCGGCCCGAGGTGCCGACCACTGCCCACGAGATCCTGAGCCGCATCAACGAGATCTCCTTCAACTCCTCGCTGATGCGCGAGATGCGCGCCATCCACTTCGTCACCCGGCTCATCCACGACGGCAAGCTCGCGGACGGCTCGGTGAAGGAGATGCTGATCCACTCCATCGCAGCGGACCACGTGATGCAGGGCCTGAACGCCACCTCGAAGCTGAACGCGGACTGGGAGTTCCTGACGCACCTGCGCGATCTCGGC
>JBFHNV010000238.1:0-9236 GCA_041593595.1 Gammaproteobacteria bacterium
CCCACCCGCTGCGCCTCATAAACGTTCGGCAGCTGCCCCACCAGGTCCAGCACGCGGCTCAGCTGCTCCAGGCTCGCCACCTGCACCGTCATGCGGATCTCCGCGGTCGAATCGCGGCGGCTGGTGCGGGTGTCCAGGGCGTCGATGTTGATCTTCTCGGCGGTGAGGATGGTGGTGACGTCGCGCAGCAGGCCCTGGCGGTCCCAGGCGCGCAGCAGGACGCTCACCGGGTAGGTGGCCGCGTCGCTGCCGGACCAGGACACGTCCACCAGCCGCGCGCGGCGCTCCTGGTCCAGGCGCAGCATGTTGGGGCAGTCGCGGCGGTGGATGGTGACGCCGCGCCCGCGGGTGATGAAGCCGACGATTGCGTCGTCGGGCACCGGCTGGCAGCAGCGCGCCATCTGGGTCAGCAGGTTGCCCACGCCCTCGATGCGGATCCCCGTGGCCGGCTTCTCGCGCCGCCGGCGCTTCAGTTCCGGGATCGGCTCCGGCGCCGGCACCGGCGCGGGCTGCGGCACGGTGTGCTGCAGCGCGCTCGCGATCTGCGCGCTGCTCACGTCGCCGCAGCCGATCCCCGCCAGCAGGTCCTCGAAGCGCTTGTAGTTGAAGCGCTTGAGCAGCAGGTCGCGATCCGGGCTGGCCACGCCCAGGCGGCGCATCTCGCGCTGCAGGATGTCCTGGCCGGAGGACACGTTCTTGTCGTGGTCCCGGTGCTTGAACCAGTGGCGCACCTTGGCGCGGGCGCGCGACGTGCCCAGGTAGCCCAGGTGCGGGCTCAGCCAGTCGCGGCTGGGGGTGCCGTTGCGGGTGGTGAGCACCTCCACCTGGTCGCCGGAGCGAAGCTTCCTGGTGAGCGGCACCATCTGGCCGTTCACCTTGGCGCCGCGGCAGCGGTGGCCGAGCTCCGTGTGCACCTGGTAGGCGAAGTCCAGGGGCGTGGCGCCTGACTGCAGCTCCAGCACCTGGCCCTGGGGGGTGACCACGTAGACCCGGTCGCTGAGCAGCTCGGCATTGAAGCGATCCAGGAAGTCCCGCGGCCCCTCCGCATCGTCCTTCACGTCCAGGATCTGCTTCAGCCAGACGGTCTTGGCGTCGGCCTCGGCCTGGGCGTCGCTGCGGCCCTCCTTGTAGCGCCAGTGGGCGGCCACGCCGTACTCCGCGTGGGCGTGCATCTCGTGGGTGCGGATCTGCACCTCCAGGGTCTTGCCCTCCGGCCCGATGACGGCGGTGTGCAGCGACTGGTAGCGGTTGGACTTGGGGTTCGCGATGTAGTCGTCGAACTCCCTCGCCACGTGCTTCCACAGGGTGTGCACCACGCCCAGGGCCGAGTAGCAGGCGGCCACGTCGTCCACCAGGATGCGCACCGCGCGCACGTCGAAGACCTGATCGAAGCTCAGGTTCTTCTGCTGCATCTTGCGCCAGATGCTGTGGATGTGCTTCACGCGGCCCTTCACGTCGGCGGCGACGCGCTGCTCCGCGAGCTTGCGCTCGATGAGCGCCACCACCCGCTGCACGTAGGCCTCGCGGGCGGCGCGGCGCTCGTCGAGCTGGCGCGCGATCTGCATGTAGGTCTGCGGCTCGATCTCCCTGAGTGACAGATCCTCGAGCTCCCACTTGAACTGGGCGATGCCCAGCCGGCTCGCCAGCGGCGCGTGGATGTCCAGCGTCTCGCGGGCGATGCGCCGGCGGTCCGGCTCGTCCAGGTGGCGCAGCGTGCGCATATTGTGCAGGCGATCGGCGAGCTTGATGAGCACCACCCGCACGTCGCTGGCCATGGCCAGCAGCAGCTTCTTCAGCCGCTCCACCTGCTGGCGCTCGTCGCCGCCCACGCGCCCCGGGGAGCCGTAGTCGTCGATGGCCTCCATGCGGGTGACCCCCTCCACCAGGGCCGCCACCGTCTCCCCCACTTCCGCGCGCAGCCGCGCCAGATCCACCGGCGTGTCCTCCACCACGTCGTGGAGCAGCGCCGCAGCCAGGGTCTCGTGGTCCAGGGCCAGGTCGTGGAGGATCCCCGCCACCGCCACCGGGTGGGTGATGTAGGGGTCGCCGGAGCGCCGCGACTGGCCCGCGTGGGCGGTCCCGGCGAGGGCGGCGGCGCGCTGGATGAGCGCGCGCTCCGCCTCCGGACGGCCCTCCAGCAGGCGTGCCAGGGCCCGCTCACAGTCCGGTGGCAGGGGCGTGGCGGCGATGGCGTTCGCGATGCCCATGTCCACTATATAGATGCGCCGGCGGCGCGCCGCCATGGCCGGCGCGGGAGCGCCCGGGGCTCGCGGCACGGGGAATTCCCCTAGAATCGCTTCCGCCGTGATCACGGGAGCGCAGGGACATGGCCGGGATCGAGTACTTCTACTCCGCCCATTCCGCTTACGCCTGGATCGGCTCGGCGCGCTTCACGGCCATCGCCCGCACCGCCGGGAGGCGCATCGTCCACCGGCCCATGGATCTGCGTGCGGTGGTGGCGGCCACGGGCCCCGGCGCCAGCAACAGCCGCACGCCCCAGCGCCGCGCCTACTTCTCCGGGCGCGAGATCCAGCGCTGGGCGGAATACCGGGGCGTGGCGCTCATGGCCGGCTGGCCGCGCCACCACGACCACGACATCGCGCTTCCCAACTGCATGCTCATCGCCGCGATCCACGCGGGTGCGGACTTGGACACCCTGGCCCACGCCCTGCTGGGGGGCCACTGGCGCGACGACGCGGACCTGGCCGACCCGGACACCCTGGCGGCCCTGGCCCGCGGCGTGGACATGGACCCGGCGCCGCTGCTGGCGGCGGCCCGCTCGCAGCGGGTGCGCGACGAGTACGCGGCCAACACCGCCGAGGCCATCCGCCTGCCGGTGTTCGGATCCCCCACCTACGTGGTGGACGGCGACCCGTTCTACGGCCAGGACCACCTGGAGCTGGTGGAGCGGGCACTCGACAAGCCCTTCGCCCGCGGCTGGCCGGGACCTCCTACCTGACCATCTCCGCGAGCCGCGTCCGGATGGGCTCGGGGATCTCGCAGCTGCGCCCGGCGTTGTAGTCGTAGTAGACCAGCAGCCCCTCGCCCTCGGCGGCGAGGGCATCGTGGGCCTCGCTCCACACGGCGTACTTCATGGTGAAGCGCTTCGGGCGCAGATCCTCGATGGCGGTGGCCACCTGGATGCGGTCCGGGTACTCCAGCGGCGCGCGGAAGTCGCAGCGGGTGGACGCCAGGATGGGCCCCACCTGGGTCTCGTTCTTGTGCCGCACCGCGCCGATGGACTCGAAGAACGCCATGCGCACGTCCTCGAAGTAGCGGAAGTACACGGCGTTGTTCACGTGCTGGTAGGCGTCCATGTCGCGCCAGATCACCTCCTGGGTGATCACGAAGGGGAAGCGCTCGGCGAGTCCCGTCATCAGGTCGTCCTCGTGGGTGTGTTCATGGCTCGCGGCTCACGCCCCGATCTCCCGGCGGCGGCGCGCCACGAAGTCGTCCAGGGCCGCGGCGGCGCCGGGATCCAGATCCGGGCGGCGCCAGGCGTCCAGCAGCGCCGCGGCACGCTCCCGGGCGCGCTCGATGATGTCGCGGGAGCCGGCGGCACGCCACTGCTCGAAGCCCTCGCGCCGGCTCAGGTGCGGCGTGAAGAAGATGTCCCGGTAGCGCTCCAGGGTGTGGGGCGCGTCCAGGAACATGCCGCCGGGCCCCACCCGGTGGATCACATCCAGCGCCAGGGACGGGTCGTCCACCGGCAGGCCTTCCAGCAGACGGCCCACCATGTCCAGCATCTCCAGGTCGATGACGAACTGCTCCACGCTGGTGGTGAGGTAGGACTCCAGGATGCCGGCGCCGTGCATCACGTAGTTCACCCCGGCCAGCGCCGAGGTGACCAGGGTGAACATGCGCTCGTACTGGCTCTGGGCGTCCGGCACCGGCGCGTCCGTGAGGGCGCCGCCGGCGCGCACCGGCAGCCCCACCCGGCGCGCGAGCTGCGCCGAGGCGACGATGCACAGCGCCCCCTCCGGGCTGCCGGTGGCGGGGGCGCCGCTGCGCATGTCCACGTTGCTGGTGGCGGCGCCGTAGAGCACCGGAGCGCCGGGGCGCACCAGCTGGGCGAGCACCACACCCGCCAGGATCTCCGCGTGCTGCTGCGCCAGCGCGCCGGCCAGCGTCACCGGTCCGGACACCCCCGCCATGACGAAGGGCGTGATCAGCACCGGCTGGCCCGCCCGGGCGAAGGCCATCAGGCTCTCCACCATGGCCTGGTCGTAGAGCAGCGGGCTGTTCACGTTGACGCTGCACTGGGCCACCGGTCGCTCGCGCATGCGCTCGCGCCCGCCGTGCACGATGGCCAGCATCTCGAGGGCGTCCTCGGCCTCCGCGGCGCCGCCGGTGAAGCCCGACTGCACCGGCTTGGCGCCCTCGGTGAGCAGCAGGCGCCAGCACTCCAGGTGGCGCACCGGCACCGGCACGTCCTGGGCCTCGATGGCCTTGCGCGCCAGCACGTTGATCTGGGGCGTGTGATCGGCGAGCCGGGTCAGGGTGCGGAGATCCTCGAGCCGCCCCGCCCGGCGCTCGCCGGCCAGGGTGCGGATGAAGGCCGGGCTGCCGCCGGGCATCACCGCGAAGTGGCGCCCGCCGATGGTGACGTCGTGGCCCGGGTGGCGCCCGTGCAGCACGTACTCGCCCGGCGCGGTGGCCAGCGCCGCCGCCACGTCCGCCGCGTCCAGGCGCACCCGCCGACCCGCCACCTGCAGGCCCGCGGCGCGGAAGCAGCCCAGGGCCGCGTCGCTCGCGAAGTCCACCCCGGTGTCGCCGAGGATGGCCAGCGCCGCCGCGTGGATGCGCTCCACGTCCGTGTCCGCCAGCACCCGCGCGGGCGAGACCCGGGAGACCACGCGCCGCGAGCGCGGCGTGCGCGCCTCGCCGGGCGTGTCAGGGCTGTCGCAGGCGGCATCGCCGCGGCGCCCGGAGCGACCGCCGCGCCGTGTGCCCGGGCCGCGCGCCCCCTCGCTCATGGCCGGCACACGTGCATGGTCAGCGCCGGCCTACATGTCCCGGGGATTCGCGTAGTACGGCAGCCACGTGCCCACGCCGCGCGCCTTGGCGCGCTCGTAGGCCAGGTGACCCACGACGATGTCGCTGATGGCGAAGCCCTTGTGCCAGAAGAGGTTGCGCTCCTGGTCGGACTCACGCCCGGGCTTGCGCCCCGCCACGATCTCGCCGATGTCGCAGTACACGTGCTCGTCGCGCAGGCGCCCGTCCTGCACCAGACCCGCGAACTGGCCGTACTCGGACTTCTTGCACTGGTTCCAGTCGTCCACCACGAACCGATCCACGGAGAACGGTAGCGTGGGCTCCACCGACAGCACCGCGCCGTAGGCCTGCAGGTGCGCGCCGGGCTTCACGTCCCGGTCCGCCACCAGCACCTGGTGCTCCACCAGCCGCGACGCGTCGATGATGATGTCCGCGTCCCGCACCGTGTCCGCCGCGCTGTCCATCGCCTTGACGGGTTTGCCCAGGCGTTCGGACATGACGGACGCGAAGCGCTCCCGGGACTCGCGCCGTGCGCTGGTGACCCGGATCTCGTCGAGGTCGAACAGCAGATCCAGCATCGCCACGTTGTACCAGGCGGTGCCGCGGGCACCGATGTGCCCCAGCACCCTGGAGTCCCGGCGCGCCAGGTGCTTCGCGCCCAGCGCGGTCACCGCCCCGGTGCGCATCCAGGTGATGGCGGTGGAGTTGATGAAGGCGTAGGGGGCGCCGGTCTCCGGGCGCATGAGCAGCAGCGTCGAGAGCTCCGACGGCAGGCCGTGCTCGTAGTTGCGGTGGAAGTCCCCCAGCACCTTCACGCCGCAGGCCCCGACCGGACCCACGTAGCCCTTCAGGATGTTGAACAGCTTCTCGGGGTAGTCCAGCGCGAGGTGATCCTTCGACGGCAGGATCACCTGACCTTCACCGTGGGCCTTCAGCCCCATCTCCACCGCGTCCAGGATGTCCTGGTTGCCGAGCTCCAGCGCCTCCAGGTCCTCCGCGGACAGGAACAGGATGTCGATGCCGGCCATGGCGCGCCTCGTGCCGCGGGGAATGCGGCAGTGTAAGGCAACGCGACCGGCGCGCGCCGCCAGCAGCAGGATGTGGCGCGTCTCAGGGGTACGCCGCCAGGTCCAGGGGTGCCGTCACCCCGGCCACCGGTTGCGCCGGCGTCGCCACCGGGTCGCGTGCCGGGACGTAGCCCTGGGCCCGCGCCAGGCGCAGCGCCTCACCGGTGGCCAGCGCCCGCACCCCGGCGGCCTTGGTGTGCTTCTCGAGCTTCGCCGCCAGGTTCACCACGTCGCCGATGACCGTGAACTCCAGGCGCGACTCGTGGCCCACGATGCCGTACAGCAGCGGGCCCACCGCCACCGCCGCGCCGATGCGCACGGCGGGCAGCCCGCGGTCTTGCAGCTCCGCCGACCAACGCTCGCCTGCTGCCAGCACCGACTCCAGGGCGCGCATGGCGTCGGCCGCGTAGGTGGCGCTCTCGCGGGTGGCGCCGAAGGTGGCCATGATGCCGTCACCCAGGTACTTGTCGATGGCGCCGCCGTGGCGCTGGATGGCCGGCACCAGGTGCGCCTGGTACTCGCCCAGGAGACGGATGGTGTCGTCCGGCGAGAGCCGGGCGGCCAGCCGGGTGAAGCCGCGCAGATCCGTCATCAGCACCGCGGCCTCGCGCATCAGGCCCTCACCGGGGGACAGTCCGTCGTCGGTGCCGCGGATGTCACCGGCCACTTCCGGATCGAAGAAGCGCGCGAGCTCGCTGGCGGCATGGCTCTCCGCGGCGGCGGTCTCCATCAGCCGCCGCGCGCGGGTGATGGCGATGGCCAGCACCGCGGTCACCGCGGCGAACGCGATGGCCTTGTCCACCTCCGCCCCCACCAGGATGGCGCTGGAGGTGGCGTACTCGGCGAAGGAGTGGGTCACGTGCATGCCGTCGGTGGCGTACACCGCGTAGATCACCAGCACGAGCCAGCCGAGCATGGCGCTCGCGCCCGCCAGCACCACGTAGCGCACCTCGAAGCGCATGGCCCTGAGCACGATGAGGATGAACGCATACATCACCGTGGGCGCCTTGAGATAGATGGCGGCCTCGGCGTCGTACTGCAGGTGGAAGCTCCAGATGGTCACCATCAGCACCGCCATGTCCACCACCACCGATACCGACAGCAGCACCGGAGTCAGCCGCCCGCTCAGCGCCAGCGCCAGGCGGCCCGCGGTGATCAGGGCGTAGACGGCGAGCGTGCAGGGGATGGGCTCGAACGGAACGGTGGCGGGAAACGCCTTGGGCGTGATGGTGTACACCAGCGCGAAGGCGGCGATGGCGGCGAACTGCACCAGGCACACGAGCACCTCGCTGGCGCGCTGGTCCGCCGCGATGGCCTCGCGGACCCGGGCCGGCAGCGGTGCGGCGGAGCGACGCCCGGTCACCAGCCAGACCAGCCAGCCGGCACACGCCGCCAGCCGCGAGTGGCCCCGGGGGAACGCGAGCGTGATCACCCGGATACCTCGGACGCGACGCTCTCCGGGCGCGCCGCGAACACCTCGCGTGCGGCAGCCAGCCCGTTGAGCGCCGCGGGGAAGCCGGCGAAGACCGCCATCTGCATGATGGTCTCCACGATCTCCATGCGCCGGCAGCCCACGTTGAGCGCCGCGTGCACGTGGATGCGGAGCTGGGCCGGCGCGGTGCCCATGGCCGAGAGCGCCGCCACCGCGGCCAGCTCCCGGGTGCGCAGATCCAGGCCGGGCCGGGAGTAGATGTCGCCGAAGGGGAACTCCACCAGGTAGCGTGCGAAGTCCGGCGCGATGTCGGCCAGCGCCTCCAGCGCCCGGTCGCCCTGCTCGGCGTCGATCTCCTGCAGCTTCGCGAGTCCGCGCTGATAACGGTTGTCCATGTGGCTGTCCTCCGTGGATGTCCGATGAGGGGCGCGCACGGCCTCAGGCGCGTGCCGGCACCGCCTGCGCCGCCGGCGCGGTCTCCAGGCGGATCGCCAGCACCGCCGCCAGCGCCAGCGCGCCGCCGATGCCGACCACGCTGGCGCCCCAGCCGAGGCGGTCGAAGAGCAGGCCCAGCAGTGCCGCGCCCACGAGGCCGCCGAAGTAGTAGCTGGCCAGGTACAGGCCGCTGGCCGCGGCGCGATCGCTCATCGCGGCACGGCCCACGAAGCCGGCGGCGGTGGCCTGGGCGAAGAAGGTGCCCACCCCCAGCAGGGTCATGCCCGCGAGCACCCATGCGAGACCCGGCACGAGCAGCAGGGGCAGGCCGATCCCTGCCAGCGCCAGCGCGCCCCACAGGGCCGGGCGCACGCCCCACTTGAGCGCGGTGCGCCCGGCGGCAGGTGTGGTGATCATGGACGGCACGAACACCAGGTACACGAAGCCGAGGCTCATGGCCGACAGGGCGATGGGCTCGCGGGCCAGCACGAAGTTCACGTAGGTGAAGGTGCCCACGAAGGCGAACAGGATGCAGAAGCCGATGCCGAAGCAGGCGCGCAGCCGCGGGTCCGCCAGGTGCATCACGAGGGCGGCGAACGGCGAGCGGGCCGCGGGCTGCATGCCGCCGGCGACGGCCGTCATGGGCGAGGTTCGCTGCAGGCTGGCGAGCACCAGCACGGCGCCGGCCACGTTCAGCGCGGCGAAGGTGTAGAAGTTCGCCGCGAGCCCCAGGTGGTCGGCGATGGATCCGGACAGGATGCGGCCGACCAGGTTGCTGGCCACGCCGCCGGTGATGTAGGCGGCCAGGGCGCCGGCGGCATCCTGGGCGCTGCACTGCTCCGCGAGATACGCCATGGTCAGGGTGAAGGCGGCGGCCATGAACACGCCCTGGGCCACGCGCAGCCACGCGAAGGTGGTGAGGTCCGGCGCCAGGGCCAGGGCGGTGGTGGGGATCGCGAGCAGCACCAGGCTCACCCAGATCCCGGACTTCTGCCCGATCCGGCTGCCGACCAGGGCCACCGCCAGGCCCGCCACCGCCATGCCCATGGTGCTCGCGTTGACCGCCACCCCCATGGCCGAGGGGCTGACGTCGTAGGCCGCCGCGAGGGTGGGCACGATGGCCTGGGCGGCGAACAGGTCGACGAGGGTGAAGAATCCGATCAGGCCGATCACCACGTTGCGCCACAGGGCGGCGGCGTGATGCTCGGCGGGCGCGGTGCGGGCGGTGGTGCTCGTGTCCATGGCTCGGTCTCGATGCGTTGGGGGTTTCGGGGCGGGGGGGGGGAAGGGCCTGGGGGTGGTGTTCG
>JBFHNV010000239.1:0-9161 GCA_041593595.1 Gammaproteobacteria bacterium
CGCCCCCCCCCCGCCGCTCGTCATGTCCGGGGATTCCGCCGGGCCCGGGCGTGGCGCGGACCACACGCCGGGGGGCGGGGGACGTTCGCGCTGCCGGTCGCGGGTGGCGGGCCGGGGTGAGCAGGAGCCGTCAGCGAGAGCATGTCGAAGCGCGACTACTACGAGGTGCTGGGCGTGTCCCGGCAGGCGGACGCGGCGGACCTGAAGAAGGCCTTCCGGCGCCTGGCCATGAAGTACCACCCGGACCGGGCGCCCGACGACGCCGAGGCGGAGAGCCGCTTCAAGGAGGCCAAGGAAGCCTACGACGTCCTGTCCGATGCGAAGAAGCGCGCTGCCTACGACCAGTTCGGCCACGCGGGCGTCAACACCGCCGCGGGCGGCGCCGGCGGCTTCGGCGGCGCGGGATTCCGCGACATCTTCGACGAGGTCTTCGGCGACATCTTCGGCGCCCGCGGCGGCGAGCGCGCCTTCCGCGGCGCGGATCTCCGCTACGGCCTCGAGATCAGCCTGGAGGAGGCGGTGTTCGGCACCACCGCCACCATCCGCGTTCCGGCGCGCAAGGCCTGCGACGCCTGCGACGGCAGCGGCGCGGCACCCGGCACCAGCCCGAGCACGTGTACCACCTGCGACGGCGCCGGCCAGGTGCGCATGCAGCAGGGATTCTTCTCCATCCAGCAGACCTGCCCCCGGTGCCGCGGCCAGGGCCGCGTGATCACCGACCCCTGCGCCACCTGCGGCGGACAGGGCTGGGTGCGCGAGCACAAGACCCTGTCGGTGAAGATCCCGGCGGGCGTGGACACCGGCGACCGGGTACGCCTGGCCGGTGAGGGCGAGCCCGGCGAGCGGGGCGGTCCGCCGGGGGACCTGTACGTGGAGGTGAGCGTGCGCGAGCACCCCATCTTCACCCGGGACGGCACGCACCTGTACTGCGAGGTGCCCATCAGCTTCACCGCCGCGGCGCTGGGCGGCGATCTGGAGGTGCCCACCCTGGACGGACGCGTGACCCTGAAGGTGCCCGCGGAGACGCAGACGGGCAAGCTGTTCCGGCTCCGCGGCAAGGGAGTGCGCTCGGTGCGCGGTGGCGGCGTGGGCGACCTGGTGTGCCGGGTGGTGGTGGAGACGCCGGTGAACCTGAGCCGCAAGCAGAAGGAGCTGCTGCAGGCCTTCGACGACTCCATGCGATCGAGCCGCAAGACCCACGACCCCAAGGCCACCTCGTGGCTCGACAGCGTCAAGCGCTTCTTCGAGGAGATCAAGCCGTGACCGCGCCGCTGCTGCGACTGGCGGTGGCCGGCGCCGCGGGCCGCATGGGCCGGACCCTGGTACAGGCCATCAGCGAGGATCCCGCGGTGCGACTCGCGGCCGCACTGGAGGCGCCCGGGAACCCGCTGCTGGGCACCGACGCCGGCCTGCTCGCGGGGGTGGCGGAGCAGGGCGTGGCGCTCGCCGACGACCCGCGGGCCGCCGCCGGCGGCTGCGACGTGCTCATCGACTTCACCCGCCCGGAGCCGTGCCTCGCGAACCTGGAGGCCTGCGCCGCGGCGGGCGCACGGGCGGTGGTGGGCACCACCGGCTTCTCCCCGGCGCAGCGCGGGCGGATCGACGCGCTGGCCGCGGACATGGCCCTGGTGCTGGCCCCGAACATGAGCGTGGGCGTGAACCTGTGCTTCCGCCTGGTGGATCTGGCGGCGCGCACCCTGGGCGACTCGGTGGACGTGGAGATCATCGAGGCCCACCACCGGCACAAGGTGGACGCGCCCTCGGGGACCGCCGTGCGCCTGGGGGAGGTGGTGGCCGAGGCCCTGGGGCGCGACCTCGCCGCCACCGCCGTGTACGGACGCGAGGGGCACACCGGCGAGCGCCGGCGCGAGACCATCGGCTTCGAGACCATCCGCGCCGGCGACATCGTGGGCGAGCACACGGTGATGTTCGCCGGCACCGGCGAGCGGGTGGAGATCACCCACCGCGCCGCGAGCCGCATGAACTTCGCCCTCGGGGCCCTGCGCGCCGCGCGCTGGATCGCGTCGCGCGAGCACGGCCGCTACGACATGCAGGACGTGCTGGGGCTGCGCTGAGTGGCCGTGGGGAGAGACGATCGCCATCCCGGAAGGAGGAAGGCACGGACCGATGCGACCGCGGGCGGCATGGACGCTGGCCTCGAGCCCCCATGGACGGGTTCACGGCGAGGCGCATCGGCCCGTGCCTTCCCCCGCCGCGCGCTCGAAGCACGGCACGGGTACGGAGCGGCCGTTTGGCTGCACCGGCGCCGGCGTGGACACCGCCACGGCGGGTCATTTACGATCGCGTTTCGTGCCTGGACGCCAGCAGGCCCCGAATCCGCATAACGGGAGCGATCCGCGACGGATGCTCCCGTTTTCTATGTCCGAAGCCGGCCCGTGAACGCTCCCGCACTGCTCGCCCTCGAGGATGGAACGCTGCTGCGTGGCGAGTCCGCCGGCGCCGACGGCGAGGCGGTGGGCGAGGTGGTGTTCAACACTGCCATGACCGGCTACCAGGAGATCCTCACCGACCCCTCCTACGCGCGCCAGATCGTCACCCTCACGTACCCGCACATCGGCAACGTGGGGGTGAACGAGGAGGACGAGGAGGCGGGCGTCATCCACGCCAGCGGGCTGGTGGTGCGCGACGTACCGCCCCGGGTCAGCAGCTTCCGCGCGCGCACCGATTTGCACGGCTACCTCCGTGAGCGGGGCGTGGTGGCGCTGGCGGGCATCGACACCCGGCGCCTGACCCGGATCCTGCGCGAGCGGGGCGCCCAGCGTGGCTGCCTGGTGGCAGGGGAGGGGATCGATCCCGACCGCGCCGTGGCCGCGGCGCGGGCGTTCCCGGGTCTGCAGGGCATGGATCTGGCCCAGGTGGTGTCCACCGCGGAGCCCTACGAGTGGCGCGGCGGCGCCTGGCGCCTCGCCGCGCCCGGGGAAGGACACGCGGAGGTGGACGAGGCGCGCCTGCGCTACCGCGTGGTGGCCTACGACTACGGCGTGAAGCGCAACATCCTGCGCCTGCTCACCGAGCGCGGCTGCCGGGTGCGGGTGGTGCCCGCCCGCACGCCGGTGGACGAGGTGCTGGCGCTGGAGCCAGACGGGGTGTTCCTGGCCAACGGTCCCGGGGATCCGGAGCCCTGCGACTACGCCATCGCCGCCATCCGCGAGGTGCTGGCGCGGGACGTTCCCACCTTCGGCATCTGCCTCGGGCACCAGCTCCTGGGGCTCGCCAGCGGCGCGCGCACGGTCAAGATGAAGTTCGGACACCACGGCGCCAACCACCCGGTTCAGGAGCTGGACACGGGCCGGGTGCTCATCACCAGCCAGAACCACGGCTTCGCGGTGGACGAGTCCACCCTGCCTGACAACGTGCGCGCCACCCACCGCTCACTGTTCGACGGCAGCCTGCAGGGCATCGCGTGGAGCGACCGGCCCGCGTTCGGCTTCCAGGGCCACCCGGAGGCGAGCCCGGGACCCCACGACGTGGCTCACCTGTTCGACCGCTTCGTGCGGCTGATGGACGAGCGCCGTGGCTGAAGCGCGCCGCGGTTGCCGGGCGCGCCCCAGGCGGCGCTGAGCCACCCATGCCGAAGCGCACGGACCTCCGCTCGATCCTGATCATCGGTGCCGGCCCGATCGTCATCGGCCAGGCCTGCGAGTTCGACTACTCGGGCGCGCAGGCCTGCAAGGCCCTGCGCGAGGAGGGCTACCGGGTGATCCTGGTGAACTCCAACCCCGCCACCATCATGACCGATCCCTCCATGGCGGACGCGACCTACATCGAGCCGGTGAACTGGCAGACGGTGGCCAGCATCATCGAGCGCGAGCGCCCGGACGCCCTGCTGCCCACCATGGGCGGTCAGACCGCGCTCAACTGTGCGCTGGACCTGGCAGCCCACGGCGTCCTCGAGCGCTTCGGGGTGCAGATGATCGGTGCGTCGCGCGACGCCATCGACAAGGCCGAGGACCGGGAGCGCTTCCGCGAGGCCATGAGCCGCATCGGGCTCGCCTCGCCGCGCTCGGCGCTGGCCCACAGCATGGAGGAGGCGCGCCAGCTCCAGGCGCAGATCGGCTTCCCCACCATCATCCGCCCGTCCTTCACCCTCGGCGGCACGGGCGGCGGCATCGCCTACAACATCGAGGAGTTCGAGGAGATCTGTGCCCGCGGCATCGACGCGTCGCCCACGAACGAGGTGCTGCTGGAAGAGTCCGTGCTGGGCTGGAAGGAGTACGAGATGGAGGTGGTCCGCGACTCGCGCGACAACTGCATCATCGTGTGCTCCATCGAGAACCTCGACGCCATGGGCGTGCACACCGGCGACTCCATAACGGTGGCGCCGGCGCAGACGCTCACGGACAAGGAGTACCAGATCCTGCGCAACGCCTCCATCGCGGTGCTGCGCGAGATCGGCGTGGACACGGGCGGCTCCAACGTGCAGTTCGCGGTGAATCCTCGCGACGGGCGCCTCGTCATCATCGAGATGAACCCGCGCGTGTCGCGCTCCTCGGCGCTGGCGTCGAAGGCCACCGGCTTCCCCATCGCCCGGGTGGCCGCCAAGCTGGCGGTGGGCTACACCCTCGACGAGCTGGCGAACGAGATCACCGGCGGTGCCACCCCGGCCTCCTTCGAGCCCACCATCGACTACGTGGTCACCAAGGTGCCACGCTTCAACTTCGAGAAGTTCCCCCAGGCGGTGGCGCGGCTGACCACGCAGATGAAGTCCGTGGGCGAGGCCATGGCCATCGGGCGCTGCTTCCAGGAGTCGCTGCACAAGGCGCTGCGCAGCCTGGAGACGGGGCTGGACGGCCTCGACCCCATCGTCGATCCGGAGCACCCGGAACCGGACACGCTGCTGCGACGCGAGCTCAAGGAGCCCGGCCCCGAGCGCCTGCGCTACCTGGCAGACGCCCTGCGCCGCGGCATGGCCCTCGACGAGGCCCACGAGCTCACGGGCATCGACCCGTGGTTCCTGGCGCAGATCCAGGAGCTGCTGGAGCTGGAGGCCGGGCTGGCGGACGCGTCCCTGGACGCCCTGGACGCGGCGCGCCTGCGGGCGCTCAAGCGCAAGGGATTCTCCGACCGGCGCCTGGCGCGGCTGCTGGGCGTCAAGGAGGACGCCGTGCGCGCCCGGCGCCACGCGCTGGGTGTGCGTCCCGTGTTCAAGCGCGTCGACTCCTGCGCCGCCGAGTTCGCGGCCACCACGGCCTACATGTACTCGTGCTACGAGGAGGAGTGCGAGTCAGCGCCCACGGACCGGCGCAAGATCATGGTGCTCGGAGGCGGACCCAACCGCATCGGCCAGGGCATCGAGTTCGACTACTGCTGCGTGCACGCGTCGCTGGCGGTGCGCGATCTCGGCTTCGAGAGCATCATGGTCAACTGCAATCCGGAGACCGTCTCCACCGACTTCGACACCTCCGATCGCCTGTACTTCGAGCCGCTGACGCTGGAGGACGTGCTCGAGATCATCCACGTGGAGAAGCCCGAGGGCGTCATCGTGCAGTACGGCGGCCAGACGCCGCTCAAGCTCGCGCGGGCGCTGGAGTCCGCCGGCGTGCCCATCGTCGGCACCAGCCCGGAATCCATCGATCTGGCCGAGGATCGCGAGCGCTTCCAGCAGCTGGTGGCGCGCCTGGATCTGAAGCAGCCGCCCAACCGCACTGCCCGCGACACCGAGTCGGCGGTGCGACTGGCCGCCGAGATCGGTTACCCGCTGGTGGTTCGCCCGTCCTACGTGCTCGGCGGGCGCGCCATGGAGATCGTGTACGGGGAGGCAGACCTGCGGGCGTACATGCGCGACGCGGTGGCCGTCAGCGAGGACACGCCGGTGCTGCTCGACCGCTTCCTCGACGATGCCATCGAGGTGGACGTGGACGCGGTGAGCGACGGCGAGCGGGTGCTCATCGGCGGCATCATGGAGCACATCGAGCAGGCCGGCGTGCACTCCGGCGACTCCGCCTGCTCGCTGCCCCCGGCGAGCCTCGGCCAGGCGGTGCAGCAGCGGCTGCGCGAGCAGACCGAGGTGCTGGCGCGCGCGCTCGGGGTGGTGGGTCTGATGAACGTGCAGTTCGCGATTCAGGGCGAGGACATCTACCTGCTCGAGGTCAATCCGCGCGCCTCGCGCACCGTGCCGTTCGTGTCCAAGGCCACGGGCCTGCCGCTGGCACGGGTCGCGGCGGGCTGCATGGTGGGCCACGGCCTGGACGTCCAGGGCGTGGGCGGCGAGCGCGTACCGCCTTACTACTCGGTGAAGGAGGCGGTGTTCCCGTTCGTGAAGTTCCCCGGGGTGGACCCCCTGCTGGGGCCGGAGATGAAGTCCACCGGCGAGGTCATGGGCGTGGGTCCGACCTTCGGCGAGGCCTTCGCCCGCGCCCTGCTGGGTTCCGGGGAGCGGCTGCCGTGCAGCGGGCGCGTATTCGTGAGCGTGCGCGACCGGGACAAGCCCGCCTGCGTGGAGGTGGCGCGCGCCCTGGTGCGCCTCGGTTTCCAGGTGCTGGCCACCCGCGGCACCGCCGCCGCCATCACGGCCGCGGGCGTGCCCTGCGAGACGGTGAACAAGGTGCAGGAGGGCCGCCCCCACGTGGTGGATCGGCTGAAGAACGGCGACATCGCCCTCATCGTCAACACCACCGAGGGCAAGCAGGCCATCGCCGACTCGTTTACCATCCGGCGCAGCGCGCTGCAGCGGAAGGTCCCCTACGCCACCACCATGGCGTTCGCGCGCGCCATCGTGGTGGCCCTGGAGCGCAGCGGCCTGAGCGACGTGAACCGGCTGCAGGACCTGCATCGGGAGGTGATGGGATGAAGCGGGCTCCCATGACCGCGAAGGGCGCCGAGAAGCTCAAGAGCGAGCTGCAGACGCTCAAGACCGTGCGGCGCCCGGGCGTCATCGCGGCCATCGCCGAGGCCCGCGCCCACGGCGATCTCAAGGAGAACGCCGAGTACCACGCCGCGCGCGAGCAGCAGGCCTTCATCGAGGGCCGCATCGCCGAGATCGAGCAGAGCCTTGCCGGCGCGGAGGTCATCGACCCGGGCAAGCTCAGAGGTCGCGGTCGCGTGGTGTTCGGGGCCACGGTGGAGCTGGCGAACCTCGCCAGCGGCGACGAGGTGCGCTATCAGATCGTGGGCGATCTGGAAGCGGACATCGGGGAGGGGCTGATCTCCATCTCCTCGCCCATCGCCCGCGCCCTCATCGGCAAGGAGGAGGGGGACGTGGCGGTGGTGCAGGCGCCGGGCGGCGAGATCGAGTTCGAGATCGTTGCCGTCGTCTACGAGTGAGAGCCGCCGCCCGCGCGCCGTCCGCGGGCGCGCCGCTTGCGCGGCGGCGCCCGCCACAGTACCCGCACCCGGCCGATGGCCTGCACCTCCTCGGCGCCCAGGGCCGCGCACAGCGCGGCCGCCATCTCCGCCCGGGCGACCCGCTCCAGCGCCGGCAGTCGGACTTTGATCAGGCCATGATCGTCCAGCGCGCGCGCGGCTTCTGCCAGCAGCGGCTCCGAGAGTCCCGCGTCACCCACCTGCACCACGGGCTTCAGGGCGTGGGCCCGGGCACGAAGCTGCCGGCGCTGCGGGGGATCCAGGGGCACGGCGGGCACTCCGGCAGGGACGCGCCCGCAGTCTGGGAGATCGACCGGTGAGCGGCAAGCGCGGCACACGCCGCTGGCTCGGGCGCCACCTGGCGGACACCTGGGTGCGGGAGGCCGGCGCCCGAGGCTACCGCAGCCGCGCCGCTTTCAAGCTGGCGCAGATCGACGACGCGGAGCGCCTGCTGCGCCCTGGCGCCACGGTGGTGGACCTGGGCGCCGCGCCCGGGGGCTGGTCCCAGGTGGCCGCCGAGCGGGTGGGGGCCACGGGTCGGGTGCTGGCGGTGGACGTCCTCGAGATGGCGCCGCTACCAGGCGTGGCGATCCTGCAGGGCGATTTCACCGATCCCGCGGTGCGCGACGCCCTGGCCGGGCAGCTGCCCGACGGCGGCGCGCACCTTGTAATGTCGGACATGGCCCCCAATCTCACGGGTGTGAAGGACACGGATCAGGCCCGTGCGGCCGAGCTGGCCCTGGCGGCGATGGATTTCGCCGTCCGAGCCCTGGAACCCCGGGGTGCGATACTGCTCAAAGTTTTCCACGGGCGGTCGATGCAGGATCTGGTGCGCGAGGCGCGCGGACGCTTCCGCAGCGTCAAGGTGAGGAAGCCGGAGGCCTCGCGGGCGCGTTCCGCCGAGGTGTATCTGCTGGGGAAGGGCGTGAGTGGTATATTCTGACCCATCCTCCCACGTCCCGACCCCGGGCAGACGGCCGCTGCGAAGTGGGCCCCGCACGGGTACCGTTCCCAACGACACGGAACAGAATCCGAGGAGCATGCAAGCGTGAATCCGATGGCGAAAAACCTCATCCTCTGGGTGGTCATCGCCCTGGTTCTGATGTCCGTGTTCAACAACTTCGGACCCCGCCAGTCCCGCGCGAACCAGGTGGACTACTCCCGCTTCATCTCCGACGTGAAGGCCGGGCGCGTCAAGCGCGTGGTCATCGAGGGGCGCAACATCCAGGGCGAGATGGACAGCGGTGAGCGCTTCACCACCTACACGCCGGAGAGCGACAACCGGGCGCTGGTGGGCGACCTGCTGGACAACGGCGTCGCCATCGAGGGCCGTCCGCCCGAGCAGCAGTCGCTGCTCATGCAGATCTTCATCTCCTGGTTCCCGATGCTGCTGCTCATCGGCGTGTGGATATTCTTCATGCGCCAGATGCAGGGCGGCGGTGGCGGGCGCGGGGCGCTGTCCTTCGGCAAGAGCCGTGCCCGGCTGCTGGGCGAGGACCAGGTGAAGGTGACCTTCGCCGACGTGGCGGGTGTGGACGAGGCCAAGGAGGAGGTCTCCGAGCTGGTGGAGTTCCTGAAGGATCCGGCCAAGTTCCAGAAGCTGGGTGGCAAGATCCCCCGCGGCGTGCTGATGGTGGGCTCGCCCGGTACCGGCAAGACCCTGCTCGCCCGCGCCATCGCCGGCGAGGCCAGGGTGCCCTTCTTCACCATCTCCGGCTCCGACTTCGTGGAGATGTTCGTGGGCGTCGGCGCGTCGCGCGTGCGCGATATGTTCGAGCAGGCGAAGAAGCACGCGCCCTGCATCATCTTCATCGACGAGATCGACGCGGTGGGCCGCC
>JBFHNV010000240.1:0-9150 GCA_041593595.1 Gammaproteobacteria bacterium
ACCCTCTCCCCCGTGTGGGGGAGAGGGCAGGGTGAGGGGGCGTTTCGACGACCCCGCTGGTGCCGTCAGGGGATCTGCAGCGCGCTGCCCGTGAACACGATGGGCTTGGCGGGCGCTGCCGCGATGGGCGGCAGGTTCGTCGCCTCGACGATCATCGGCGCCGCACCTGGCGCACCGCCGCGGGGGATGGTCTCCACCACCTGACTGGGCGGCAGGGATGCGAGATCGCCCTTCAGGTGGGCGAACATCAGGTCCAGCGCCCGGTTGAAGTAGTGATGCAGCGGCACGAACCGGTTGTCGAAGCCGGCGAACGCGTTGAAGGCGTCCAGGTGCTGGGCATTGGTGATCTCGTAGTACCGCAGGCGGCTGTCCGAGCCCTCCACCCGCTGGTTGAGGCCGTAGTAGGCGCGCGAGGCGTGGTTGGGCGGGATGATGGCGTCGGCGCGGCCGGTGACGATCACCGCCGGGATACCGTCCAGATCGCCGCTGGCGCGGATCTCGCGCACGCTCTTCATGAGGCGTCGGTGGGCCGCCCGGTCGCGGCCCCGCAGCCGCTCGCCGGTGGCCGGATTGCGCCCTTCCTGCAGGGCGCGCAGGCACGCCACGCCGTCGAAGCTCTCGTCGGCACGACCGGTGGAGGGTGACACCCCGCGGCGGTCCAGGATGGGCCCGCCGGCGGCCTCGTCGTAGATCACGTTGATGCCACCGGTGGGCGGGATGCCGTTGCCCACGCCGAACAGCACGGCCTCGGAGGCCGCGGGCAAGGGCACCGGCTCGCCGGTACCCGGCACCGTCCCCAGGGGGTTGCCGCTGGTGGCGCCCAAGGTGAACCCGCACAGGGCGTCCTGCACCCGGGCCCGCGAGTACGCGCTGCCGTAGGTCACCACGATGGCCTGGGGCACCGACACCCAGTAGTGGGACGGCTGCACCACGTTCTGCTCCACGAGGATCCCGTAGTCGTTGATGACCTTCTGCGCCTCGGCCGGATCCGGCGCCGACAGCAGACCCGTCTCGAACAGGCTCTGGCAGCGGTTGGCGGACAGGATCGTGCCCAGCGGGCCGGCGAACAGCGCATCGGTGAGGTTGAGCGGCGCGGTCGGGTTCGCCGCGTTGGCGCAGCCCTGGTAGAGGGCCAGCAGCGAGGTGTAGTCGAACAGGCTGCGGCTGTGGTTCGCCACCGGGTCGCGTCCCGCCTGCTCGATGACGAACCCGGAGTCGAAGCGCGGGTTCACGTTGGGCTCCGAGACGGCGATCCCGTCGATGAGGCCCTTGCGATCCTGCTCCGCCGCGAGCAGCGCGGCGCCGGCGCCGTTGGACACGCTGGACCCGATGACGATGGTGTTCCCGGGGGTGATGGCCCTGCGCCCCGCGTGCTTGCGGCCCTCGTCCCTGTCGTCGTCGTCGTCGTCGTCGTCGTCGTCATCCTCGCGCCTGTCCCTGCCGTCGTCGTCGTCATCGTGCTCGCCGTTGCCCGCGGCCCCGCCGAACTCCTTGTTCAGCACCCAGAACGCGAACTCCACCGCGCGCAGCACGTCGCGCCCCCAGTCTGCCTCGGGATTGAGGCGCGAGTGGGCGTGCTTGAAGGCGTAGCGATCGGGGCGCTCCGCGTTGAAGGCTTCGCGCTCGCGGTCCGGGATTGGCGCGGTGAAGGCGCTGTCCCGCCCGGCCGCGTCGGCATCCACCCGCTGGCCCTGGATCAGGTTCACCGTGTCGCGGGCCAGGGAGTGGGCACCGTTGCCGCTGCCCTTGTCCGTGTAGGCCACCGCACAGCCGTTCTTCAGCCCCCACTCGCCGGAGGTGCCGATGGCGCCGTAGACGCCGCGGGAACCGGACGACGCGCCGGTGACGATGCACGGAGACTGCGGATCGAAGCTCGCCGGGATCTGCACCATCATGGTGACGTTCTCGCGCCCGCGGCCGTCGCTGGCATAGGCCAGGTACTCGATGCCGGCGATGCGGCCCTCGCCAGCGGTCACGGTGCCGTCGGCGAGGACGTTGGGCCCGTACAGCGTTCCATAGCCGCCGCCGGCGGTCATGTCCACCAGCGCGCGGTAGTTGTTGTAGATGGCGAGCCGGCGCAGCTCCGCCGCGGTGGGCGGCACCGAGACGCTCGGCGCCGTGCCGGCGAGGCCGCTCTTGCCGAGGCCGGCGGTGAGCAGGTCGTCGCTGACGCCGTCGTAGGCCGTGCGGATGACGTCGCCGCGCACGAACCGTGGCTTCGCGTCGTGTCGCCCGCCGTCCGCCGCGGCGTCCGCCACGAGCAGCGCAGCCAGCGCCGCTGCGGCCAGCACCCGGCGAGCCGCCGGGCCGTACTCCAGTCCAGTCATGAGGTCGTCCTCCCTTCCCGTCGTTATTCCACCCGCTGGATCTCCAGCCGCCCGAAGGATGCGGGAACCCGGCGTGGCGCGCCACCGCGGACGCGAGGCGGTCTGCACCGGGTCGGTGCACCGGCAGGATCCCCGTTCCTGGCGCCGCGGAGTGGCATCCGTATTCACACAAGGCCGGCCCGTGCCGGGCCGGCCCCGCCCCCGCCTGTCACCAAATCCCGCGGCGCGCTGGCCCCTGAATCGGTGCCCATCGCGCTGGCGCCCGGCGTTCCCAGCGATCATCCTATGTGGCCGATGTTGCAACCCATCCGAAGAACCAGCAGGTAACGACCGATGAAGATGACGTCTCAGGAAGCGTTCGTGGAAACGTTGCGGGTACAGGGGGTGAAGGTGGCCTTCGGGATCGTGGGCTCCGCCTTCATGCCGGGGCTGGACGTGTTCGAACGGGCGGGGATCCGCTTCGTGGACGTGGCCCACGAGCAGGGCGCGGCCCACATGGCCGACGGCTACACCCGGGCCAGCGGCGAGATCGCCGTGTGCATCGCCCAGAACGGCCCCGGGATCACGAACTTCGTCACCGCCGTGGCGGCTGCCTACTGGAACCACACGCCCATGCTGGTGATCACCCCGGAGACGGGCTCCACCACCCAGGGTCTGGGCGGCTTCCAGGAGACGCGCCAGCTCCCCTACTTCGAGGAGATCACCTGCCACCAGGAGACCCTGTCGCACCCGACGCGCATCGTCGAGGCCCTGACCCGCTGCTTCCAGCGCGCGCGCCAGCACTCGGCGCCGGTGCAGTTCAACATGCCTCGGGACTACTTCTGCCAGATCGTCGATGTGGAGGTGCCCGAGCCGATCCTTCCGGGCCGCCAGCCCGGCGACGAGTCACTGGTGGCGGCGGCGGCGAAGATGCTCGCGGAGGCGAAGTTCCCGATGATCGTC
Source organism: Gammaproteobacteria bacterium (assembly GCA_041593595.1). Classification (GTDB taxonomy): domain Bacteria; phylum Pseudomonadota; class Gammaproteobacteria; order HK1; family HK1; genus JBFHNV01. Next base: position 3,270 of record JBFHNV010000240.1, read on the forward strand.
GCCGGCGCGGGGGTGGTGCTGAGCGACGCGGTGGACGAGTGCCGCCAGCTCGCCGAGAAGCTGGGCGCGCCGGTGGCGAACAGCTACCTGCACAACGACAGCTTCCCGGCCAGCCACCCGCTGGCGGTGGGGCCGCTGGGCTACCAGGGCTGGGAGTCGGCCATGAAGCTCGTGAAGGAGGCGGACGTGATCCTCGCGCTGGGCACCCGCCTGAACCCTTTCAGCACCCTGCCCCAGCACGGCATCGAGTACTGGACCGGCCAGGCGCGGATCATCCAGGTGGACGCCAACCCGGACATGCTGGGTCTCGCCAAGCCCATCGACGTGGGCATCTGCGGCGACGCGCGCGCGGTGGCGCGTCAGCTCGTCGCGGCGCTCGGTAGCCACAAGGCCGGCAACGGGGCGGAGCAACGCAAGGCCCAGATCGCGACGGTGAAGTCCGCGTGGCTGCAGAAGCTCGCCGGCTGGGACCACGAGGAGGACGACCCGGGCAGCACCTGGAACGCGCGCGCCCAGAGCAACGAGCCGGACAAGCTCGGCCCGCGCCAGGTGCTGCGCGCGCTGCAGGACGGCCTGCCTGACGACGCCATGGTGTCCACGGACATCGGCAACATCTGCGCCATGGCCAACAGCTACCTGCCCTTCGAGAAGCCGCGAAGCTTCCTTGCCCCGGGCATGTTCGGCAACTGCGGCTACGCCTTCCCCTCCATCATGGGCGCGAAGCTCGCGCGTCCCGATCGCCCGGCGGTGGCCCTGGTGGGCGACGGCGCGTTCGGCATCAGCATGAACGAGCTGCCCACCTGCTCGCGCATGGCGGTCCCGGTGACCATCGTGGTGTTCCGCAACGGCCAGTGGGGCGCCGAGAAGAAGAACGACATCCTGTGGTTCAACGAGCGCTTCGTGGGCACGGAGCTGGGCGACGACTTCTCCTGGGCCGACGTGGCGAAGGCCTTCGGCCTGAAGGGCGTGCGCGTGAGCACCATGGAGGACATCACCCGGGCGGTGTCGGACGCGTGCAAGGCCCAGGCAGACGGCGACACCACGCTGGTCGAGATCGTCGTGAACAAGGAGCTGGGCGCGCCCTTCCGCCGCGACGCCATGCGCGACCAGGCCTGCCTGCTGCCGCGCTACAAGGACCTGACCGTCACCCGCTGAGCGCTGACGGCGCCTCCGCGGGCTCGAGACGCGCCAGGAACGCCGCCAGCGTGGCGGCGACCTGGCGCAGCGGCGGCTGCCCGGGCTGCTCCAGCACCACCGCGCCGGTGGCGTTGTCCACGCCCAGGGTCAGGTCGCCCTCGTCGGTGCAGGCGACGAACAGCGTGAGCGGCTCGCGCCGGCGCATCTTCTGCAGCGCGTGGCCGATGAGGTTCTCCTGGAGCCGCTCGTGGTCGCGCTCGTTCCACACCTGGATCAGCACGGCGGCACCTTCCTCGGCTCGCACCGGCACCGGGTCGGACCAGAAGCTGCCGTAGAACTCCGCCACGTCCGGGTGCAGCGGCGCGCCCAGGGCCCGCTCGAGCCCCGACCAGTCCGGTGCCGCGATGCGCCGGCGGGGGCGCCAGGCGATGGTGCCGTCCTGCGCCGGCTCACCGACCTGGCATGGCGACACCCACTCCGGATCGAAGGGCTGGCGCGGCAGCGCGCCAGCCGGCGACAGCGCGACGAATTCATCCAGGATACGCGTGAGCTCCCGCACCACCGACGACTCCACGACACCCTCCCCACGGTCCAGCCCCGTCCATGATGCCGGATGCCGGGGGCGTGCGGCTCGGGCGGCTATCATGGCGCCGGACTTCAGGAGGACGCACGCATGGGATTCGACTGGCGCGCGCTCGCGGCGCAGGAGCTGGAGCGGCACTTCAACCCGCGGGTGGCGGTGCCCGACGCGCAGGCGCACCTGGACCGGTTCGCGGCGCGCTCGGCGGCGGCGCGGGGGCTGATTCCCGGACGTTACGACCTGCGTTACGGCAAGCGGTCCCAGGAGACCCTGGACGTGCACGCGCCGCCGGGGTCCGAGGGGTTGCCCCTGGTGGTGTTCCTGCACGGCGGCTACTGGCGCGCGCTGGACAAGTCGGACCACAGCTTCGTGGCGCCGCCCCTGCTGCAGGCCGGCGCCGTGGTGGCGAACGTGAACTACGACCTGTGTCCCACCGTCACCCTGGACGAGATGGTGGAGGAGATCGGCAACTCGCTGCGCTTCTGCGCCGCCCATGCGGAGAGCTGGGGCGCGGATCCCCGGCGCATGGTCCTGATGGGCCACTCCGCCGGCGCCCACCTGGCCGCGGAGATGCTGCTGGCAGACCCGCCGCCTGCCCGCGGGATCGCCGCGCTCATCGGGCTCACCGGGATCTACGAGCCGGAGATCATCCTGGGGGTCTCGGTGAACGAAGAGGCCCAGGTCACACCGGAGACGGCGGCCCGGCGCAGCTGCCTCGGTCGCCCCTTCCAGCTGCGCCCGCGCGCGCTGCTGGCGGCGGGCGGCGACGAGCCCGAGGGCTGGCGGGGGCAGACCACCGCCTTCGCCGCCGCGTGCCGGGACGCGGGCCTGGACACCCGCAGCGAGATCGTCCCGGGCGCGAACCACTTCACCGTGCTGGAGCGGGCGCTGGATCCCGCGGACCCGCTGCACGGCGTCCTGCGGGACTACCTGACCTGACGATCCGCTCTCAGTCGGCGCTCAGGAACCTGAGCGCCCAGCGGGCGAAGTCGCCCGCGTGGGTGGGCTCGGCCAGGCTCGCGATGCCCTGCTCGGTCACCTGGGCGCCGAAGCGCTCGCGGCGGGACTCGTAGAGGGCGGTGGCGTAATCCGGCGTGAACTCCGGGTGCGCCTGCACCGTCATCACCCGCTCGCCGATGGCCAGCATGGCGTACTCGCAGAACGGGCTCGAGGCCAGCACCTGGGCGCCCGGCGGCGGCTCCACCACCTGGTCCTGGTGGCAGGCCAGCAGGGACAGCTCCCGGAGCGCCGGGTCCATCCACGGGCGCGGCTCGCGCAGCGCATAGGTGTGGCGCCCGATGCCCCAGCCCTTGTCGGACTTGACCACCTTGCCCCCCAGGGCGTCGGCGATGAGCTGGTGGCCGAAGCACACTCCCAGCAGGCGCCGCTCGGCGGCCATGGCGTCACGGATGAAGGCCCGCGCCGGCTCGAGCCAGGCGTGATCCTCGTACACCCCGGCAGCGCTGCCGGTGATGATGTAGCCGTGGCAGGCGTCGGGTGACGGCGGCAGCTCGCCGTTCTCCACCCAGTAGCGATCCAGGGCCACCGGGAACTCGTCCCGGTGCGCCGCGAGCCAGCGCTCGAAGGCGTCGGCGAAGCGCCCGAAGCGGGCCTCCAGGGGCTCGGAGTTGTGGCCGGTCTCCAGGATGCCGATGCGCTTCACGCCGGACGCGACGCCTCAGACCGTCGCCGCCCCGCGGAAGCGGTTGATGGCGGTGACGCCATCGAAGGAATGCGGGAACGCCAGCGGCAGCGCCTCGGCGGCCACCTTCACGTTGGCGAACGCCGGCCCCGGCGCGGAGCGCATGAAGTCGCGCAGCGACTCGAGCTCGTCGTCCCGGGTCACGGTGCGCGCGGTGGCGATGCCGCAGCCGCGGGCCACCGCCTCGAGATCCGTGCCGGAGGCGGTGGCGGTGGGCTGGCCGCCGGTCTCCACGTAGGACTCGTTGTCCATCACCAGCACCGCCAGGTTCGCAGGCGCCTGCATGGCGATGGTGGCCAGCGCGCCCAGGCCCATCAGGATCTCGCCGTCGCCGGTGAACAGCACCACCCGCTTGTCCGGCTGCGCCAGGGCGAGCCCCAGGGCGAAGGGGCCGGCCTGGCCCATGGCGCCGATGAAGCAGAAGTTGCGGGCGTCGTCGCCGGACGCGGTCAGGTCCCAGGTGCACGAGCCCAGGCCCGACACCGCCAGCAGGTTCGCGGGGCGGTCCTCCAGCAGGTACTTCACCGCGGGTCGTCGCTTGATCACCGGCTCACCCCTCCTTGAACTGCTTCGCGCCGATCATCTTCTGGGACAGCAGCACCGCCGCCGCCTGGCGGGTGTTGTGGGCGAGCTTCGCCGCCGCGTCCACGGTGGCACCCACCTCGTCGCGACGGTCGGCCCGGAACACCCGCACGTCCATGGCCTCCAGCACGCCGGGCGTCCCCACGCCCATGGGCACCTGCCAGGGGATGAACTCGCCCCACTCGCCGCGCATGGACACGATGGTGAGGAAGGGGATGCGGCAGATGATCGGCAGCGCGATGGCGTTGATGCAGTTGCCCACGCCGCTGGACTGCATCAGCAGCACCCCCTTGCGCCCGCCTGCCCAGGCGCCGCACACGACCCCCACGCCCTCCTCCTCGGTGGTGAGCGTCACCACGTCGATGCCGTTGTGGGCCTCGCACAGCTTGATGAGCGGCGTGTGGCCGGCGTCCGGCACGTGCGCCACCAGGGAGAAGTCCTGCGCGAGCAGGACGTCGAAGATGTCGCGGTGCCAGTCGCTGCCGGGCTTCGTCGTCATGCGGGCTCCTGTTCTCTCTCACCGCTCGCGGGCGGAGCGGAATCATAAGCGAATCGCGCGGGATCCTGCCTCCGTCGGCGGGCCGGCGCGCTCAGTGCCCGTGCCCGCCGGGCCCGTGCACGTGGCCGTGGGCGATCTCCTCCTCGTTCGCCGCGCGCACCTCCAGGATCTCGATGTCGAACTCCAGGGTGCGGCCTGCCAGGGGGTGGTTCAGATCCACGTCCACCACCGTGCGCCCCACCTTCACGACCGTGACGCTGCGTGGCCCCTGGCGCGTGCCGACCACCGCCTCCTGGCCGGGCTTCAGACGCCGCGCGTTGGCCACGTGCTTCTTCGGCACCCGCTGCACGCGCCCTTCCACCCGCGGGCCGTAGCCGCGCTCCGGCGGCACCGTCACCGAGAAGCGATCGCCCGCGGCGCGTCCCGCCAGTGCCTCCTCCACGCCGGGGATCACGCTGCCGTGGCCGTGGAGCACGGCCAGTGGCTCGCCGCCGCGGGAGGACTCCAGCTCCGCCCCGCCCGCCTCGCGCAGCGTGTAGTGGAAGCGCACCACGCGATCGCGTTCGACATTCATGGCAGGGGGGGCTCCTTCATGTTGATATTGAGAAGTCGTACAGCGCCGCGGCGTTGTCCGCGAGGATCAGGCGCCGCAGCGCCTCGTGCGGCACCCACTCGAGCAGCGGGTCCAGGCAGTCCGCCTCGTCCGGCTTCGCGTCCAGGGGGCTGTTCGGGTGCGGCCAGTTGGCTGCCCACAGCAGGCGGTCCGGGCGGGTCTCCACCAGCGCGCGCACCCGCGGCGCACAGTCCGCGAACTCCGGCGGGCCGGTGTCGGAGCTCAGGTACGGCGCGGAGATCTTGACCCAGCAGCGGCCCGTCTCCATGAAGCGCAGCAGGGCCTGGAAGCCCGCGTGGGTGGCGCCCGCCGCCGCCGGCGTGCGGCCCAGGTGATCGATGACCACCGGGCACGGCAGCCGGCTGAGCACCGGGATCGCGTCGGTGAGCCACTCGTCCCGGCCCTGCACCACCACGTGCCAGCCGAGATCCGCGCACCTCGCGGCCATGGGCTCGATGACGTCCAGGCCCACGTCGTCCACCAGCAGGAAGAAGCGCAGGCCACGGATGCCGCGCTCGTGCAGATCGGAGAGCGCCCGGGAGGTCACGTCCGGCGGGCACACGGCGACGCCGCGGGCCCGCTGCGGCCCCAGCGCCGCCACCGCATCCAGGGTGGCGCGGTTGTCGAAGCCGTAGAGCGACGGCTGCACGATCACGGCGCGCTGGAAGCCGATGCGCTCGAGCATCGCCCGGTACGCCGGCAGCTCCGCCAGCAGGTCCGGCACCCGGCCGGGCACGTGGGGATACACCGCCTTGGGCCCGTAGACAT
>JBFHNV010000241.1:0-9104 GCA_041593595.1 Gammaproteobacteria bacterium
CCCGGCACGCGCCTCGGGGACACGCTGCAAATGCGTCCCTGTACGCTCGACGGCCGCATCCGAAGCGGCCGACGGTCCCCGCGACCCGCACCGGACCGGCCTTGTCCGAACACGGATGCCAGTTGGCAGAACGGGCCCGCGACCCGCCAGGCGCCCTGCCACGACGGTCGCATCGCCGGGCAATCCGTGGACGCGGGGTTGATCTATATTTGCGGCGAGAGACCACACAGCGCCATCGCGATGGACATCCGGTCGTGAATCGCCGCGTCCCCGGCAATGCCCTGCCCGAAGGCCATCTGCTCCACTGGTATCGCATCGGCCACGTGCTCGGTCAGGGCGGCTTCGGGATCACCTACCTCGCCAGTGACATGAACCTCGACCGGCAGGTCGCCATCAAGGAGTACCTGCCCATTACGCTCGCCGTGCGGGAGGAGGGCGTCTCGGTGCGCCCGTACTCCGCGGACCGCACCGAGGTCTACCTTTGGGGACGCGAGCGCTTCCTGGCCGAGGCGAAGACCCTCGCCCGGTTCGTTCATCCCAACATCGTGCGGGTGCACGCGGTGTTCGAGGCGAACAACACCGCCTACATGGTCATGGAGTATGAGCAGGGCGAGTGCCTAGAGGACCTGCTCAAGTTCGACCGCCTGGGGGGCGAGGAGGAGCTGCTCGACCTCACCCGTGCGTTGCTCGAAGGGCTCGGCCACGTCCACGAATCCGGCTTCATTCACAGGGACATCAAGCCTTCGAACATCCTCGTGCGTCGCGACGGCTCCCCGGTGCTGCTCGATTTCGGCTCCGCCCGCTTCGCCCTCGGTGACGAGACACGTGCGCTGACGACCGTCGTTTCACCCGGGTTCGCGCCCTACGAGCAGTACCAGCCGGACGCCGGCAGGCAGGGACCGTGGACCGACATCTACGGCGTGGGCGCGACGCTGTACGCGGCGCTCAATAGGGGGCGCGGACCCCTCGACGCCATGGCGCGAGTCAATGCCCGAATCGAGAGCCTGCCCGATCCGCTCGAGCCTGCGGCGGTGATCGGCGAGGGCCGCTACTCGGTGCGGTTCCTGTCGGCCATCGACGCTGCGCTGGCGTTCACCCCGGACGAGCGTCCCCGGACCGTCGCCGAGTGGCTTGAGATGTTTCCGCAGCCCGGCGAGGCCGCAGATGCCTCCGGGGCGCCCACGCGCCTGGCGACGGCGGCGGTACCGGCGCCGCCCACGCGGCCCACGCGGACGACGCCGTGGAATGCGCCGGTCGCCGCGATCGGAGTCCTTTCGCTGCTCGCCGCCGGGCTGGCCGTCACGGGCTGGTGGTCCGTGCAGGGCGATTCCGCAGGCACGGCCGGGGAGGAGATCGTGGCGGTGGCGGCGAACAAGGTTGCTCCGGCGGCGTTGCCGGCCAACGAGGCAGCGCCGGTGACCGCGGAGTCGGCGGTGACCGTGGTCGCAGATTTGCCGGCGAACGAGGCATCGCCGGTACCCGTGGCTGCGGTGCCGGCGACCGCGGCTGCGCCCGCTGCCGCAGCGAAGGTCCCGGTGGACGCCGCATCCGGGATCGTCACACCTGCCCCTTTGCCGCTGCCGGTCGGACCCGGCACCGGGATCCTCGCGTCCGACGGGATTCCGGCGGACGTCAACACCGAGGGCCGGGTATTCCTCCGCCTGCCGCACCTGCAACAGGAGACGAATCTGTGCGTGCCGGCCTCGGCGGCCATGGTGCTGTCGTACTTCAACGATCCTCAATCACCGCGGCGGCTGAAGGCACTTTCCCGTGGGAAGGACTACTCGCCGGGCGAGCCGTTCACGGATTTCACCCGGACCTGGTGGCGCGATCTGCTCTCGGGAATGGACCGGCTCGGCTACGATTGGTGGGAGCAGGTCTTCACCAACGATGCCGCCGGATTCCGGGTCGGGCTCGACGCCATCAAGACGAGCCTGCGGCTGGAGAACCCCGTGCTCGTGGACGTGGCGCTTTACGGCAGCCACACGTTCGTGATCGTGGGGTTCGACGAAGCGGCGAAACAGGTCCTGATCAGCGATCCGAGCCTGCCGGATCCCGGCCTCAGGACGCTGACCTTCGAGCAGCTCCGGTCGATCTGGAACGGTGTGAGCTATGGGCTGAACGCGCGGCCCGCCCTGTTCACGCGGAGAAAGCGAAGCTGAGCCTCAGAAATCGGGCGACCGCGGCATCGGGAACGGCGCAAAGGCCCGCGGTGAGGTCGCGGCCCGAGGAGGCCGGTACACCGCTCGCCGGGTGCTCAACGCCCAAGACAATCAGTCTTCGGCCCGGACGGGTGCCGGCACCGCGCGTGCGGGCCCGAAGGCCCGCACCCAGCCGACGAGCTCGCCCATCGCCAGCGCCGGGCTGAACAGGAAGCCCTGCGCCTCCTGGCAGCCGCATTCGCGCAGGAAACGCGCCTGTGCCGGCGTCTCCACGCCCTCTGCCGTGACCACCATGCCGAGCCGCCGGCCCAGCCCCACGATGGCGCTGACGATGGCCGCGTCGTCCGTGTCGCAGGTCACGTCGCGGATGAAAGAGCGGTCGATCTTGAGCCCGTTGACCTTGAAGCGCTTGAGGTAGCTGAGGGACGAGTAGCCGGTGCCGAAGTCGTCCATGGCCACGCGCACGCCCAGCTCGCGCAGGCCCGCGAGCGTGGTCAGGCTGGAGCGGGTGTCTTCCAGCAGCAGGCGCTCGGTGAGCTCGATCTCCAGAAGCCGTGGGGGCAGTCCCGTCTCCGCGAGCACGTCCGCGACCTGGCGTGCCAGGTCCCGCTCCTGGAACATCGACGCCGACAGGTTGATGGCCACGCTCAGCCCCTCCAGGCCCACGTCGGCGCAGCGGCGGACTTCACGGCAGGACTCGCGTAGCGCCCAGCGGTCCAGCGACGCGATCAGCCCCGTCTGCTCGGCGACGGGGATGAAGTCGCCCGGGGCGATGGTGCCGTAACCCGGGTACTCCAGGCGCATCAGTGCCTCCATGCCGCGGATCTGCCAGGTGGCAAGGTCGACCTTGGGTTGGAAGTGCATCCGGAAACAGTCCGTTTCCAGCGCCCTGCGCAGCACCGTCTCCAGCGAGAACATGCGCCGCGCCCGTGCCGCCGTGGCGGCGTCGTAGAAGCACCTGGCGTCGCGGCCGCCGTGCTTGGCCTGGTCCATCGCGATCTCCGCACGCTCCACGAGGGCGGTCGCGGGCGCGGCGTCGCCGTCCAGGGCAACGCCCACGCTGGCCGTGACGTGCAAGGTCTCACCGTGCAGCTCGAAGGGGGCGCGGATGACCTCGAGCAGTCGGCCCGCCACCGCGTCGGCGTCCTGTGCGCTGGCGAGGTCCTCCATCCAGATCACGAACTCGTCGCCTCCGGCGCGCGCGAGCAGGGTCCGGGAAGGCTCGTGGCCGGCCTCCTGGGGCGACAACCTCGCGAGGTCGCGCACGACGTCGCCGATGCGCAGGCTCGCTCGCAGTCGCGCCGCGACCTGCTTGAGCAGCTCGTCTCCCGCGTCGCGGCCCAGCGTATCGTTGATGCGCCGGAATCGGTCGAGATCCAGATAGATCACCGCACGCATGGTGCGGCGCGTCCATGGGCCGTCCTGGCGGCAGGCGAGCCACTGGGAGAACACCGCCCGCCCCGGCAGCCCCGTGAGCACGTCCAGGTTGGCCAGCACACGATGCGCACGCAGCACGTAGCGTGTGCGATGGACCAGGGCGGACAGGTTGATGGGCTTGGTGACGAAGTCCGTGGCGCCCGCCGCGTACGCCTGGGCGATGGCGTCCTCGTCCTCGAGGCTGGTGGTGACGATCACCGGCGTCGCGGCGCCCGCCGGCAGGGCACGGATGCGCCGACAGGTCTCGAATCCGTCGATGCCGGGCATCAGGATGTCGAGCAGCACCACGTCCGGCGGTTGCGACGTGAAGGCGCGCAGCGCCTCGTCGCCGCTCGCCGCCTCGATGACCGCGAGGCCGGCACGCTCGAGCGCCGCGCGCAGCAGGGCGCGCTCGATGGCGCTGTCCTCCACCACGAGGGCACACGGCGCGCCGATACCGTCGCCGTCCGCCACCTTCCAGGTCGCGTCCCCCATCGCTGTCATCCGCCGTATCACGCCCCGGGAGCCGGTGTTGTCCGCGGCCCCAGGGGTCGGTATCGGCACGGGGCCCGAGGACTAAATACTTTCAATCGCCTAGGGGACCATCCGCGCCTCGGAGTCGGTGGCGGCGGCATGGGTGTCGCTGGATCGGCGCTCGACGAGGGCTCGCGGCAGGGGCGTGAGTTCAATTTAATTGAACGATGGCATTATGACAATTCGTTGGATTGAACCGTCGCGCTCGTCCAGAGTCCTCCTCACGGCTCATCGAAAGAGGACATCCGGCCATGAGCACCATCGTCACCACCTGCCCCGCCGCCTGGCCCCGGCCGGCACATGAATCCGCTCCGCGGCGCTGGCTGCGGGCCCTGCCCGGGGTCTTGCAGGAGCTTTCGCGGCGGCAGCGCCTGCGGCGGCTGCTGGACCTGGAGCCGCGCCTGCTGGACGACGCGGGCCTGACCCGGCAGGAGATCCGCGAGGCCCTGGCGTTGCCGCTGGCCTGCAATGCCGCAGCGAGCCTGCAGGCCGCCGCCGCCCGGCGGCGCGCGGCGGAGCGTCGGGCACTGCGTCGTCGCAAGCCGCTGCGGGGCCGGGCGTCCTGGTGAGGGGCCCCGTACCGGGTCCGGCGCCGTACCGGCGGCAGCCGGGCCCTGTACGGGCGGTTGCGAAATGTCAATTCCGGGTAGGGTGCGGCGACTATAATCGCGCGCTTCGAATTTCCGGGGCGCCGCGCCCAGGCGTGTACCCGCATGTTCAAGAAGCTGCTCATCACCTTCATCGGCGTGCTGCTGGTGGCCGGCGCGCTGGTGGGCACCAAGGTCTGGCAGTTCCGGACCATGGCCGAGGCGGGGGCCAACATGGTGCCGCCGCCGTCGGTGGTCACGGCCGCGCCGGCGACCCCGGGGGAGTGGGAGAACACCCTCTCCGCCACCGGCAGCCTGGCGCCGGTGCAGGGCGTGACCGTGCGCGCCGAGACCCCGGGCAAGATCGTGCGCCTGGCGTTCGAGTCCGGCACCGCCGTGAGCAAGGGCGACGTGCTGGTGCAGCTCGAGACCGACACCGAGCGCTCGCAGCTCAAGGCCGCGGAAGCGGCGGCGGACCTCGCCAAGGCGAACCTGGCGCGGACGCGGGAGCTGCGCAAGAACCTGAGCACCTCCGAGGCGGAGTTCGACGCCGCGAAGGCGCGCTACGACGAGGCGGCGGCGCAGGCGGAGACGATCCGCACCACCATCGCGAAGAAGACCATCCGCGCGCCCTTCGGCGGGCGCCTGGGGATGCGGCTGGTGAACCTGGGGGAGGTGCTGAAGGAGAACGACCCCATCACCTCGCTGCAGAGCCTGGACCCGATCTACGTGAACTTCTCGCTGCCGCAGCAGCGCCTGGCGCAGCTCGCCCTGGGCACCACCGTGCGCGTGACCACCGACGCCGCGCCCGGTGAGGTCTTCACCGGCACCATCAGCGCCATCAGCCCGGAGATCGACCCGGCGACCCGCAACGTCCGCCTGCAGGCCACCATCGAGAACCGCGGCGAGCGGCTGCGCGGCGGCATGTTCGCCAACGTGGAGGTGGTGCTGCCCACTGCCGACCCGGTGCTGGCGATCCCCATGACGGCAGTGCTGTTCGCGCCCTTCGGCGACTCGGTGTTCGTGATCGAGAAGGGCGAGGCCGTGGAGGGTACGGAGCCGCCGCTGGTGCTGCGCCAGCGCTTCGTGCGCCTGGGCGCGGAGCGCGGAGACTTCGTGCACGTGGCCGACGGACTGGAGCCGGGCGAGCAGGTGGTGACCTCGGGCGTGTTCAAGCTGCGCTCGGGCATGCCGGTGGTCGTCGACAACTCGCTCGCGCCGGACGCGAAGCTCGCGCCGCAGCCGGACGACCAGTAGGTCCGTCGGTCGAACCGCGCTCGAGCTTCCGGGAAGTCAGTGGCTTTGCCAGGCGCTGCGTGCCTGCTCTCGTCGCGAGACGCTGTCGCCAGCGTTGGCTCGATGGCTTCGCTCGGGCGCCGCTGGCCTGCTCCCCCACCCTGTCCCTCCCCCTCGGCACGAGAGGGAGGGGACGTGATCTGACGCACCTCCGGACAGCCGGGTGCTCATCCGCCTGTCGGCCTGAACATCGAACCGTTAACAGATGAACGCATTCACCGACATCTTCGTGCGCCGCCCCGTGCTGGCCATCGTGGTCAGCGTGGTGATCCTCATCGCGGGCATCCAGGCGTGGAACTCGCTCAACGTGCGCCAGTACCCGCGCAGCGACAACGCCTCGGTGCTTATCTCGACGGTGTACGTGGGTGCCGACGCGGATCTGGTGCGCGGCTTCGTGACCACGCCGCTGGAGCGCGCCATCGCGTCCGCCGACGGCATCGAGTACGTGGAGTCGAAGAGCCTGCAGGGGTTCTCGGTGATCACCGCGCGGCTCAAGCTCAACTACGAGCCCACCAAGGCGCTGGCGGAGATCACCGCCAAGGTCAACCAGGTGCGCAACGAGCTGCCGGCGGAGGCGGAGGTGCCGGCCATCAGCATCGAGTCCGCCGACTCGCAGTTCGCCTCGGCGTACCTGAGCTTCGCCTCGGACATCCTGTCCCAGGCGGAGATCACTGACTACCTCACCCGCGTGGTCCAGCCGCGCCTGGCCGCCGTGGCGGGGGTGCAGCGGGCCGAGATCCTGGGCGCGCGCACCTTCGCCATGCGGGTGTGGCTGAAGCCCGACCGCATGGCGGCGCTCAACGTCAGCCCGTCGGACGTGCGCGCCGCGCTCGCGTCCAACAACTACCTGTCCGCCGTGGGCAGCACCAACGGCTCGCTGGTGCGGGTGAACCTCACCGCCAACACCGATCTGCACACGGTGCGCGAGTTCCGCCGCCTGGTGGTGCGCGAGGAGAACGGCGCCACCGTGCGCCTGGAGGACATCGCGGACGTGGAGCTCGGCGCCGAGGACTACCAGACCGAGGTGCGCTACTCGGGCCAGACCGCCGTGTTCATGGGCATCTACCCCCTGCCCAACGCCAACACCCTGGACGTGGTGCGCCTGGCGCGCGAGGAGCTCGAGCGCATCAAGGCCGACCTGCCGGCGGGCCTCGAGGCCACCGTCGGCTACGACGCCTCGGAGTACATCGCGAACGCCATCACCGAGGTCACGAAGACTCTGGTGGACACCCTGATGATCGTGGTGGTGGTGATCTTCCTGTTCCTCGGCTCCGTGCGCTCCGTGCTGGTGCCGGTGACGGTGATCCCGGTGTCCCTCATCGGCGGCGTGTTCCTGATGCAGGTGTTCGGCTTCAGCCTGAACCTGCTCACGCTGCTCGCCATCGTGCTCTCGGTGGGGCTGGTGGTGGACGACGCCATCGTGGTGGTGGAGAACGTGGAGCGTCACCTGCGCTCCGGCAAGCGGCCCGTGGACGCGGCCATCGAGGGCGCCCGCGAGCTCATCGGCCCCATCATCGCCATGACCGTGACGCTGGCCGCGGTGTACGCGCCCATCGGACTGCAGGGGGGGCTCACCGGCGCGCTGTTCCGCGAGTTCGCGCTGACCCTGGCCGGCGCCGTGACCATCTCCGGCATCGTGGCGCTGACGCTCTCGCCCATGATGTCGGCGAAGCTGCTCGAGAGCCACGCGGCGGACGAGCGCGGCTTCCGCGGCTTCGTCAACCGCCGCTTCGACGCCCTGCGCGAGGTCTACGGCCGCGCGCTCTCGGGAACGCTGTCAGCACGCCCGGCGGTGTACATGGTGTGGCTGGTGATGAGCGCGCTCACGGTGCCCATGTACATGTTCTCGCCGAAGGAGCTGGCGCCCACCGAGGATCAGCGCGTCATCTTCGGCATCATCAACACCGCCGCCAACGCCTCGGCGGACCAGAAGAGCCACTACGGCAAGGCCACCGAGCAGGCGTTCCTGGACACCCCGGAGGCGGCCCTCACCTTCCAGCTCCTGCTGCCGCCGGCGGCGGGCGCGACGCTCGGCGCCGACGGCTTCAGCGGCATGGTGCTGGAGCCCTGGGGCGACGACGCGCGCACCGTGTTCCAGATCCTGCCGGAGGTGCAGGCGCGGCTGTCGCAGATCCCGGGCTTCGAGATCTTCGCCACCATGCCGCCGGCGCTGCCGGGGGGGAGCAACTTCCCGGTGGAGTTCGTCATCGCGTCCACCGGCGACGCCCAGGGGCTGCTGGAGCTCGCCACGCGCATCCAGCGCAAGGCCTTCGAGACCGGGTTCTTCTTCTTTCCGCCCCAGATCGACATGAAGTTCGACCAGCCCCAGGCGGCACTGATCATCGACCGCGACAAGGTGGCGGATCTGGGGCTGAATCTCGCTCGGGTGGGTGCCGACGTGGCCGCGGCGCTGGGCGGCGACTTCGTCAACCGCTTCAACGTGGACGGCTACAGCTACAAGGTGATCCCGCAGCTCAAGCGCACCGCGCGGCTCAACCCGGAGCAGCTCCGCGACATCTACATCAGCGGGCCGAACGGCACGCTGATCCCGCTGAGCGCGGTGGCGCGCATCGAGTACAAGACGGTGCCGCGCTCCCTCAACCGCTTCCAGCAGCAGAACGCGGTGAAGCTCTCCGGCATCTCCAACCGCACCCTGGACGAGGCGCTGGGGATCCTGGAGGACGCCGCCGCGGAGATCCTGCCGTCCGGCTACGGCGTCGACTACACCGGCGAGTCGCGCCAGCTGCGCACCGAGGGCAATAAGTTCCTGCCCGCCTTCTCCATGGCGGTGGTGCTCATCTTCCTGGCGCTTGCCGTGCAGTTCAACTCGTTCCGGGATCCGCTGGTGATCCTGGCAGGCTCGGTGCCGCTGGCGGTGTTCGGCGCGCTGGTGTTCACGTCGCTCAAGATGCCGAACCCGAATCTGAGCTTCTGGACCGACGGCTGGACCACCACCATGAACATCTACGCCCAGGTGGGCCTGGTGACCCTGGTGGGGCTGATCGCGAAGAACGGCATCCTGATCGTGGAGTTCGCCAACAAGCTGCAGGCCCGGGGGCGCTCGAAGATCGGGGCGGTGCACGAGGCGGCCATGACGCGCCTGCGCCCG
>JBFHNV010000242.1:0-8948 GCA_041593595.1 Gammaproteobacteria bacterium
GTCGGCCCCTCCCGCTGCGCAGCGGCGGGAGGGGGACCGAGCGACTCCCTCACAGGCTCTGACCCCGGAGACCTGTCCCCATCAAGCTGCTGGTCTTCACCTGCAAGCGGTTGCTGTGGTCGGTGCCGACCATGGCCGGGCTGATCGCGATCGTGTTCGTGATCTCCCATATCATTCCGGCGGATCCGGTGGCGCTGCTGGCCGGCGAGAGCGCGACGCCCGAGCAGATCGATGCGCTGCGCAGCGAGCTCGGCTACGACCGCCCGCTGCACGTGCAGCTGGTCGACTACTACCTCGACCTGCTGCGCGGTGACCTGGGCACCAGTCTCTACACGACGCGCCCGATCCTCGACGACCTCAACAACCGGCTGCCCGCGACCATCGAGCTCACGCTGGCCGCAATGCTCGTATCCATCGTCCTCGGCATACCGCTGGGCGTGCTCTCGGCGCTGCACCGCAACTCCCTGCTCGATCACGCGCTCAGGGTGGTGACCGTGTCCGGTCTCGCCATCGCGAGCTTCTGGCTCGGGATCATGCTGCAGCTCCTGTTCGCCATGGAGCTCGATCTCACCCCGCTCAATGGGCGCATCGCGGGCTTCCCCCCGCGAGGCGCCACCGGCCTGTTCCTGGTGGACTCGCTGGTCGCGGGCAAGCCGGACACGTTCTTCAAGGCGCTGCACCACCTGGTGCTGCCGACGATGACGCTCGCGTTTCCGGCGCTCGCCACCGTGGTGCGCTTCACCCGGGCCGGCGTGCTGGACGTCATGCAGAGCGCCTTCGTCACCTACCAGCGCTCCATGGGGATGCCGCGCTCGGTCATCGTATGGAAGTACATCCTGCGCAATGCGCTCATTTCCACGGTGACGCAGCTCGGCCTGCTGTTCGGCATCCTGCTCGCCGGGACGGTGGTCATCGAGACGGTGTTCGACTGGCCGGGCGTCGGCCAGTACGCCTACCTCTCCATCCTCCAGTCCGACTACAACGCCATCATGGGCTTCACGGTCTGGGCGGGGCTCATGTTCATCCTCGTCAACCTGATCGTGGACGTGCTCCACGGCTTGATCGATCCCCGCGAGGCGCGCCCGTGAAGGGCACCCTGTTCATCCTGCGCAAGCTCGTGGAGGACCGTTCCGCGCTGATCGGCATGATCATCATCGGTGCCCTCGTGCTGTGCGCCGCCCTCGCGCCCTGGCTCGCCACCTATCCCGACGACGTGTGGGCGCTGCACCCGTCACAGCGCCTGCAGCCGCCCGGTGGCGAGCACCTGTTCGGCACCGACCGCATGGGCAGCGACATCTACAGCCGGATCCTGTTCGGCGCGCGCATCACCATCGTCATCGGCGTCATCGCGGTGGGCGCCTCGCTGCTCATCGGCGTGCCCATCGGGCTCGTCGCCGGCTACCATCACGGCTGGCTCTCCGACCTGCTCATGCGCGGGTCGGACATCTTCCTCGCGGTGCCGCAGATCGTGCTCGCCATCGCCATCGCGCAAACGCTGGGGCCGTCGCTGGAGAACGTCATCCTGGCCCTGTCGCTCACCTACTGGCCGTGGTTCACGCGCCTGGTCTTCGCCGAGGTGCGCTCGCTCAGGAACGAGGTGTTCATCGAGGCCGCCATTGCGCTCGGCGCCTCGCCGTGGCGCATCATCGTCTTCCACGTGCTGCCCAACGTGGCCTCGCCCATCATCGTGCGCACCTCCATCGGCATGGGATTCACCATCCTCACGGCCGCGACGCTCGGCTTCCTGGGCCTGGGCGCGCCGGCGCCGGCCCCCGAGTGGGGGCGCATGATCTCCGAGTCGCGGGAGTTCCTACCCGACGCCTGGTGGTACGCGCTGGCGCCGGGCATGGCCATCTTCCTGGTGGTGATGGGCTTCAACCTCCTCGGGGACGGCCTCAGGGACGTGCTGGATCCCAAGATCCGCCGGGCGGTGCACGATGAGCGCTGAGCTGCTCGCGGTGCGGGGCTTGCGCGTGAGCTTCAGCACCGACGCGGGACCGGCCAGGGTGCTCGACGGGGTGAACCTGACCGTGGGGCGCGGCGAGGTGGTGGGCCTGGTGGGCGAGAGCGGCTGCGGCAAGACGACGCTGGCCCGGGCCATCCTCGGGGTGCTGCCCGTGCCCGCCGCGCGCGTTGCGGGGGGCGAGGTCGTGTTCAAGGGCGAGAACCTGCTCGCGAAGGACGCCCGCGCCATGGACGAGACCGTGCGCGGCCACACCATCACCTTCATCCCCCAGGACCCCTACGGCTCGTTCAACCCGCTGTTCACGGTGGGCAGCCAGATCCGGGACCTGATGAAGTGGAAGTCGCCCGGGCGCCCGCGCAGGGCCGGACGGTCGCGCGGGCTCCCGGCGCTGCTCCGCCGCTACCCGGGCGCCCGGGCGCGGGCCGACCGCGAGCGGGTCGTCGCGCTGCTGCGCCGGGTGCACATCGCGCAGCCGGCGGCCGCGCTCTCGAAGCTGCCCCACGAGTTCAGCGGCGGCCAGCGCCAGCGCCTGATGATCGCCATGGCCATGCTGCCGGAGCCGGACCTCATCATCGCCGACGAGCCCACCACGGCACTGGACGTCACCATCCAGGCGCAGATCCTCGGCCTGCTCCGCGGGCTGGTGAAGGAGCGTGGGATCTCGGTGCTGTTCACCACCCACGATCTGGGCACCGCCTACGAGATCTGCGACCGCATCACGGTCATGTACGCCGGGCAGGAGATGGAGTCGGCGCCCGCGGAGAGCTTCTTCAACGCGCCGGCCCACCCCTACACCATCCGCCTGCTGGAGAGCCTGCCGCGCCCGGGACAGCCCTTCACCGGCATCGGCGGCGAGATCCCGGCGCTGGTGGACCCCCCGGGCGGCTGCCGCTTCCATCCGCGCTGCGAGCTCGCCAGCGACGCCTGCCGCAACCTGCGCCCGGAGCGGCGCACGCTGTCGCCCGGCCACACGGTGCGCTGCCACCACCCGCGCCTGCCGGCATGAGCCAAACCCGCGAGCTGCTGCTGGAGGTGCGCGGATTGCGGCGCTTCTTTCCCATCCGCAACGCCTTCGGCGTGCGGGTGAAGTGGCTCCGGGCCCTCGAGGACGTGAGCTTCCAGGTGCACCACGGCGACATCCTCGGAGTGGTCGGGGAGAGCGGCTGCGGCAAGTCGACGCTGGGCAAGACCCTGATGGGCATCCACCGGCCCATGGCCGGCGAGGTGCGCTTGCGCGGGCGCGACATCAGCCTGCTCGCGCCGGGCGCGCGGCGCGAGGTGGCCCGGGAGCTGCAGTACGTCTACCAGGACCCGGGCGCGTCCCTGGACCCGCGCTGGAAGATCCGCCGCTCCCTGCACGAGCCGCTGGTGGTGCACACGGACCTTGGTCAGGCCGAGCGTGACGAGCAGGTGCGCGCCATCCTCGCCGCGGTGGGCCTGCCACCGGGTCATCTGGACCTCTATCCCCACGAGCTGAGCGGCGGGCAGCAGCGCCGCGTGGGCCTGGCGCGGATCCTGACCCTGCAGCCGAGCCTGGTGATCCTCGACGAGCCCACCTCGGGCCTCGACGTCTCGGTGCAGGCGACGGTGCTGAACCTGTTCCTCGAGCTGCGCGAGACCTTCGACCTGACCTACCTGTTCATCTCCCACGATCTCGGCGTGGTGCAGGCCATGTGCAACCGCATCATGGTCATGTACCTGGGCAGGATCGTCGAGACCGGCAGCACGCAGCAGGTGTTCGGGCAGCCCCGCCACCCCTACACCCGCTCGCTGCTGGCGGCCATCCCCCGCATCGGCGAGGCAAAGGTCACCGAGGGCTTCGCCCTGGAGGGCGAGCCGCCTGACGCGGGCAACCTGCCGGGCGGATGCCGCTTCCGCACGCGCTGCCCGCTGGCGGAAGCGCGCTGCACCGAGGTGGAGCCCGACCTCGACGATCGCGAGGACGGCCACCGGGTGGCCTGTCACTTCGCATGAGCAGGAACACGCAATCGCGCGTCGCCGACATCGGCGTCGACACCGGCGGCACCTTCACCGACGTGGTGTGTCGCGTCGCCGGCGAGCCCGAGTGCATCCTCAAGGTGCCGAGCACGCCCGCGGATCCGTCGCAGGCGGTGCTCGACGGCATCGCCCGCGTGCTCGAGCAGGCGGGCCTCTCGCCGCGGCAGGTGCGCCGCGTGGTGCACGGCACCACCGTCGCCACCAACGCGGTGCTCGAGCGCAAGGGCGCCACCACCGGGATCCTCACCACCGAGGGCTTTCGCGACACCCTGGAGATCGGGCGCCAGATGCGCAGCGCCATCTACGCGCTGGAGCTCGAGCCCGAGACGCCGGTGTTCCTGGCGCCCGGGGCGCGGCGCCTGGAGGTGCGCGAGCGCCTCGCCGCCTCGGGCGAGGTGCTCGTGCCGCTGGACGAGGCGGGCGTGGTGCGCGCCGCCGACATGCTGGTGGCGCATGGTTGCCGGGCCATCGCCGTGTGCTTCCTGTTCTCGTTTCTCGACGATCGGCACGAGCGGCGGGCGGCGGCCCTCATCCGCGAGCGCCACCCGGACGTGGCCCTGTCCCTGTCCAGCGAGGTGGACCCGGCGTTCCGCGAGTACGAGCGCACCGTTGTCACCGCCTTCGACGCCTACGTGAAGCCGGTGCTGTCGCGCTATCTGGCGCGCATGGACGAGGATCTCGCCGCCTCGGGTATCCGGGCGCCGCTGCAGGTGATGCAGTCCCGCGGCGGTGTGTGCGCCGCGGACACCGCGGCCCGCCGGCCCGTGCGCCTGTTCCTCTCGGGGCCCGCCGCGGGCGTCATCGGCGGCGCCGAGGCAGGCCGCGCAGCCGGCCACGCGGACGTCATCACCGTCGACATCGGCGGCACCAGCTGCGACATCGCCCTGGTGAGCGCGGGCAAGCCCCTGGTGCGACCGGAGGGGCGCATCGGCGGCTACCCGGTGCGCGTGCCCATGGTGGACGTGAACGCCATCGGCGCCGGCGGCGGCAGCATCGCCTGGCTCGATGGCGCGGGGGGATTGCGCGTCGGACCCCACTCCGCCGGCGCGGATCCCGGTCCCGCCTGCTACGGGCGTGCCGGCGAGGAGCCCACCGTGACGGACGCCTCGCTGGTGCTCGGCCTCCTGGACCCCGAGTACTTCGCCGGCGGCAGCGTCCCGCTGCACCCGGAGCGCGCGCGGCACGCCATCGAGGAGCGCATCGCGGGGCCCCTGGGCTTGAGCGTCGCCGAGGCGGCCCTCGGCATCCACCGGGTGGTGAACGCGCAGATGGCCGAAGGGATGCGCCTGGTGTCCATTCGCCAGGGTCACGATCCCCGCGACTTCGCCCTGGTGGCGCTGGGCGGCGCCGGGCCGCTGCACGCGGTGGCGCTGGCCCGGGAGCTCTCCATCACCACCGTGGTGGTGCCGCGCCATCCAGGGGTGCTGTCCGCCGCGGGCCTGCTCGGCGCGCCGGTGGAGCACGAGGCGTCGGCGGGCTTTCCCCGCGATCTGGCGGACACGGACCTCGCCGCGCTGAGTGCCGCGTTCGCGGATCTGGACGCCCGCTGCGCGGCACTGATGAAGGCAGAGGCCATCGCGCCCGGCAGCGTGCACGTCACCCACGCCGCGGACGTGTGCTACGTGGGGCAGTCCCACTACCTGCAGGTACCGGTGGACCTGGCGGCGCCGGATCCCCTGGAGGCGCTCTACCGCAGCTTCGTCCAGGCCCACGAGCAGGTGTTCGGGTACGCGACGGACAACCCCGCGCGGCTGGTGAACCTGCGCAGCGTGCACCAGGCGCACGCCGGCGCGCCGTACGGACCCGCCGCGAGCAGCGAGGCGCGCCCCCGGGACGAACGTCGCGTGGTGCTGGACGACCCGGCGGCACCGGTGACGGTGCCCATCGTCGATCGCGCCGCTCTCGCAACCGGGCAGCGCCTGGACGGGCCGGCGGTGGTGGAGCAGGCGGACAGCACCACGGTGATCCCGGCGGGCTGGACCGCGCGGGTGGTGGACGGCGGGCACCTGGTGGTGAGCCGGTCGTGAGGCGCCTGCTCACCCGCTTGCGGGAGACCTCGGCCCGGGCACTCGCAATCCCCATCCGCCCGGCCGCGGTCGTCGCGGTGGCGGCGCTCGCAGCGGCGCCTGCCGGCGCCGACTGCGTGAAGGACATCGAGGGAGAGGTCTGGTGCGGCGCGGGGCGCTGCGCCCGCGACCAGGACGGTGTTTACTGGTGCTCGCGCTTCGACGATGGAGGGGCGGACACAAACCGCGACGGCGTCGTTCTCTGCGGGCGCGGCGAGTGCGCCAGGACCTGGCGCGGCAATCTCTACTGCTCCGCCGTCGAGGGTGGGGCGGTGCTCAAGGACAGCCGCGGCCAGGTGCGCTGCGAGGGTCGCTGCGAGCCTGCGCGTGCAGAGCACTGCGAGCGGACCCGCGCGGACACCGCGGGGCCGTAGCGCGCGGGGGCGTGGGAGGCGCGAGACCTCCCGCCGCACTCACCAGTCTCTTGATGGCCCGACACCGCCTGACTTTGCCCGATCGTTCCACTGGATCGGCAAGCAACTCCGTTGACGACAAGCCGAGAACCAACATCGATCATGTGGCTAGCCCCGCGTCTGCTTGCTCAGGCCCGTGAACGTCTGAGCCAGGTTCTTGCCCTGTTCGACGCCAACGCCCCAGGTGAAGAGCGCGAGGTAATCCTGGATGGAACCGAAGCTCGGATTTGCCTCGTAGAACATCACCAGGCCACTGGCGAATGCGATGACTGCCGCCACGGCCACGAGCACGATCTCCTGCACCGCGAAGAGCGCGCTCGTCATGCCGCCGCGGGGTCGTCCGACGTTCACGCTGCCTTCGATCGGGCTGGACGAGTCGGCCCCGTAGCTCAACGTCACGGAAGTGCTCAAGGTGCCGGCAGCCGGCGCGAACTGCAGGAGCTTCTTGCCGGTTGCCCGCGTGCGCCAGCAAATCGGCTTGCTCCTGGCCGTCTCCGCTCGCAGCTCGAAGGCCCAGTCCGCAACCATCCGGCGCTTTGCCATGAAGGTGTCATTGAGCGTTGCATCGTCGATCTCCACGCTGAACTGCATCGGCACGAGCGCCTTGGCGGTCATCGCCCTCGGCGCGTGCTGGCTCGGCGAAATGGTCACCTCGTGCGCCGACACCGCGGCCTTGATCTTCGCCCACATGGACTCGTTGGTGATGCTGAACACCTGCTTGCTGTCGATCTGGTTGACGTCGTCCTTGGCGATGAGCGCCACCAATCGTTCGAGGACCTCCTCGTCTCCGAATTCCACGTGGCGCTTCAGGACCCGGAAGGCGGCACACGCGCGGTCGATAGCGAGCAGCTCTTCCAGGCCCGCGTCCTCCCTGACGGGCCGCATGACGTACGACTCCCACAGCGCGTTCAGCTTCTTCGGGGTAGCCCTACCCCGAGTCGGAAGCATGTCCAGCAGCCCGCGCCCCGGCGTCTTCTTCTGTGCGGATGCCACGTACGGCCTGTAGAGCAGAACGGGGTCCTCGACCGCCCCGTCGATGCGATCGAGCTTCGCGATGAACTCCTTCTCCTTCACCTCGTCGAGCTGGCGCGGATCGATCTCCGCGATCGTTCGGTCGAGCGCGTCCCGCATCCGGAAGTGGAGCATGTACCGGGACTCGGTCGAGACGTTCAGGTCGACGTTCTCGCGCACCTCGACGTAGCGCTCCATCACGCGCAGGATCCGGCGGGCCGCGGTCAGCCGCGCGGTGAGATCCTCCGGCGCGGGCAGTAGAGCGAAGCGCTCCAGCACCATCAGAGCCTGGCGACGCGTGGCCTTGAGCCAGACGACCGGCGCCAGCTCGCGCACCTCGTCCGGCCAGTCCCGGGCGCAGGACTGCGCGAGATCGCTCAGCTCCTTGCGCTGACGCCAGTTCACGATGCCCTTGGTGATGAGGTACGAGACCAGGATCGCGAGGAGGAGCGCGAACGCGGGCGCCCACCTTGCGTGACGGACACGCACGTTGATCTCCAGCTTCGGCGGAGAAGTGTTGCTCGCGTTGGCTGCCTCCAGGAGCAGCGTGAGCTTGTGCTCGCCCCGGGCTAGGCCGTGCACCTGGATCCGGAGCGTGCGCTGCTCGCCAGCGGCGATCCTGCGCAGCTTCAGGTTCCCCGCCGCAGGCCATGAGGTCAGATCGTCGATCGGCTTGCCGTCGAGAGCGAACCTGAGATTCTCCTTGATGTCGAAGTTACCGTGAATTTCGGAGCCCGGCGCACGCCGGACGGTGATACCCTCGATGGCGAGCGTGCCGGACTTTTCGCGCAGGAGGACGTTGAATGCGGCGGTCTCGTGCTGGTCCAGGAGCGGCCAGAGCTCGAGCTGCAGCTCCGCGCGTGCGATGTCGGCGGTGAGCTCGGCCATGGCCACGGGCTTTCGCAACGTCACCTTCCAGAGAATCGGCGACTGCCCCTGTGTCGAGGCCGTCAGCGTGCCACGGTACTCCACGCCTGGCACCAGATCCGCCGCCAAGAGCTGCATCTCCTTGCGGTGTTCCCCGTCCTCGAAGCGCAGACGGGCCAGGCGTCCCGTTGCGGGTGCACCCCGCTTACCGATGGTCACCTCCACCTGCTGGTCGCGCTCCGAGACGAAGTCACCGAGGTCGAGCTCGTACTCCGTCTCGCCTGAACTTTCGAGGTGGAAGATCAGCACGGTTGATCCCGTCTCGGACACGGTTCGCGAAATGGCACCTCCGTCTGCGTGCAGCAGCGTGAGCCCTGGTTCGGCCAGCGCGATTGCCGGCACCAGGAAGAAGAGCACGAGCGCGAGCCCGTGAACGCAGCGTCGACGAGGGGGCCATGACACGGCGGCGCTGCACGAACCGCGCTCGCGCGGGTCGATCGCTACTGCAGGAGGTGCAGGCATAGACAGGGGCGTGCCTGCTACACGCTGCGCGGGCTGTCCCACCACAGGGACATGGGCGAAGCGGGCGGCACTACCCCTCGCATTCCGACGAGCACATGTGGACAC
>JBFHNV010000243.1:0-8891 GCA_041593595.1 Gammaproteobacteria bacterium
CGCCGTGCGCCTGGGCGGCGCGGCGCCTACGCACTGACGCCTCGCGGGCGGCCGCGAGGAACCGCTCAGCCCGTCGCCACCGGCGCGTCGGCCCGCAGCACGAGCCGCGGCGCGGTGCAGGCGTCGTAGGCCAGGGCCGCGGCGGCCAGCGCCGCGGCCGCGAGCTGCAGGGGCGGCACCTTGTCCGCGGTGTCCGCCGGGGTCAGCACGTAGCGCAGGTCGCTCGCCGGCTCGTCGAAGCCCGCCAGCAGCCGCAGCGCCGGCACCCCGGCGGCGGCGAAGTGGTAGTGATCCGAGTTCTGCATCAGCGCCGGATTCGTGGCCACCGGCAGCCCGGCCGCCGTGGACACCTGGCGCACCCAGCGCGCGAGGCGCGGGTAGCCGCTGGTGAGCGCGGTGAGGCGCGGGCTGCCGGCCACCGAGTCCAGGTTCAGGTTGACGGCGATGGCGTCGCGCTCGTCGGCCGCGAGCGCTTCCACGTGGCGGCGAGAGCCCTCCAGCGCCCACTCCTCGATGGTGAACAGGCACACCCTGAGCGTGCGCCTGGGATCGACGCCGGCCATCGCCCGCGCCACCGCCAGCACCGCGGCGAGGCCGCTCGCGTTGTCCATGGCGCTCTCGGCCAGGTGGTGCCCGTCCACGTGGGCGCTCAGCACCACCGTGCCCGACTCCCGGCCGGGCAGATCCAGCACCAGGTTGGCGGTGCGCGCGGGCCCCTCCTCCGCCTCCACCACCAGGCGCACCCGCGCTCCGTCGGCGAGGCGGGCCGCCGACTCGGCGCTGATCCCCGCCGCCGGGATGCCGTGCCCGGGCCGCGCCCCGGAGGAGCCGGTCACCGGCAGGTTGCCGGGCCAGGGGCAGGCGATGAGGAAGCCCGCCGCGCCGAGCTCGAGCGCGCGGGCGTACTTGCGGCGCCGGTGGATGGTGCCGCTCGCGAACATGTACTCGTGGCGCACCAGCACGATGGCGCCCGGGATCCCGGCGGCGCGCGCCGCGAAGTCCTCCGGAGAGCCGCGGCCGAGGTCCAGAAGGGGCGCGGTCAGTCCCTCCGGCGGCGTCGCGGGGGAGCGCACCAGCGCCACGGCGTCCAGCGCCGTGCCGTTCGGGACCTCCACCCGCGCGCCGATCCGGCGCCACCCGGCGTAGTCCAGCCGCTCGCGCACTGGCCGCGCGCCGGTCGTGTGCAGTCGCTCTTCCAGCAGATCGAGCGCCGCCGCCTCGCTTTCGGTGCCGGCGAAGCGCCCGCCGGTGGCGCAGAGGGCCTGGAAGTCCTCATGCAGCGCGCGATCGGCGGCCACGCGGCCAAGCACCCGCTGCAAGGCCGCCGGCGAGAAGTCTGACTGACTGCTCATCGAACCATGCTCTCACGGATGACTCCACGTCGACCGATGCAGGTCGAGCCGTCAGCATGTGGCGAGCTCCTCCGGCGTGAGCGCGGTCTCCACCGCCTGCGCCACGTCCATCCCCCGGCCGTCCCACGGGCACGCCCCCGTCTCCGCGGAGATGCGAAGGCCGCAGGTGGCGCTCAGCGCGCGCACCTGGGCGAAGCCCTCGCGGGACATCGGCGCGTGCGGGTACGTCTCCGCGGAGATGCGCCCGGGCTCGTCCTCGCCGCGCTCGGCGAGCAGCGCGTGCATGGCCGCGTCCATCGTCCGCATGAAGCGCGGCCCCTGCTCCGGGTCCAGCCGCGCACGCACCACCAGTGTGCCGTCGTCGTCGAAGCGCCAGGTGAGCTCGCGCCGCCCGCCGCTCCACTCAAGAGCTCCCGGTGGCGGCCCAGGCTGCGGCGAAGCGTGCCGCGTAGCGCTCCACCCACTCGCGAGCCGCCTGCTCGATCCCCACCGGCCGGCTCGCGCGCCGGCTCAGCGATCGGCGGTATACCTCGATCCGGCACGCCTGCTCGGCGAGTCGCGCACGCAGGGCGTGCTCGGGGCCCGCGAGGCGCAGCGCGATCTCGAACCGGTGGCCCTGCGGGCGCACCCAGCGCACCGTGCCGCGGAAGCGGCAGGCCTCGCCCGCCACCGTCAACGTGGCCTCGACGAGGGCACCGGCGCGTGCCGGGCGCGACGACAGGAATCGCATCCCCACGCCGGCATCGGTCCCGATCTCGCCCGGGCGGGCGAGGTGGCGCGGGATCTCGCGCCAGGCGATGGGCACCTTCGCAGCGTGCCGCAGGTAGCAGGCTGCCCGCTCTTTTGCCATGGAGAGTTCCCCCGCCCCCGGGTCTCACCACAATTTAGGCGATGAATTTAAAAATTACAATGTTTACAGTCTGTTGAAGGGGCAATCTAAAGTGATGTGAAAGGATTGCAGTCCATGCCCGGCGGGCGGGCGGTGCCTTGCGCCGATGCCGGTGGGAGGCAGCCCTGACGCTTGCGCGCTGGAGACGGCACGGTGGGCAACGCCTGCACCTCAAGCATCGAGAGGACTACCGCTTCGGCGGCCCGCTGATGCCGGGCGTGCTCGTCCTGGTGACGCCAGGCGCGGGGTCCCAGATCAGGCGATCGCAGAGGGCCCGGGCCTGCAGCAGCGCGGCGACACGGAGCTCGCATGCGTGGGGCTCGAGCTCGCCATCGCCGCGACGCCTGGCTGCGCGCCGAGCCAACCCGAATCACGCGATGGCGCCCGCGACTCGCGGTGCAACCTCGTCACGCCGCCTCCAGCAGCGCCCGCAGCACGGCGCTCCACGCGCGCGCCAGATTGGCCCGGTTGTAGCCGCCGCCCCCGAACGCCATGACGCGGCCCTGGGCGAACCGGTCCGCGAGCGCGACCAGGCGCTCGGCCGCGTGGGCGTGCACGGCCGGCGTGTACATGAGCCGCGCGAGCGCGTCGCCGGCCAGCCCGTCGGCGCCGCACTGGAAGACGAAGAACTCGGGCTCGAAGCGCGCCAGGTGCGCCTCCACCCGCGGCCACGCCGCGAGGAACTCCCGGTCACCCGCCCGCGGCGCGAGCGCGATGTTGAGCTTGGTGCCGCGTGCCGCGCCCTTGCCGGTCTCGTGCTCGCCGCCAGTGCCGGGGTAGAGAGTCGCGCCGTCCTGGTGCACGTCGGCGAAGATCAGATCCGGGTCGTCCTCGAAGGCGTAGTACACGCCGTCGCCGTGGTGCACATCGATGTCCAGGTAGCCGACGCGCCGCACGCCGTGCACCTTGCGCAGGGTCTCGATCACCACCCCCAGGTCGTTGAACACGCAGAAGCCCGCCGCGTGCGCCCGGCCCGCGTGATGCAGCCCGCCGACGGGCTGCAGGCTGCGCCGGCACGCGCCCGACATGATCTGCTCGAGGCCGTCCAGCGCGGCGCCGACCACGTGCGCCGCCGCCCGATAGACGCCGGGGAACACGGGGGTGTCCCCGTAGTCGAGCGCGTAGAGCCCGCGCGCCTCGGCCGTGGCCACCCGCTCCACGTAGGCGTCGCCGTGAAACCGGGTCAGCTCCTCGCGAGTGGCGGCCCGCGAGCCGCGCAGGGTCGCCAGCGCCGCGAGGCCCTGCTCGCGTGCCTCGCGCAGGAACACCGCCTGCCGGTCGGTGCCGAAAGGGTGGCCGTCGGGAAACCCGTAGGCCGCGAGCGCGTCGTCCACGTAGAGATTCACGCAGCGTTCATCCGTCATCGCAGCGCCGGCCCGCAGGGGAGATGCGCCGAGCAGGATGCCCGCCGCCGACAGCTTGAGCAACGCGCGGCGGCGGCGGTCGATGGCCCGGCCGCAGTCCCGCGGCGAGCCTAGAACGACGGGATCCTCACTCGAAGGCCTGCCCATTCAAGTATGCGCGCCGGCAACCCCAAGGTCGTAGACACTACGCTTGCGCGAAACGCCGTTTCAAGGCCTCGTTGCGGGAGGCCGTGCCACCGAGGCCGTTGCTTCGCTCGAGAGTATTGAACGCCCACGAAGATGTCGAACGGGCCACCGTGAGCCCAGCCACCGAGACGAGCTCGAGAGCAGCCTGTTCGAGCCGCTGGACTTTATCGCTCGGCTGGCGGCCCTGGTCCCAATACCGCGCAGTCACCTCATCCGGTTCCACGGCCTGTTCGCTCCGAACGCACGCCATCGCCGACTGGTCGTGCCCGCCCCGAGCGCACCGGTGAGCGATGGCGCCGAATCTGAGCAGGTGCGAGACCGCGCCCGGATGAGCTGGGCACAGCGCGCAGCGCCCGCGTGATCGACATGGCCATCAGCCTTTGTCCGCGCTGCGGGGCAGCATTGCGCGTGCTGACCGTGATCACCGACCCGCGGGTTGTCGCCGCCATCCTCCCCCACATCGAGGTTCGCGCCGCTCGCGCCCCACCACCGGTACGACACTGAATCCATGTGCTGGCTGTTGACGTTGGGGGGTGCGCTTGGAGCGTGCCAGGGGGTTGCCTTGCCGCGCGCCCGGTTCGTCAGCCTGGGTGCCACGACGGCGCCAGCGACGCCCCCTTCGCCGCGTCAGGCGCCGTCGATATGCTGCGCGCCACCGTGGCCCCGCACAGCTCACGATGATTCCGCCGCCGCCCGATACCGGACTGCATCGACGAAATGCGCGTTTGTATCTTCTATCCGCCAAAACGGTGGCGACGGCCTGTGGTATCACGGCCCGCCTGCGGGCCGCGCGGCCGTCGAGCGTGCCGCCGCGGCCAACATGAAGCGCACCTGGGTCAGCCACGCGCGGCGTCGCGACTGGTACGAAGCGCGCCAAGGCGAGGGGCCGAGTACCTGCGCCACGCGGCGCAGTGAAGAACGTCTGGGTGTCCTACGGGGAGTGAGCGTGCGCCGCGCTTTCGATCTCGAGAGCAGTCCTCGCTCGCAATGTGACGCGCCACTTCGCAGTCTGTTAGTCAGGGCGGCCTCCATCAGGTTGGGCTTGCCGAGCTGCTGCAACCGTGCCGTCCCTTGAAGCAACGGTCTCGTGGGCTCGAGGCGCGGCTTCGTGCCAGCGATCCGAGGTGCAGCGGCCTGGTGCTTGCCGATGAGCGTTGTCCGCCCCTTCCGCCGACCGACGACTACTGGAGGGCGCGCAGGATCTGGATGCCGACCGCGTCGAACACGTCGGGACAGCCCACCGCGGTGAGCAGGACCATCGCCTCGACGCCGACCGCGGCAGGGCTGCCAATCTGCTCGGATACCCGCGCGCCCCACACCGCCACGTAGGCACGAGCAGTCTCGTGCCCGCTGGCCAGGGCCTCCGAGGCGTACTGGCAGCGCTCGGCGCCGAACGCGAACCACTCCCGTGGGTCCGCCCCCGGAAGCACGAGGTCGATGACCTTCGCGAGGAGGGCGAGCCGCTCGGCGTCGGAGCGGGTGGTGCGCGCCTGCCGCGCGACCTCCTCGAGGGCCATCTCGCGGGCATCGCGGTGCGAGTCAACGCGCTGCGAGCGGCCCGCACGGTGCGTTGGCGGCGACCCGGCAGGGGGCTTCCACTCGCTGGGCATCGTCCTCCCGGCGTCGCTCGCGCGTGCCCGGATAGCCGGGGCGGCGAGGGTCGCCGCAAGCGTCGTCACTGCCGCCCGTACCGCCGTCGCGGTGGGGGGGCCCGGGGCACGACGCGCCGGCTCCGGAACCGGGTAGGAGCCCTCCAGCGGGAGCACCGCGTGCGGTAGCAGAATTCCCGCCGTCAGGGTCACGAGCACGATCGCGTTCATCGGTTCCGTCCTCCTCCCGGGCGCCCGGAGGGGCACCGCCACCCCGGCTGTCGAGCCCTCAGCGGCCCAGCGGCCGCGCCTCCAGTGCCATCCACCCCAGGTCGTTAAGGGTCGTGATCTCGACGGTTCGCTCGGCCAGCACGACGGTCCGGCTGACCGCCCCGCACGCGGCCATCTCGTCCGAGACCTCGGCGAGCAGGCGCCGGGTGCGGGAACCGATGAGAGCCGCAGGCTCCCCGAGCAGCCGCGCCGCCACCAGGGCGAGCAAATCCATCCGCGACAGGAGCACGTTATCGGCGGACATGACCCCCCGATCGTTCTCGGTGTAGACCGGCAGCACCAGGCGGACGCGCTCGACCGCGTCGCCGCGCGCTGCGATCTCCAAGAAGCCGGAGGCGGGACCCGGATCCGACGTCGGCACGCCGACCAGGCAGCCGGTCCCCGCGCAGTTCACCGCGGGGCGCAGGTCGAACGCGCCCTTGAGGGCGTCGACGAACTCCAAGCGGCGGAGGCCCACGTCGCCGGAGGACCGCGGCGCGAGCAGCTCGGGACGGTCCTCGCCGAGCGCCTCCTGCATGGCGACCCGCGCGTCGAGCAGCACCTCAAAGTAGAAGTCCGGCACGAAGCCCCTCAGGGCCTCTAGGAGAATCGCGGCACGCTGGAAGTGGTGCGGGTGGGTACCGTCCGCGACGTGGCCGTCGAGGCGCCGTCGGAAGCGGGCGAACTCCTCCGCGGTGAGGAGCGGAAACGGCGCATCTCGGATACTCCGGGTCCGCGCGACGTGCCCGAACCAGAGCGGCTCGCTCTCCGACGTCCAGCTCGCGCACGGCTCGTGCTCAAGCCAGTAGAGGTAGTCCTCTGGCGGCAGCCCGCGGAAGTTGCCGAACACGTCGCGCACCACGAGATCGCGGAACAGCTTGAGTGTCGCCACCACCGCCTGGACTGCCTCCCCCGCGTATGGTTTCCGTGATCGGAACGCGGCGTCGACGGTCGCGCGGATCCGCTCCGCGGCGTACGCATCAGCGCGCCGCTCCTCGGCGAGCCGGAGCTGGGTGGCGGGATAGCGTCGCATCCGTTCCAGGGCGTTCTTGAGCTTCTCCCAGGTGTCCCGGAAGGACAGCAGACCTCCGGAGCCGAGATGGCCGATCTCGTGGAACAGCACCGGCGCGACCGCGAAATCCACCGTGGGGTGGACGTGGGGATCGGCGAGCCCGGTGCCGAAGTACGCGAGGCTCTGGCGCAGGTACTCGCCGCGGCGCTCGACCGACCACTGGTCCACCCAGCGCGCCCGGTCCCGGTCAATGAGCAGGCGCATCTTCTTTCCGAATCGGCGCACGTCGACCTCTGTCGCCTCGCCCGTCGGGACCTTCGCGGCTAGGTCCAAGGTCTGGTAGTACCCGATCAGGTTCTGCGCAGCGTTCAGCAGCACGAAGTCGATGAAAGCGCCGTCGATGAGGATGAGATTCGGAGAGATCGCGAGGGCGTTCCCCCGCAATGCGAGAGCGAGGTCTCGGACCTCCGGGTCGCCGCCGACGGCGTCCTCCAGGCGGTGGTCGACGGCGAGCACGACGATCGCGAGCTCGTCGGCGCGCGGCACCGCGTTCAGTACGATGCGACGTCCGTCGGGGGTCGCCGGTTGCAGCACCTCGATCGCCCCCGGGAGCCACTGGGCGAGCCGACGATCCACGTGATCGGGAACCGCAATCTGCAACAGGCGCTCGGTCGGCGCCGCCGCCAGAGCGTCCGCGCGCGCCAGCAGAACAGCGGCGAGGAGCAGGACGAGGGCTCGCTCAGCCACCGGCGGGTGCCGGCCGCTTGCCGTGGAGGATGCGCTGGAAGAAGAATCCGTTCTGATACGCGACGATGAACTGGAAGAAGCCGCTGTCCATGCGGGTCATCTCGCCGTAAAACGAGGCAATGACGACGGGCGCGACAATGAGCGAGAAGAGGGCGTTCGTGCCGGTCAGGGCGCGCTTGAGCACGTCACCCGCATCGGCGTCCGAGTGCTCCCGGATCTCGGCGTAGACGAGGCTCGAGAGGATACCGAGCGCGGTCCCGGCTCCGACCAGCCAGGGGGTAAGGCCGAACTCGATCTCGCCGGTGCCACCGTATCCGGCTGGCTGGAAGTAGACGCTCTCGAGTGTGCCGAAGCCGAGCACGTAGAGCGCGAGGAAGAGCAAGGCGAGCAGCATGGACTTGGGCTCCCGTGACGCGTCTCAGCGGGGATAGTCATTTCAAAGGCCCATTTCGTCAATCGGCGCCTGTTTCGGACGGTGGCGAAATCATGCCGAGCGCTGCGCGACTCAGGGAGCGCGGATGTCAACAGGCGCTGGGTCAGGCGCCGTCGATATCCTGCGCGCCACCGTGTCCCCGCGCAGCTCACGATGCTTTCGCCGCTGCCCGATACCATCAAGAGGGGTCGGAACCGCTAGATTCGGTAGACGGCGTCCCACTCCCGGGATGGCAACCGGTCGAAGCTAACGGCTCTGACCCCTGTCCCGTGACCCCTGTGCTACTCATCGCAGGAACAGCTCGCGCGGAAGTCGCGTCAGGCGCTCGCCCCCCTCGGGTGTGACCCGCACCGTCTCGCTGAAGGCGACGCCGCCGGCCGAGGTGTAGACGTGGAACACCATGTCATTCTCCAGGCGCCAGTCCGCCGCCGGGGTGAGCACCCGGGTGAAGTCGCTGGTGCGAGGCGCCTGCTCGAAGTAGTAGCCCAGCGTGTAGCCGGTGTTGTTCTCGTAGCGCTCGCGAAGCCCCGCGGCGAGGACGCCGTCACGCACGACGGCGTCCACCGCCCGCGCCTCGGCACCGGTGCCCATGGCGGCGATCTGACGGTCCTGCAGCGCGACGAGGGTCTGCGCAGCGGCACGCCGCGCGGGGCCGGGCTCGCCCACCGCCACCGGGCGCATCAGCCGCGCGCAGTAGCCGCGCACCTTGGGCACCAGCTCCAGGTGCAGCACGTCGCCGTCGCCCAGCGCAGCGTCGTCGAGGGCGCCGTGCAGGAAGTTCCAGCCCCGGGCGACGCTGATGGGGCCGGTGCGCCCGGTGTCGGCGCCCAGGCGCACGAAGGCGGCGGAGGCCACCGCGGCCGCTCGCCGGGCGCTCGCGCCTGCGGCGGTCGCCTCGACGGCCTCGGCCATGGCCGCGTCGGCAATGGCCGCAGCGGCGCGCAGATGCTCGATCTCCCGCGGCGACTTGATCAACCGCTCGGCCCGCAGCGCGTCCGAGAGATCCACGAGCTCCGCGCCGGGCAGGCGCGCGGCGAGGCGGCTGAACC
>JBFHNV010000244.1:0-8887 GCA_041593595.1 Gammaproteobacteria bacterium
GCCGCGCTCAAGCACCAGCTCGTCGATCGGGACGGCACGCTGAGGAAGATGCTGTGGTGAGGGGGCGACTCAGCCAACCGCGGCGGGACGGCGACAGGTTCGGGCGAGTCGCGACAGCCGGCCGGCAGCTCGTGCGCTACTTCCTGATGCCTTCGATGCCCAGATCCATCTCCAGGGTCCAGGACGCGGGCCCGAGCTGGTACTCGATGCCGAAGTCGCGCCGGTCCACGACCAGGGTGCCGATGAAGCCCGCGCGGTAGCCGCCCCAGGGGTCCTTGCCCTCGCCCAGCTTCTTCACCTTGATCTCCACCGGCTTCGTCACCCCGTGCATCGTCAGCTCGCCGGTCATGGTGCCCTCGTCGGCGGTGCCGGAGTAGCCGGTGGACCTGAACGTGGCCTCGGGATACTTGTCCACGTCCAGGAAGTCGGCGGAGCGCAGGTGCTTGTCCCGCTCCGCGTGGTTGCTGTCCACGCTGGCGGTGTCCACGGTCACCTGGATACGGCTGGCCTCGGGGCTCGCCGGGTCGTGGGAGAAGGTCCCGGACAGCTTGTTGAAGCGCCCGTACAGCCAGCTGTAGCCCAGGTGCTGGATGCGGAACTCCACGAAGGAGTGGGCCGGGTCGATCGCGTAATCCGCGGACCAGGCCGCCGATGCGCCGGCGAGCAGCGCCGCCGCGGTGAGGGTGCGGGCGGTGAGAATGCGCGAAGCTTTCATGACAGTCCTTTGACGCTGTGGAACGACGTTGGTGGCGCGGGGCAGGCCCCGCCCAACGGCGTCGGACTGTACACGCCAGTGCGGGTTCCCCGTCCCTCGCGAAATCCGGATCAGCGCTCCAGCAGCCGTGGCATCAGCTCCACCAGGTTGCACGGCCGCGTGCGGTAGTCGAGCTGCGCGCTGATCACCTGGTCCCAGGCGTCCCGACAGGCGCCGGAGGAGCCGGGCAGGCAGAACACGTAGGTGGCGTTGGCCACCCCGGCCAGGGCCCGGGACTGGATGGTGGAGGTCTTGATGCCCTGGAAGGACAGCATGCGGAACACCTCGCCGAAGCCCGGGATCTCCTTGTCCAGCAGCGGCGCCACCGCCTCCGGCGTGCCGTCGCGGCCGGTGACCCCGGTGCCGCCGGTGGTGAGGATCACGTTCACGTCCGCATCGGCGATCCACCGCGACACCTCGGCGCGGATGGCGTACACGTCGTCGCGCACGATGCGCCGGTCGGCCAGCCGGTGGCCGGCGCCGGTGAGGCGCTCCACCAGCAGCGCGCCGGACTTGTCCTCGGCCTCGCCGCGGGTGTCGGACACGGTGAGCACCGCGATCCCCAGCGGTATGAAGTCCCTGCTCGCGGTCATGGTGTTGGCGTCCTCGTGGTGATGGCGGGTGCGGTCATCCGGCGCGGCCCCCGGGCTCCTCCTCGTGCTCGATGCGCCGGCGGAAGCGCCGCAGCCCGGACCAGATGAGCAGCGCCACCACCGGCACCGCGGCGCCGGTGGCGAGATCCGGGTCCACCGGCGCGCCGGTGGCGCCCGCCGCCTTGGCGAGATAGCCCACCAGGCCCACCACGTAGTAGGTGATGGCGGCCACCGACAGGCCCTCCACGGTCTGCTGCAGGCGAAGCTGCAGCCGGGCACGGCGCTCCATGGAGGCCAGGAGATCCCGGTTCTGGGCCTCCAGGGCCAGGTCCACCCGGGTGCGCAGCAGGTTCGCCGCGCGGGTGATCCGCGCGGCGAGGGCGTCCTGGCGCTGGCGGATGGACTCGCAGGTGCTCATGGCAGGCGACATGCGACGTGCGATGAAGCCGCTCAGCATCGGCAGCTCCGCCAGCGGCGACTCCGGCAGGCTCGCGAGTCGCGCTCGCACGATGTCGAAGTAGGCGCGTCCGGCGCTGAAGCGGTAGGCGGTGCTGGCGACCCGCTCCTCCAGCTCCGCCGCGAGCTTCATGAGTTCCGCGAGCAGGGCCTTCTCCGCGTCCAGGTCGGCCAGGATCTCCAGCTGCCGGGTGACCTCGCGCATGCGCGCCTCGGCCCGCGCGAGCTGCGGCGCGGCGGCCTGGGCCACCGGCAGGGCCAGCAGCGCCATGCTGCGGTAGGTCTCCATCTCCAGCAGCCGCTGCAAGCGCCGCCCGAGCTGGCGCGGGTCGCCGGCGTGGTCGTGGGCCAGCACCCGCAGGTAGCCGTCGTCCCGGTCCCGGTAGTCGGTCCACACCTGGGCGGCGCCGTCGCCGATGCTGGACCCGCAGAGGGTGGACGGATCGAGGACGCGCGCGAGCCGCGCGTCGTCCAGGCGCTCGTCGCCTGGGCCCAGCACCTCCACGTGCACCCCCACCAGGCGCTGGCCGGGAAGGTCGCCCGGAAGCCCGCCCCCCAGGGCCTCGCCGGGCCCGGCGGTGAAGGGCTCGCCGCCGCCGCGGGGGCGCCAGAAGGTCCAGGTGGTGAACTCCGCGTGCTGCTCCCACTTCAGCGACACCTCGCCCAGGCGCACCAGCACGTGGTTGCCGGCACCGTCCGGCAATCCGGCGCCGTGCTGCCGGCAGAGATCGGCGAGGCGCACACGCTCCTGGTCGCGGTCCGCGTCCCCGTCGTGCACCATCGCCAGGTGCACCAGCGTCAGCGGCGCCTGCAACGGGGTGAAGGGGCGTGCGTGGAGCTCGCCCAGGAGCCGGCTGCGCAGCGGGTGGTCCTTCATGTGCGAGCCCTCGGAGCCTGTGGCGGTATCGCCCGCCCACGTCGCGGGCGTGGTGATTCTTTCACGGTCGTTCACACCAGCCCGAAGAAGGGCTGCACCTGCACCACGCTGCCCGCGGCCACCGTTGCGGACTCCTCCGGCAGCACGATGAGGCAGTTGGCATCGTGCATGGTGTGCAGCAGGCCCGAGCCGGTCCGTCCCGTGGGTCGCACCCGCAGTCGCCCGTCCGGATCCCGGGACAGCACCGCGCGGTAGTACTCCACCCGGCCCGGCTTCTTGCGCAGCCGCTCCGGGCACTCGGCGTCCACCAGCGGCAGCGGGGACGGACTCGTGACGCCGCACATCGCTGCCAGCGCCGGCTGCACGAACTGGTAGAAGGTCATCATCACCGCCACCGGGTTGCCCGGCAGGCCGAAGAACGCCCGCCCGCCCACCAGGCCGAAGGCCAGCGGCCGACCCGGACGCACGGCGATGCGCCAGAAGCCCACCTGGCCGCGCTCCGCGAGCAGCGGCTTGACGTGGTCCGCCTCGCCGGTGGACACGCCGCCGGTGGTGATCACCACGTCCGCCGCGGCGCAGGCCGCGTCCAGCGCCTCGCGCAGGCGTGCCGGATCGTCGCGCACCACCCCGAGATCCACGGCGTCCACCCCGGCACGCGCCAGCATGCCGTGCAGCGTGTACCGGTTCGAGTCATAGACCTGGCCCGGCTCCAGAGGCTCGCCCAGGGAGCGCAGCTCGTCCCCGGTGGAGAAGAACGCCACCTTCAGCGGGCGTACCACCGCCACCCGGGCTATGCCCACCGAGGCGAGCATGCCCAGCGCCGCGGGCAGCAGCCGCGCGCCCGCGCGCAGCATCACCTGGCCCGTCCGCAGGTCCTCGCCAGCCTGTCGCACGTTCTGCCCCGTCCGGTGTCCGGCGGCGATGCGCACGTGCCCGTCCTCCACCACCACGTGCTCCTGCATCACCACCGTGTCGGTGCCCTCGGGCATCACCGCGCCGGTCATGATGCGCACGCACTCGCCCGCCGCCACGGTGCCCGCGAAGGGACGGCCCGCGAAGGCGCTGCCGATCACCCGGAACGTGGCCTCGGCCCCGGCGGCCGGCAGCGCGGCGCCCTGCAGGGCATAGCCGTCCACCGCGGAGTTGGTGTGCCCCGGCACGTCCATGGGCGAGACCACGTCCGCGGCCAGCACGCGCCCCAGCGCCGCCGCGAGGGACACGTCCTCGGTGCCGTCGATGCGCGGCACGTGGGCCTGGATCCGATGCAGTGCCTCCGCCGCCGGCAGCAGCTCCGGGTCGTCCTCGTAGCACAGATCCAGCCGCCCGGGCGGCGGTGCGGCGTGCCGGCTCATGCGCTCAGGCTGTGCGCGCCGCGACGGGCGAAGCCGCGCACGAAGTCCGCCACCGAGGCGACGTCATTGAGATCCAGCAGCGGCAGCGGCGGCGGCGGATCCAGCGGCGCGTCGCTGGCTACCGCCACGATGCTCGCGTCGTCCGGATGCAGCAGCGGCCGGCCCAGCGACGGACGATGCAGCTCGATCTTGGGGAAGCGCTCGTGCTTGAAACCCTCCACCAGGATCAGGTCCAGACCCTCGCCGGGCATGTGGCGCAGCAGCGATGCCAGGGTGGGCTCGTCGCCGCCCGGGTGCTCCACCATCAGCGCCCAGCGCACCCGCGACCCCACGAGCACCCGCTCGGCCCCGGCGCGGCGCAGCTCGTAGCTGTCCTTGCCGGGCTGATCCACGTCGAAGCCGTGGTGGGCGTGCTTGATCACGCCCAGGCGCAGCCCGCCGTCGCGCAGTGCCGGGATCAGCGCGCGCAGCAGGGTGGTCTTGCCGGTGCCGCTCCAGGCGGCGAAGCCCAGCACCGGGATGCCGGCGGCACTCACGCGGCCCCCGGCCCGGCCAGGCGTGCTTCCAGGGCCTCGCGCTCGGCGGGGGTGTTCACGTTGAGAAACATCTCGATGCGGTCGGGGAACGGCGCGAGGGCCGTGCGGTGCCGGGCGTACCAGGCGTCGATCTTGCGCTCGCCGCCCGCGAGGAACGCCTGCATGCTGGCCAGCAGCTCGCGCCGCAGCAGGGCGAACACGGGCTGCAGGCGATCGCCGTCGTGGGCCACTGCCAGCTCGGCGTCCGCCTCCTCCAGCGCCGCGCGCAGGCGCGCCACCAGGTCCGCAGCGACCAGCGGCGAATCGCAGGGCGCACAGGCCATCAGCGGCGTGCCGCAGGCGGCCAGCCCGCTGGCCATCCCCGCGAGAGGCCCCGCGAACCCCTCCACGCCGTCCGCGATCACCGGGCAGCCGGTGAGGGTCGCGTAGCGTTCCCGGTTGCGGTTGGCGTTCACCAGCACCGCGTCGCACTGGGGCGCCAGGGCCGCGCACACCCACTGGGCCATGGCCCGGCCGCCCACCTGCACCAGGCCCTTGTCCTTGCCACCCATGCGCCGCGCGCACCCGCCCGCGAGCACCAGGCCGGTGACGCCGTGGCCGGTCGTCGCGCTCACGGGCGGATCCCGGGTAGCGGGACGGTGTGGGAGGGCGGGTGCCCGTGCATGGCCGAGAGTGTTCCTCCGTTCGCTGGGACGTTGCCTGGAGCCGGCTGGTCTTTCTACCCGCAATTTTCCGCGAGGGTCAATTTGGCCGCCATGGCATTGGGATAATATTGCCCGACCGCCGCCCTTCGCCGCGTCAAAATGACCCGGTACCGGCGCCGGGCCCATCCCTCGAGCCGCACGGGAGCCTGCCGAGAATGTCCACCCGCCCACCCGAGTCCGCCCCGTCTCGCGACGCGCCACACCCGGCGGCCTCCGGGCCACACGCCGCCTCGGTGCTGGTGGTGGACGACGAGCCGGGCATGCGCAACTTTCTGGGCAAGGCGCTGGCCGGGCGCTGCGCCCTGGTGGAGACCGCCGACAGCGTGGAGACGGCGGAGGCGCTGCGGCGGCGCTACCACTTCGACCTGCTGGTGGTGGACATCCGCCTGCCTGGCGAGTCGGGTGTCGAGTGGGTGGCGCGGCTGCGGGAGCAGGAGGTGCGCACCGACGTGATCGTGATGACCGCGTACGCCAATCTCGAAACCGCGGTGGCGGCACTCAAGGCCGGCGCGGCGGACTTCCTGCTGAAGCCCTTCCGCATCGAGCAGCTCGTCGGTGCCGTGGACCGCTGCCTGGAGCAGCGCGCGCTGGCGCGGGAGAACTTCCTGCTCCGCCGTCAGGCAGGCCCCG
Source organism: Gammaproteobacteria bacterium (assembly GCA_041593595.1). GTDB lineage: Bacteria > Pseudomonadota > Gammaproteobacteria > HK1 > HK1 > JBFHNV01. The sequence continues at coordinate 5,903 of JBFHNV010000244.1, forward strand.
CCGGCGCGGTGGAGGGCATCGTCGGCGCGTCGGAGAAGATCCAGTCCCTGTGCGCCACGGTGCAGCGGGTGGCGCCCACCAACGCCACCGTGCTGCTGCAGGGCGAGACCGGCACCGGCAAGGAGCTGGTGGCGAAGGCGATCCACGGGCTGAGCCGGCGCGACGGCGCCTTCGTCCCGATCAACTGCGGCTCCATCCCGCCGGAGCTCCTGGAGAGCGAGCTGTTCGGCCACACCAAGGGCGCCTTCACCAGCGCTCACGCGGCCCGCGAGGGCCTGTTCTCCTTCGCCCGCGGCGGCACCATCTTCCTGGACGAGATCTCGGAGATGCCGCTGCCCATGCAGGCCAAGCTGCTGCGGGTGCTGGAGGAGCGGCGGGTGCGCCCGGTGGGCGCCGACCGGGAGGTGCCGGTGGACGCGCGGGTGATCGCCGCCAGCAACCGCCCGCTCGCCGACCAGGTGCGCGCCGGGCGCTTCCGCGAGGACCTGTTCTTCCGTCTCGACGTGCTGGCCATCACCGTGCCGCCGCTGCGCGAGCGGCTGGACGACGTGGCCGAGCTCGCTCGCCACTTCGCCCAGGCCCTGGCGCGAGATCTGGGGGTGGCGCCGCTGCCCCTGACCCACCAGGACATCCGCGCGCTGCAGGCCTATGCCTGGCCCGGCAACGTGCGCGAGCTGCGCAACGTCATGGAGCGCTCCCTGCTGCTGGGCCGCCTGCCCGGGGAGGCCCTGAACGAGCACGACGGCGTCGCGGCCGGCGCCGAAGGCGGCGGCCTGCCCCTGGACTGGACCCTGGCGGAGGTGGAGAAGCACCACATCCTGCGCGTGCTCGACGCCGCCGACGGCAACAAGTCCGAGGCGGCGCGCCGCCTGGGCGTGTCGCGCAAGACCCTCGAGCGCAAGGTCAAGGCCTGGGCCGCGGCGGCGGAACCGGGCGAGCGCCCGTGATCTTCGGCGCACTGCGGGCGCGGCTGCAGGGCAGCCTGAGGGCCCGGCTGCTCGCCCTGGTGCTGTTCCCCATCCTGGTGGTGGCGCCCGTCGCGGTGGGTTTCATCGCGCTGTGGAGCCACGCCTACAGCGAGGCGCAGCTGCTGCGGCGCGTGAACACCGACCTGGTGGTGGCCCACGACGCCTTCACCCGGCTGCAGCGCGACTACCTGCACGAGCTCGAGCGCCTGGCGGCCTCCTACGCCTTCTACACCGCGTTCCGCGAGGGCGACGCGGCCCGGGTGCAGGACCAGCTCGCCGCCATCCGCGGCACCACCGGCTTCGACTTCGTGCACGTCACCGATCTGCAGGGCCGCTGGATCCTCACGGGGGGGCCGGATGAGTTCGGCACCAGCCGGCGCAGCCTGCTGCAGCAGCGCGCCGCCACCGTCGGAGCGCCTTTCGTGGGCGTGGAGGTCTACTCAGCCGATGACCTGATGGAGGAGGATCCGCAGCTCGCGGATCGTGCGCGGCTGCCGCTGGTGCCCACGCCTCACGCGGCGCCCAGCGAGCGCAGCGCGGAGACCCGCGCGCTGGTGGTGCGGGCGGTGGCGCCGGTGCGCGATCCCCGCGGCACCCTGGTGGCGCTGCTGGACGGCGGCGTGATCATCAACCGCGACTTCCAGCTGGTGGACGCGGTGCGCGACCTGGTCTACGGGCCGGGATCGCTGCCGGAGGGCAGCATCGGCACGGTGACGGTGTTCCTGGGCGACGTGCGCATCAGCACCAACGTGCCGCTGGCCCCCGGGGAGCGCGCGCTGGGCACGCGGGTCTCGAAGGACGTGCACGACAGCGTCCTCGGCCGTGGCGAGACCTTCGTGGACCGGGCGTTTGCCCTGAACGACTGGTACATCTCCGCCTACGAGCCCATCGTGGACGTGAACGGCGAGCGCGTGGGCATGCTGTACGCGGGCTTCCTCGAGGCGCCGTTTCGCGACGCCTACGCGCGCACCCTGCTCATCGTGCTGGCCATGCTGGTGCTGGGCCTGCTCCTGGCCAGCGCCGTGGCGGTGGCGGGCGCGCGCACCATCGCGCGGCCCATCGAGCTGATGGCCGACGTCGCGCGGGATCTGCGCGCCGGGCTCGACCGGCGCATCGGTCAGGTGGGCTCGCGCGACGAGCTGGCCGAGCTCGCGCGCCAGTTCGACGCGACGCTGGATCTCCTGAAGCTGCGCAACGACGAGATCCGGCGCGCCGCGGAGGCGCTGGAGGCCACGGTGGAGGCGCGCACCGCGGAGCTGCGCGAGAAGAACAAGCGCCTGGAGGAGACCGTCGCGCTGCTGCGCACCACGCGCCGCCAGCTGGTGGCGGCGGAGAAGCTGGCGGCGCTGGGCGAGGTAACCGCCGGCGTGGCCCACGAGATCAACAACCCCATCGCCATCATCCAGGGCAACCTGGAGGTCATGCGCAACGAGCTCGGCTCCGCCGCCAGTGCCGTGAACACGGAGGTGGAGCTGGTGATGGACCAGGTGCGTCGGATTCACACCATCGTGGACAACCTGCTGCGCTACTCGCGCAGCGGGCGGCGTTCATCGCGCCCGGCGCCCGTGGAGCTGACGCGGCTGGTGGGGGACACGCTGACGCTGGTGGATCACGAGGCGTCGGTGCGCGAGGTGCGCGTGCGGGTGGAGAACTCGGCGAGCAACCCGGTGGCCATCGATCCCCAGGAGTTCCAGCAGGTGATGGTCAACCTGCTGCTGAACGCGGTGCAGGCTTCGCCCGCGGGCGCGGACGTGACGGTGCGCTGCCGGGACTGGGACACGCGCGGCGTCGTGATCGAGGTGCGCGACCGGGGTGAGGGGATCCCCCCCGAGCACCTGTCGCGCATCTTCGACCCGTTCTTCACCACCAAGGGCGCACGCGGCACCGGGCTCGGCCTGTCCGTGAGCTACGGCATCATCCAGGGCTACGGGGGTGACATCCGCGTGCAGTCGACGCCCGGCGAGGGCGCCTGCTTCCAGGTGTATCTGCTGAGCGAGCCGGTGATGGGCGAAGACGC